>JAFTDN010000007.1 GCA_017454165.1 Bacteroidales bacterium | reverse complement strand
GGTAACCTTCGACATCGACGCCAACGGCATACTCAACGTAACGGCCAAGGACAAGGGCACCGGCAAGGAGCAAAAGATCCGCATCGAGGCCTCATCGGGTCTCACCGACGACGAAATCAAGCGCATGCGCGACGAGGCCAAAGCCAACGAGGCCGCCGACAAGGCCGCCAAGGAGCGCATCGACAAGATTAACAGCGCCGACTCCATGATTTTCCAAACCGAGAAGCAGCTCAAGGAATTTGGCGACAAGCTGCCCGCCGACAAGAAGCAGCCCATTGAGGCCGCTCTGAGCAAGCTGCGCGATGCCCACAAGTCGCAGGATGTGGCCGCCATCGATGCTGCCATGGCCGAGATTAACACCGCATGGCAGGCCGCCTCGCAGGAGATGTACAACGCCCAGGCTCAGGCTAACCAGCAGCAGCCCAACCCTGGTTCAGGCGCACAGGGCGGTCAGCAATCCCCCGACCAAGAGGTTACCGACGTGGACTTTGAAGAGGTAAAATAGCGCGAGCCGCGCTAAAGCAACTAAAAATGGGCACTCCAAACGGAGCTGCCCATTTTTATTTTAGTTGCGCTCTGCTCTATTTGCCGCCAAGCAGGCCGATGAAGAACACGCCCACGTCGTTCTGCGAGCCTTTGAGCAGCACGATGGCAAGCACCACCTGCACTTCCGATATGCATCGCAGCTGCCGCTTGGCCAGCCGCTTGTCGTAGCCATACCACGAAAAACGTAAAGATGTTGATGATGAAAAGGTAAAGCTACATAATTCTTGTATTATGCTGATTATAAGTTGATTATATGCTATGTATACTTATGCCAATCCAATGTCAGCGGCCTCGGCCTGGGCGTACTGTTGGGCTAGGTTGGCCACCATCGGATGCTGCGCATTGAACTGCAAATCGCCGCACTGCCGCACCGGCAGCACCATGGGCGAGGTTCCCGTGATGAACATGGCCTCCATGCCGGGTAGCTCATCGATATGCGGGCAGCGCAGCTCCACTGGCAGCCCGCTGCGATGGGCTATGGATAGCACTACATTGCGGGTGATGCCGCCCAGCACGGCCTCATCGGGGGCGGTGATGAGCCGCCCGCCTTGCACCGCGAACAGGTTGGAGCGGCTTCCCTCAGTGATTTGCCCTCGCCCATTCACGAGCAGCACCTCGAACAGGCCGCGCTCGATCATCATGCGGTTGGTGCGCTGGCGCAGCTCCAGCTGCTCCACCTTGGCAGTGGGGTTGGCCCGCTCGGCGGGCGTGGTGGCCACCGCCACGCCATGGCGGTAGTCGGCGGCGCTGGGGTAACTCGATGCTATGAAGTACACCACTGTGCGGGGGGGTGCATCGCCTTTGAATACCACAGCCACGCGGATGTTGTGTCGCGCCACTGGGCATTGGCCCAGCAGCTGCTGTATGGTGGGGCCTACGGGGGTGGCCCAAGAGGGGTCGAACCCCGCCCGAGCTAGCGATTGCCCTAGCCGCCGCATGTGCTGGCTGAGGAATACGGGGCGGGAATTTATTATCTTAATTACTTCGTAAACAGATGTTTGTCCATTTGTAAGGTCATCGTCGAACTGCTCGATGGGCAGCGTTTGCCCGTTCAGGGCGAAATGGCTGAGCTGGGCTTGCATGGCGGTTCGCTATTGTGGTGTGGCTACGTGGGAGTGCTGCTCTATGAGGTGCTGCATGAGCGGGGCGTAGAAATGCTGGAAAAAGTTGGCCTCGTGCTCGTTGCCGATGAGCAGCCCGTTGATGAGCAGCCCGCCGCGAAGCTTGGCGCAGAATGGCACGTTGGGGTTCTCCGCAAAATCGGCGCAAAAGTAGAATGTGGGGCTGCCTGGTGCTGCCTGCACCACGGCTGGGAATCGGCAGGGTAGCCCCAGCCGTTGCATCCGTTGGGCACCCTGCTCGGTGAGCTGTAGGGCGAAGCTGGCCGGGCATACGGCCTCGGGGCCGGGGTACATCAGCTCGAACCAGCCGGTGTAGGGGGTTGTGGCGGGCAGGCCGTAGGTCTGCTGCTCCTCGGCGGCGACCTCTATAGTGGGGATGGCCTCTAGCAGCTCGGCGTTGAGCTGCAGTAGCTCTAGGTGGCTGTCGTTGTGCAGCAGCACGATTCCGCATCCGTGCATGGGCCAAGGTTCAGGGTGCTGTGATTCGTAAAGGTTCAGCATCCAGCTCGGGGGGCCATAGGCCGAGGCTGTGTCAAGGGTGGGGTAGTAGCGCCCCGACCAGCCGCTGTAGCGCAGGTTGAATAGCTCCTCGGCCTTGTTGCGGATGAGCGCATTGGTGGGGGCGTTGAGCATGTTGTACTCGCCGATAATGAGCTTGCCGACCTCGTGCATACGCTTGAGCAGCAGAAAGTCGTTTTGGTTCAGCCCGCCGTACACCTTCGCGGTGCTACCTATGTTCTTGGCACCCATATCTTTGTACCACTCAAAAGCATGAACGCCGTAGCAATCGGCGTAGTAGGCCATGTCGAAGGCCGCGCTGTAGGCATCGATCTCGTGGATGCGGATGGAGCGGAAGTCGAATTGCTGATGGCCCATCGGCATAAAGCCCCAGTAGTCGGTGCTGGTGCGGTAAGCCTTGCCATCGGGGCCCACCAGCCGTAGGTGGTTGAGCAGCCAGGTGAGCGAGCTGTGCTCGGGGCAGCTGGGGTGGGTTACGGTTTTGTCGAGGATGAATACGTTGAGCGTGCGTTTGGGCTGAGTGAGCCAAGCGATGTTGAGCACCAGGAATAGGGCCACAAAAAGTACCAGCAGCACACCCGCTATCTTGGCTATGGTTTTCATGGAGCGAGAATTAGCGCCCCTAAATTACACGAAAAAAACATTTGGGCACCGCGTTGGTTCCAAAAAATGGTGCTGACCATTTTTTTATGGCGCGGTCGTGCCAAATGGCCCGCATTAGCGCTATATTTGTAGGTTGGTATATATAGCATGTGTAGCGTTGTGTAATTGGTTCAAATATAGCAATAGCAACATGAAAAGGATGATGATGGCCGTCCTGCTGCTGGCCGCGCAGGGCATCATGGCGCAGCCAAAGGGCTACAGGGTGCAGGTAACGGTGGATGGGCTGCGCGATACCACCGTGCTGCTAGGATACCATTTTGGCCCCAAGATGTACGTGGCCGACACCGCCAAAGTGGATGCCCATGGGCGGGCCACGTTCAGCGGCGACACGCTGCTGCACGGCGGCATATACTTCGTGGTGCTGCCCGAGAAAAAGTACTTCGAGCTGCTGATGGTGGGCAACCAGCAATTCGAGGTGCGCACGAAGCGCAACGACCTCGTGCATGGGCTGCACTTCAGCGGGTCGCCCGAGAACTCGGCCTTTGCCGACTACCAGCGCTTTATGATGGACAAGCAGGAGCGCAACAAGCAGCTGGGCGAGCAGCTTAAGGCCGCTGATGATACCCAAAAGGAGGAGCTGCGCGGTCAGCTCGCCGCCCTCAACGCAGAGGTGGAGGCCGAGTGGAATCGCATCATCGGCAAGCACCCCGGAACCCTGCTGGCCTCCATGGTGAGGGCCATGAAGCCCATCAGCATACCCGAATTCGTGGTGCCCGAGGGCACCCATAACCCCGACTCGGTGCGCTGGATGAGGAGCTACGCCTACAACCGCGCCCACTACTTCGACAACATCGACCTCACCGACAGCCGGCTAATACGTACCCCCATACTCGAGCAGCGCATCGACAACTACTTTGACCGTGTGCTGATGCCCCAGCCCGACAGCATGGTGGCTGCCGCCATTGCGGTGATCGAGCGCACACGTTCCAACAGGCTGATGTTCCAGTACATGGTGCAGCATCTCACCAACAAGTTCCAGCTCTCCGACCGCATGGGCATGGACGGCGCGTTCGCCCTCATCGCCGAGCGCTACTACCTCAGCGGCGAGGCATGGTGGGCCGATAGCAATCTGGTGGGCAGGCTGCGCGAACGGGTGGAGCTCATTAAGCCCAACATGCTGGGCAAAACCGCCCCCGACCTATGGATGCCCAACCAGCAGATGCGCTACCAGCGCCTGTCGGAGCTCAAGGCCAGCATCACCGTGCTGTACTTCTGGGATCCCGACTGCGGTCATTGCAAGAAGACCACCCCCGAGGTGCTCAAGATATACAACAAATACAAGGACAAGGGCTTGAGGGTGTTCGCCGTATATACGCAGGGCGACCAGCCCAAGTGGATGAGCTACACCAAGGACAACGGTCTCAACGAGTGGGTGCACGTGTGGGACCCCAACATCGGCTCCAACTTCCGCAACCTCTACGACATCAGCGCCACGCCCGTAATCTACGTGCTCGATGCCAATAAGAAGATATTGGCCAAACGTATTGGTTACGAGAGTCTCGAGCAGATACTCGCCGTGGAGCTGGGCTCCCATTCTGGGGATGATGCCAAGCGGCTCTAGCCGAGCAGCTCAAAAGCATCGGCATCGTTGGCCACGGGGAATGATGCGCGGAATCCGCGCAGCGCCTGCATGTCGAGCTGCGCTCCGATTACCGCTGGCTGGCCATCAGGGGCGAGCACCAGCCGTTCGCCCCAAGGGCTGTAGATGGCCGACCTCCCCAAGTGCTCCACCCCGTGCCCATCGGGGCCTACGCGGTTGCAGGCCACCACGTAGCATTGGTTCTCTATGGCTCGGGCGGCCAGCAGCGTTTCCCAGGCCAACGTGCGGGCGGCGGGCCAGCTCGCGCATACTACCAGTAGGTCGTAGCCATTGCTACGGTTGCGGCACCACACGGGGAACCGCAGGTCGTAGCACGTGAGCAGCCTGATGCGCCATCCACCGTGCTCCGCCACCACCTGCTGCGCCCCAGGGCTGTAGTGCCGGTGCTCGCCGCCCATGCGGAATAGGTGCCGCTTGTTGTAGCGCACGGCCCGCCCATCAGGCGTTACGAACAGCATCTGGTTGAGGTGCTGCCCGCCATCGCGCACTATGATGCTGCCCACGATGGCTGCTTGGTGCTGGGCGGACATCTGCCGCATCCACTGCAGGGTGGGGCCTTCGGCTGGTTCGGCCAGCGGGGCTGGGTTCATGCTGAAGCCCGTGGTGAACATCTCGGGCAGCGCTATCAGGCAGGCCCCGTGGGCCTGGTTCAGCAGGCCCTCAAGGGCATCGCGGTTGGCCTGGGCATCCTCCCAAATGGTGTTGTGCTGAATGGCGAATACATGCATGGTGTTGTTTTTCAGCTATTTGATTTCATCGATGTTCACCACGCCGTTTATTATGGCGTACAGGGTGAGGCCCGCCAGCGAGCGGATGTCGGTCTTCTCCACTATGTTCTTGCGGTGGGCAATCACGGTGTGGCTGCTGATGCCCAGCATGTTGGCCACCTCTTTGTTCGACAGCCCCAGCGTGAGCAGGCGGAGCACCTCGCGCTCGCGGTCGGTGAGGGTGTTGGGGGTGTGTTGGTGCATCTTGAGCTGGCGCATACGGCTCAACCACACCTCCTGATTGTCGAATATGGACAGGGTGGCGGCGTACCCGCTGCCCTGGGGCGGTGCTGCGAGGTGGTGGTGCATTATGGCGCACACCGGGGTCGATTGCGGCAGGGCTAGCTCGGTCAGCAGTGCTGGGGGCGGGGGGAGCAGCTCTGGCGGTGCTAGCACTAGGTCGGGTTTCTGCCCGTGCATGGTGCGCACGGCGTTGTGGATGGAGCGGGCCTCCATCAGCTGCAGCGCTATGCCCCCGTGCCTTATGATGCCCGCCAGCCCAGCCCTGAGCACGTCGACGGGCTCTACCAGCAGTACGCACCTAAACATGCTCTCCCCCTTTCTGCTCCAGCAGCGCCACGGCGGGGGTGAGCACGGCATCCTCGATGGCGGCATGGGCGTTGAGGTCGGCCTCTAAGTCTGAGAGCTGCACCAGCACACCGAGGCACAGCGGGCTGATGCCATCGAGGGGCAGGTGCTTTACGAGGATGCTCTTCAGGTCGTGGAGCTTCTGCTCGATGTTGGTGTGGTTGGTGCTGAAGCTGCTGATGCTGAACGTGCTGCCGGCCTGTCCGCCCAGCAGCCCCTCGATGTAGGGGAACACGGTGAGCTCCTCGAAGCGGAAGTGCTCATCGACATCGTTGATGTAGCTGTCGAAGAAACGCGAGAGCATGGCACCGTAGCGGTCGGGCAGGCCCTCCTCCAGCCCCATGATGGCGGCCCGTAGGGCAGGGATGCGCGCGGAGCGGAAGTGCAGGTGCGACTGCCTGAGGAAGCGTAGCACCGAGCCTATGAATGTTCGGCTCGATGCGGGCCGACCTGGCTCGGTGTCGAGCGTAACGCGCAGGATGTCGAGCAGGGCATCGGTGTCGAACTCGTGCTGGCGGGCCACATCGGCAAGCGTGCGTTCGCCTAGGCCCAGCCCGATGTCGAGGAGCATGAATACTTTGGCAGCCGCCGTGCGGGCCATCACCACGTCGGCTGCCCGGGCTTGTGGCGTTATGCCTATGCTGATGTTGCTCATGGCAGTGGGCATTCTTTTGTTATACAGGGCAAAGGTACAATACTTTTCAGAACCGCTCATCCCCATTTTATGGGATGCTGGTGTGTGCTGATTGTGAGCTGTTTAGGCGTTCCGTGGGGTGATGTAATAAGGGCGAGTAGCCATTTTATGGTATTGGGGGATGGTTCAAATGGGTGCAACTTTGCTCCCGCAAAAGAATCACATTTCACGTTAAACCAAGATACGCTATGAAAAGCATTGCAATTGTTTACGGCTCCACCACGGGCAACACCAAGGAGGTGGCCGAAATGCTCAAGTCGGAGCTCAAGGATTTCGAGGTGAGCCTATTCGATGTGGCCGACCGTCCGTTCGCCGAGGTGGCCAGCTTCCAGAACATCATCCTGGGAACTTCTACCTGGGGGGTGGGCGACATCCAGGACGACTGGGAGGTGGCCCTGGGCGACCTGAAGCAGGCCAACCTATCGGGCAAGGTGGTGGCCCTATTCGGGTGTGGCAACGCCTTTGGCTACGCCGACACCTTTGTCGATGGCATCGGCACCCTGTACGGCGTGGTGTCGGGGCTGGGCTGCAAGGTGGTGGGCCACACCAAGGCCGATGGCTACTCCTACAGCAGCTCCACCGCCGTGGAGGGCGATAGCTTTGTGGGCCTCCCCCTCGACATGGACAATGAGGCCGACAAGACCAAGGCCCGCATTGAGGCGTGGCTGAAGGTCATCACTCCCGAGTTTAAGTAATAGGTGTATTGCAGAGCATAATCATCTGTCGCTCCCCCTTCCCATGGGCTCGGGCTGTGTGCTGTGCCAGGTGGCCCGTGGAGGGGGGGAGCTCATTTTATCTTCATTCCGACTGAACCCATGGAGGTGCTGATACACCACATCTACGAGTACAAGAAGGGGCTGCGCAACCTAGTGCTCCACACCATGCCCCAGGCCAGCCTCGATGAGGCCGAGCGCAGGCTGAGGCAGCAGAACATAGCCTACATGGTGCAGCCGCTCAGCCGCTCGCAGGTGAACATATTCTTTGGCTGCCCCGAGTGCTTGGGGGTAATCAACCGCATTGGGCTGAAGCCGCTCTACCGCTACACGCCCGAGGAGGACTTCATCTTGGGCATAATGCTGGGCTACGACCGTAGGCAGCAGTGCGAGCGCTTTTTGAGGCAGAAGTCCCGTTGTGCCGGCGATGCAAGACGGGCAGGATAGTTTTGTTTATAATGGGGGCAACGCTTATACGCTCGATATTCAGATGGCCCACCGCCATGCTACTATGCTTGGCCATGCACACCGCGTTGGCGCAAACGGCGGGCCTCGCTGGGGTGGTGGTCGATGCGATCACGGGCGAGCCCTTGGTGGGGGCTACGGTGCAGCTGGAGCACCCCGCCCGTGGAGCCAGCACGAACGCCCATGGGCAGTTCAGCATGGATGGATTGCCCGTGGGGGTGCTCATGGCGTATTTCTCGCATTTGGGCTACGGGCCGCGCTCCATGCGTATTGAGCTGGCTGCGGGCGAGGTGCTCCAGCTGCTGGTGGAGCTGCACGAGGAGGCACAGAGCATCGATGAGGTGCGCGTTACGGCCAAGAGCGAGGCCCGGCAGCTCCGCGAGGCCGCCCTGCCCATCGCCGTCATCACCATGAACGAGCTGCAGGGTACGGTGAGCAGCATCAACGATGCGCTGTCGAAAACGGCGGGCGTGAAGCTCCGCACCACTGGGGGCGAGGGCAGCGCA
This sequence comes from Bacteroidales bacterium, assembly GCA_017454165.1. GTDB lineage: Bacteria > Bacteroidota > Bacteroidia > Bacteroidales > Tenuifilaceae > RGIG6076. The sequence goes on along the minus strand of JAFTDN010000007.1, from coordinate 15,673 downwards.
ACGCGCCTATCGGTGCGCGGCCTTGAGGGCAAGCGCATCGGCTACTTCATCGATGGCACTCCCATGACCGACAACTCCGACTTCATCGACATCAACGACATCCCCGTTGACATGATCGACCGCATAGAGGTGTACAAGGGCGTGGTGCCCGCCCGGCTGGGCGGCACGGCATTGGGCGGTGCCGTGAACATCGTGACCCGCGACTACCCGCCCCGCTACGCCGATGTGGCGTACACCCTGGCCTCGTTCAACACGCATAGGGCCAACACCGTGCTCAAGTTCAACCAAGGCAGCTACGAATTCGGGCTGGGCGGCTTCTACACCTACTCCGACAACAGCTACACCATGGAGCTGCCCTTGGAGCGGGGGCACTTTGAGCGCCGCTCGCACGACCGGTTTCGCCGATTTGTGCTGGGCAGCGGCATCACCTCGCGCTGCTGGTGGTTCGATGAGGTGAAGCTAGAACCTGCGCTCACCATGTCCGACAAACAGATCCAAGGTGTTGAGTACAACATCCAGGAGGCCATGAGCTCCGGCGCGGCCTTCCTGCTGCCATGCAACCTGAAACGGGACAACTTTCTGGCCGATGGCCTCGACTTCGACCTCGACCTCATCTACGCCTACACCAGCCAGCGCTTTGTCGATAAGGCCATGCAGCGCTACCGCTGGGACGGCTCCACCTACCCGCCGGCCACCGCCCTTGGCGGCGAGATTGGCCTCACGCCCAGCGATGCCCACAACCTGAAGCATCTGTTTAGCAGCAAGTTGAATCTTAACTATATACTTGGAGAGCGCCACAGCGTCAACCTGAACTCCATGGCCAACTTGGTGCGGGGCTTCCCCAGCGACCCGCTGAAGGAGCGCACGCTGGGCCGTAAGACCACGTTCAGCAGCCTGATGCACAGCTGGGTGATGGGCCTATGCCTAGAGTCGCGCAGCGCGGGCGACCTGCTGCTCAACCAGCTGCAGGCCAAGTACTACCGTTACGACATGACCACCAAGCAGCGCTCGGCCTTCGGCCACGGAGACATTCTCGATGTGCGCAACGTGCGCAACGACTGGGGCGTGAGCGAGGCCCTGCGCATTCGCCTGCTCCCCGAGCTGCTGCTCAGGGCCTCAGCGGCCTACGACCTCCGCCTGCCCTCCGACGAGGAGCTGCTCGGCGATGGCTTCCTCATCATGCCCTCCGCCGACCTGATGCCCGAGCGCAGCGCCAGCTTCAACTTGGGGCTGCTGTTTGAGCACCAGCTGGGGCCCAGCCGCCGCCTTAGCATCGAGCTGAACGGCTTCTACATGCACCTCGACGACATGATACGCTACGTGGGAGGGCTGCTGCAGTCGAACTACCAAAACTTCGGACAAATGCGCTCGCTGGGTACCGATGTTGAGCTGAAGGCCGATGCCACGGGATTTCTGTACCTCTACGCCAACGCCACGTTGCAAGACCTGCGCGATGTGCGGCAGCACGAGGTAGGCTCTTCTGTGCCCAACCCCACGCGGGGGAGCCGTATGCCCAACATCCCATACCTATACGCCAATGTAGGGCTTGAGCTACACCGCGAGAATCTCTTCGGCGGGCATGGGCACAATAGCCGCATGCTGTTGGGCTGCTCGTTCGTGGAGGAGTATCTCTACGATTTTGAGCAGAGCCGCCATCAGGAACGGCGCATCCCCCGAGCCCTGACATTCGATGTGGGGCTGGAGCATAGCTTCATGCACCAGCACCTGATTGTGGGCCTACAGGTGAACAACATCGCCAACGCTACGGTTATCTCCGAGTTCAACCGCCCGCTGCCAGGGCGCAACATGGCCTTCAAGGTAAGATATGTAATGCGTTGATATTTAGATAATTGTTATGTATGGTTGAATAAACACACAATTTGTATGAACAAGCATTTCGTAATTATGGCCATCGGCCTATACGCCATGGCGCTGGGCACATGCGACAAGAAAAAAAATGACGACTCCGTGAGCGGCGGCCAGGTGCTGATTGCCTCGGCCATCTGCAACCCCGATGGCATGTCGGGCACCAGCTACGTGCAGCTGGTGCCGGGCATCGATCCTGCATCGTACAGCAATACCAACGCCCTGCCCTTCTCCTTTATGGTGATACCCCAGGCATATGGGAATTGGGTGTTCGATGCCTCGCTAATGCACGAGAAGCAAACCCTAGATAGGTTTGACCGCGTTGAGGGGCATGGGCTTGTAAAGGGGCCATCGCTGCAGCTACAGGATGGCGAGGGGGCCTGCCACATCACCGTGGTGAATGAGGCCAAGGCATACGTGTCCATATGGGACAAGGGCAAGCTCATCGTCTTCAACCCCACCACCATGACCAAGATGGGTGAGATAGACCTGTCGGCCTACGGCGCGAACGATGACGACCCCAACCCCCTAGGTATGGTGCTGCGCGATGACGGCCTGCTGTTCGTGAGCTTGGGGCAGATTGGCGGCAACCAGATGCCATACCCCGACAGACCCCAGTCCGATGTGCTAATCATTGATACCAAGACCGATAGCCCCCTGCGGGTAGTCTCCGAGACCACGAGCGGCCTCTCGTACCCCTCGCGCCCGGTGGATCCCCGTATGATGTTCATGGACGAGCAGGGCGACATATACATCGGCTGCATGGGCTACTTCGGGTTCATGCCCACGCACAGGTCGGGCTTCCTGCGTATCAAGAAGGGCTCCCAGGAGTTTGATCCCGACTATGCCCTCGTACTGCCAGAAACGCCGATTGAGGGCGTGGGCTATATGGCCGATTACCTCTGCTGTGTGCAGTACGCAGGTAACGGTATGCTCTACGCCCTGCTGCAGTGCAACAGCCTGCATCCCGACCCAGCCAAGCCCAACTATCTAGCCGACCACACCGCTCTGCCCGTGGAGATTAATCTCAAAGCCAAGACCATAAAGACCCTCTCCGACATCCCCTGCGGCAACAACTTTAATGGCGTGGGGCTCTACAATGGCAAAATTCTGTTTGGCATATCGTCCGATAGGGGCAAGGGCTTCCACATCTACGACCCCGCCACGGGCCAGGGCACGGCCTCACCCGTGATTAACACCACTGGCGAGCCCTTCGCCTTTTTGCATCTAACCGAGCGCTGGTAGGGTTGATAATATGCTGTTTATTAATCATAATATGGATAGCCTTTCTTTCTATACCGCCATTGAGCCAGGGTGGCTCAATGGCTACATCCCCTCGTTTGCGCTGGTGGGCGTACAGCTAGTGTTCATGGGCGTATACAGGGAGGGCGGGCGTCGTGCCGTCGATGTGTCGTGGTACAGCCCAAGGGACAAGCTGGCCGCCGCCATCAATACCCTGCTACAGGTGGCGATGCTGCTGCTGTCCGTGTTCGTTCCGTTCAAGCTCGCAACAGCGTGGTTCTATGTCGGCGTGGGCATCTACGTCGTGGCCGTGCTGGGATTCGTGGCGGCGTTCTACGCCTACTGTCGGGCCCCATTGGGGAAGGCCATCACGGGGGGCATCTACAAAATGTCGCGCAACCCGCAGTACGCCTGCTTCACGTTGGGCATGGTAGGCGTGTGCGTGGCCTCGGCCTCGCTCTGGATGGCCCTGCTGCTGGTGCCGTTCGCTATCGCCACCCACTTGGTGGTGCTGGGCGAGGAGCGCTACTGCGCCCGGGCCTACGGCGATGGCTACGCAGAGTACAAAAGGCGTGTACCCCGATACTTCTTGTTCCTCTAAGCATTCCGAAAATCCAATGCACCATGAAACCCAACTATAAAAATTGGATGCCCAAGGGGCTAATTCTATCCATGCTGTGCGGGGGCTTGGTGAGCTTGGTGCTGGCCCTCACCTTCGGGCTGAGCGGGCTTCTGCCCGAGGGGACGCTCAGGCTGGTGCTGCTGGCGGCCTCTAGTGCGCTTGCCGCCCTGCTGCTGCTCGCCGCGCTGTGGATGTTGCTGCTGTACAGGGCGTTCTCCTACAACGGCAGGCGGCAGATGGCGCGCCAAATTGTGGACGGCGTGGCCGCCCTCGTGTCGCTCCCAGAGGGCGGAGAGGGCCTCGATGTGGGCTGCGGCAGCGGTGCGCTCACCATAGCTTGCGCTAGGCGCAACCCCTGGGCGCTCATGTTGGGCATCGACCGGTGGGGGAGGGATTACGCCTCGTTCAGCCAGGCACTGTGCGAGCGCAACGCCGATGCCGAGGGGGTGGGCAACATCCGATTCGCCAAAGGCAACGCCCTGAGGCTCGACTTCCCCGACGAACGTTTCGATGCCGTGGTCAGCAACTACGTCTACCACAACATCCCCAGCCACGATAGGCAGGCCATCCTGCTGGAGTCGCTCCGTGTGCTCAAGAAGGGCGGCATGTTTGCCATCCACGATGTGTTCTCGCGGATGAACTATGGCGATATGCGGGTCTTTGTGCAAAAGCTCATCGGCATGGGCTACGAGCGGGTGGAGCTGCTCGATACCACCCGGGGCCGCTTTATGTCGCAGGGCGAGGCTCTGTGGATGCGGCTCGGCGGCTCGGCGTTGCTGGTGGGCAAAAAGTAAGCAGTCACATCAAATCTCAACGTTATGGGACTACTAAATTTTATGCTCAACAATACGCGTAAACCTGAGGGGTTATTCGGCAGGTTGATGGTGAACGGCATGAACGGCGGCCCCCATGCGGCATTGGCCAGGTGGGCCATGTCGTTGCTTCCCATCGAGGAGGGTGCCCAGGTGCTCGACATCGGCTGCGGCGGCGGGGCCAACATCGCCCGCATGCTGCGCCGTGCCGCTGAAGGCACGGTGGTGGGCATCGACTATTCACCCGTGTCGGTCCGGAAATCCATCAAGGTGAACGCCGATGCCATCAGGGGCGGGTGCTGTAGGGTGGTAGAGGGCACGGTGGAAGCACTCCCGTTCGCCGAGGCCACCTTCGACCTCGCCACGGCCTTCGAGACCGTATATTTTTGGCCCGACCTCGGGAGCTGCTTCTCCGAGGTGCGGAGGGTTCTCAGGCCTGGCGGGCGGTTCGCCATCGTCAACGAGATCGATGGCATCGACCCCTCGGGGGACAAGTGGGAGCACCTCATCAGCGGTATGCGCATCTACAAGCCCGATGCGCTCAGATGGAGCCTCGGCGATGCTGGGTTTGATCACGTCAGCATCAGCCAGCACGGGGAGCGGCACTGGCTGATGGCGGTCGCAACCAAGGCGTGATTGAAACTGTTTTACACACCGAGCAGATAGTGGCAACATTACACTTCTTCACGGCCCTAGAGCCAGCTCAGCTCAACGCTTGGATACACCCTCACTATGGTTGGTGGTGGTGCAGTACCTCTTCATCGTCCTGTTCAGGGAGGGCGGCAGGCGGGCCACCGACACCTCATGGCACGATGCCCGAGACCGCCGCTACGCCCTTTTCGACACCGTGCTGCAGGTGGCTCTGCTGCTGCTGTCGGTGTTCGTGCCGTTCAAGTGGGGCACATGGCGATGCCTACATCGAGTACAGGCGGTGTGTGCCGCGCTATTTCGGGCTGCGGCGGGGCGTAAAAACGAAAGGTTAGTTTGGTTTGATATGTTCAATTGGCACGTGGGCGGGGGTAAAAACTCCGCCCACGCGTTTTTTAAGGGGTGGGAGCGGGCGCTGCGGCGGAAAAATGCTAACTTGCGCCATTTCTACAGCCAATTGCCGATGAGCCAACATGAGCCTATAGCCCTACTACGCGAGCTGATGAGGGAGAGCGGGGTGGCGGGCCTCATAGTGCCCTCCGCCGACCCCCACCTGAGCGAGTATCCCCCCGAGCATTGGAAGCTGCGCCAATGGCTCACCGGGTTTACAGGCTCGGCGGGCACATTGGTGCTCACCGCCCGCCGCAGCGCGCTGTGGGTCGATTCTCGCTACTATTTGCAGGCCGAGCAGCAGCTACGGGACACCGAGGTGGAGCTGTGCCGCCTCGGCCAGCTCGATGCGCCTACGCTCTACGCATGGTTCACCCGTGCGCTTGAGCCCGGGAGCACCGTGGGCTTCGATGGCCGTCTATTCCCCGCCGTTCAGGCGCGCGAGCACATAGAGGGGCTCGCCGCCCAGGGATTCGCCGTGAACCCCAGCTGCACCATTGCCGATGATGCCTGGGCTGAGCAACGATCGCCGCTGCCCGCACAGCGGGCGTTCATCCACGCGCAGGCCGCTACGCCCGTGCGCGACAAGCTCGCCGCCATCCGCGCCCACCTGCAAGCACAGGGCGCACAGGTCTGCCTGCTCACCGCCCTCGATGAGGTGGCCTGGGTGTTCAACCTCCGTGGTGCTGACATCGCTTATACCCCAGTGGCATTGGCCTTTGGCTACATCGATGCCGAACGCGCCGTGCTGTTCATCGCCCCGGAGAAGCTCGCCGAGGCTGAGCGTGAGGCCCTCGTGGCCCAGCGGGTTGAACTGCGACCCTATGCCGATTTTGAGGGCACTGCGCCCGCGCTGCTCGGTGCCCAGACGCTGGCTGTGGACATGAACGCGGTTAACTACCACATATATAGCGGGCTGCTGCGGCACGGGGCGGACATCATCGAGCGTAGCCCAGGTGTGGTGGCCAGCCTCAAGGCGCGTAAAACTCCCGCCGAGGTCGATGGCTTCCGCATCGCCATGCTTCACGATGGCGCGGCCCTAGCCGAGTTCCTCTGCTGGCTCGAGCGCAACGTGGGGCGGGAGCCCATGGACGAGCTGTCGCTGGCACAACGGCTGCTCGAATGCCGACAGGGGCGGCCTGGATTCGTGGGCGAGAGCTTTGCTCCCATTGTGGCCTACGGGCCACATGCGGCCATTGTGCACTATAGCGCAACGCCCCAAACATCCAGCGTTGTTGGCCCCAGCGGCTTCCTGCTGCTCGATACCGGCGGGCACTACCTCACCGGCACCACCGACATCACGCGCACCCTGCACCTGGGCCAGCCCACCGCTGAGGAGAGGCACCGTTACACGTTGGTGCTCAAGGGTATGATCGCCCTATCAAGGGCCCGCTTCCCCCATGGCACCCACGGCGGCCACCTCGACACACTGGCCCGCCAGCCGCTGTGGGCCGAGGGCCTCAACTACGGGCATGGCACGGGCCATGGCGTGGGCTGCTTCCTGAACGTGCACGAGGGGCCGCAGCAAATACGCCCGCAGTCGCAAACCCCCATCGAACCTGGTATGGTAATATCCAATGAGCCAGGAGTTTATATTGATGGTCGCTACGGCATCCGGATTGAGAACCTGATGGTGTGCCGTGATGCGCTGAGCAACGATTTCGGGCGTTTCCTCGACTTCGAGACGCTCACCCTGTGCCCTATCAGCACCAAGCCTCTCGAGCTGCCGCTGCTCGCGCCTGCTGAGCGGGCGTGGCTCAACGCCTACCATGCCATGGTGCGCGAGCGCATCGCCCCGCTGGTGGGCATCGAGGTGCGCCGCTGGCTCGAACGCAGCACCAGCCCCATATAGTCAGTCAAATGCCGAGCACCACGGGCCGTGAGCGGCATTTGCTCCGCTTGGTAGATGGTGGTGCGCTCTGGCGGCAGGTGGCCCGATGGACCTTCCTGAAAACCCGAGATGGCTTTGTCTTGGGCTCCGTCATAGGCCGATATGCTGGGCTGTTCGCCGTGCTGTTGCCCCATCCGCTATGGCCGTAAAAGCCAAAAGCTCACTCCGTTATGGGGTGAGCTTATTTGGGCATTCTGCGGTTGCTGCGCCTGCGCGGGCAGCCCCGCTATGAGCCAAAAGGGTTACTTCTTCTTCTGGTCGATGTGCTTCTTGTAGCGGCTCATGAACCTGTCCACGCGGCCTGCCGTGTCCACCAGCTTCATCTTGCCAGTGTAGAAGGGGTGCGAGGTGTTCGAGATCTCCACTTTCACCAAGGGGTAGTCTACGCCATCGATGTTGATGGTCTCCTTGGTATTCACGGTCGATTTGGTGATGAAGACATGCTCGTTCGACATGTCCTTGAACGCCACCAGTCGATAGTTCTCGGGGTGAATTCCTTGTTTCATTGTGCGGGTGTGTTTAAAAACTGCTTGTTTCGGGGCCACAAAGGTAGGCATATTTTTGCTGCTGCCAAAATTGTTTGCATCCAAAATTCTGTGGTCGATGCATATAGTGTTGTAGTACAGCTATTTATCATTCAGTAGCTGTAGAGCGTTGCGGCCCACTTCCGAGGCTGTGGCGCTGTTGTGTTGCTGTAGTCTATGCGCGCTCGCCTCGACACGCTGGCGCAGTTCGGGGTGGCGCTGGGCTATTAGCGCTAAGAGCTGCGGGATGGCTTGGGTGAGCTCGGCCCCGCAGCCATCGGCCAGCTCCTCGGCCAGCTCTATGTAGGGCTCCACCACTTCGCGTTCCAGCTTGTTGCGTTCTATTACATATGTAATCACTTGTATGCCAGATAGTTGTGTGTATGTATCGCTGCTTAGGCACCACTCGTAGCTTCGTGCAATGGCCAATCTGCTGTATTGTAACATGTTGCACATGGCCTGCACCATCTCGTGGTCGATGAGGTCTTTCTGCCATTCATCCATTTGGCGGTCGGTAATGGCCAGCGGGCTTTCTATCATGGTGGCCAGCAGCTTGCACTCGCGCATATCATCGCGGAATAGGGCCAGTGCCAGCTCGTGGTTGTTGGGGTGCTGCTGGGCTATGGGGCGTAGCAGCACTGCGTCTATCCCGAGGTTTACCTTGTGCCGGCAGCCCTCGCGCAGCATTCGCTCGGCAGCTTGTGGGTTGGCCTGCGCGTACAGCTGGGTCTTTATGGCCAGCACGGTGTCTGTTACATTGCCGTGCTCGTGCGGCTCGGTGTGTGTGTGTCCGCAGTGTTCGTGCATGCGTGGGGACTATTTGAGCTCAGCGGCTATGGTTTGGGCTATCTGCCCCATGCGTTCGGGGGTGAGCTGCAGCTTGGGCTTGCCGAAGTCCACGTCGGCCTCCGTGTTCAGGGGCACCAGGTGTATGTGGGCATGCGGCACCTCGAGGCCCAGCACCACCACCCCCACGCGCTTGCAGGGCATGGTGCGCCCTATGGCCAGGGCTACGCGTTGGGTGAACTGCATCAGTGCGGCCAGCGCATCGGGCGTGAGGTCGAACAGGTAGTCCTCCTCCTGCTTGGGGATCACGAGCGTGTGCCCCTCGGCCAACGGGTTGATGTCGAGGAAGGCGTAGTGGCGGTCGTCTTCGGCTATGCGGTACGATGGTATTTCGCCGTTGACGATTTTGGTGAAGATGCTTGCCATGGTGCTATATGCTGATTTCTAGTATCTTGAACTGCATTGTGCCAGCGGGGGCCTGTACTTCCACCACATCGCCCACCCGTTTGCCCATGAGGGCCTTGGCTATGGGGGTGCCCACCGAGAGCTTGCCCTCTTTGAGGTTGGCCTCCGACTCCGACACCAGCATGTAGGTGTGCTCGGTTTTTGTTTTTATATTGTTGATTCTCACCTTGTTGAGAATCTGAACCTGCTCGGTGTTTATTTTGGATTCATCGATTATGCGGGCGTTCGACACTAGATCTTCGAGCTTCGATATTCGTAGCTCGAGGAGGCCTTGGGCCTCCTTGGCTGCATCGTATTCGGCGTTCTCCGACAGGTCGCCCTTGTCGCGGGCTTCGGCTATGGCCCGAGAGCAGGCGGGGCGCTCTACGGTGCGCAGGTGTTCCAGCTCGGCGCGTAGCTTGGCTAGACCCTCTTCGGTCAGGTAGCTGATTTTGGACATGTTGATAATCAGTTTATTAGTAAAAAAAAGAATTCCGATCGCTCGGAACTCTCTGAGGTTTGGTCTGCAAATATAGCTCTAAAAATTGACCTAGGCACTCATTGGCTAAAAATAATTGTGCCTAGGGGCTATTATGTCGGCGTATATGATGGCCTTGGCGGGGTCTATGCCCTCGGTGAGCAGCTCGGCCACTAGGGGGGGCAGCGGCTCGTCATCGGGCTGGAGGGCGGGGCGGTGCTCCACGGGCTGTAGCGGGCTATCGGGCTCTCCGTCGAGCGGTTCGGGGAGGTCGATGGGCTGGTAGGTGTAGCTGGGGTAGAGCTCCTGCTCGCTGGGCTGGGCTGCTATGGTCTGCGGCTGCTCGAACGAGGGGTCGGGGGCTATGGGAGCGAAGGTGGGAGCGGGCATTTCGGGTATTTCTGGGAGCTCACGAACATCGGCCATGCGGCCCATGGGAGTGGGGGGCATTTGCGGCGCGGTTTGGCCTGGTGCTGTGGGGCCTTTTAGCACGTCCTGCACCTTGGTGTTGATGACGCGGCGCACCAGCTGAACTGCTATATAGATGGCTCCTAGTAAGATGTATAGCGTGGTCTCTGTGTTCATCTGAGTGTACAGTTTGTTTGTTAGCTGTTGTTTAGTGCTGTTGCCGTTTTTTCTGCCTCATGGCTTTGTGCTTTATGTGTTGCTTTTTGAGGTTATCCCAGTCGCTGGCTATCCTGCGTTTGGTGCGGGGCCATAGCTTGCCGCGTTCGCGCAGCTCTCGCGATTCTTGGGCCGATTGGGCCATCATGGCGCGGGTTTTCGCGGTTTGTTTGGCTAGATGCTCCTGCTGTACCCGGCTGCTGTGCTGCGCATCGAGCCTTAGGGTGGCCTCGCGTTCGCGGGTGCGTTGGGCCTCATCGCGTTTGAATGCCCGTTTGTAGCGGCGGGCCTCACGGGCTCGGTGGGCCATGCTACCATCGAGGTCTGCCCAGCGGGTGCCCAGCAGGGGGTTGGTTGGCCCCGCATGGGCGGTGGCCATCGCGATTAGGCAGCATTCGCATAGTGCGACTATTTTTTTGTAATATTGCATCATCACCAACCTCATGGGCTACATGCGTACAAAGATACGAATAATTATTGAGACCGTTGCGCTGCTGGTGGTGCTGTGCGCCTGTTTTGATAACGAGCAGACGCGCATAGTGCCCTACACGCCCGTCCGCATAGAGGCCTCATTGGCCGAGCCGCAGTTTTCGCCGCTGCAAATCGATGGCAATGCAGTGCTGGTGCGGGGGGAGGGCTACCGGGGCAATGGGGTCATCATCTACAAGCACATCGGCCAGGTATGCGCCTACGATGCTACATGCCCCAACTGCCTGCATGCATCGGGCTCGGCGGTGGCGGTGGTGCTGGGCGGCCCTGCCGATGGCTTTTGTACTTGCCCCGATTGCGGGGCGCGCTATGTGCTGCTCAATGGCTGGGCCGAGGGGTTTGAGCATCCGCTACAGACCTATACGGCCCAAATCTCGGGCGGGTACGTGCGGGTGAGCAACTAGCTGGGCTGCAGCCCTCTACTTTATGCCCAGCTTTTGGCGTATGGGTTTAGGCAGGCCGTCTTTGTGCAGCAGCACGGTGAGCGTTTTGTAGAGCACGAACGGCTTCGATGCGTAGAGGTAGCCGTTGTACCTGCCAGTTTCGCCCCAGCTGTTCTTCACCTTGTAGTAAGTGGTACCGTGCTGGTCGCGGGCCATGCCCACGATGAGCATGCCGTGGTCATCGGTAGTTTGGTGCTGGTCGAATGCGGCCTGCCGCAGCTCTTGCGTGATTGTCAGCTCGGGGCCAGGACGCTCAAAGGCGGCCTGGCTGCGCTCCTTGGGGCTCATTTTGGCCCAGCGGGCCATGTCGGAGCCATCGGTGGGGGCGGGGGCCTGCACATCAGGCACGATGGCCAGCCCGTGCTGCCAGCTGAAGCCGTCCTCGCTCACATCGCTGCCCCAGCCCATGGGGTAGCCGTTGCTGATGGCATGGTCGATGATGGCCTCCAGCTCGGCCAGCGGCACGTTGTACACGGCATCGTGCACCCAGTTGTCGGGCACCTCTATCACGAACTTGCTGTAGAACGGGTGATGGCTGAACGAGCCTATCTCCACGTAGTCGTCCACGTTGATGCCTAGATGCTTGGCGAACTCCATGGAGGTGAGCTGCCGTCCGTTGTGGTCGAAGCGCTGCGGCAAGGGGCCAAGGTAGGCGTCCACTATGCCCTGAAATCCGCGCAGCCATGCGCTCGATAGCTTGCGGTTGGGGTTCTTCACGATGGCCTGCATGTAGGCCTCAGCCACGGCATCGAGCTCGCCGTGTACGTGCTGCTCCGAGCCGTAGCTCAGCCCGGGGTAGACCTCCATGGGTGCTATGCCGTGGGCGCGTATGGTGTTGAGCACATCGCCCGACGAGCCTCCGCCCGATAGGCTGATGGCCCCGTGGAAGCGGGCGTAGCGTGCGGCCTTGTCCAGATAGGTTTGGCGCACTACGAACATGGGCGACAGATCCACGGCGGGCTTGCCCTGCCGCATCAGGTCGGCCTCTATCAGGGCGAGCGTGGCGAAGCTCCAGCAAGTGCCGCTGCGCTGCTGATTCTTCACCGAGGTGCAGGGCAGGTCGTGCACGGTGGTGAGTATGTACCCATCGGTGGGCTTATCGCTCTGCGCTACAATTGTTTGCGTGGCGAGTAGGCTGGAGGTCAGCGCTGCGGCCATTATCGTTTTCTGCATGTTGGTCGGTTTACGAAGATAAACCTATCATACGGGAGAGCTCCTGCTGGGGTTGTGCTCGTTGGGCGGGCGGCACATTTTATTGTATATTTGTGAAATGCGTTCGGCTGTGCGCATGATATTTAATGCATGATAATTATGGAAGCAAAGGAGCGGCGCGTGTCGCCAAGAACCATAGAACGCCTGGCGCCCAACGAGGTGTTCGTATTTGGCAGCAACCTGGACGGGATGCACGGCGGTGGCGCGGCCCTGCTGGCCTACCGCAGGTTTGGCGCGGTGATGGGGCAGGGGGTGGGCCTACAGGGCCAGAGCTACGCCATCCCCACCATGCATGGCGGGGTGGAGACCATACGGCCCTACGTCGATGAGTTCATCGCCTTTGCCAGGGCCCACCCCGAGCTGGTATTCCTCGTAACGCGCATAGGGTGCGGTATTGCGGGCTTCAGCGATGCCGACATCGCCCCGCTCTTCGCCCCAGCCCGTGGCGTACCCAACATCGCCCTGCCCGAGGGCTGGTAGGTGCTTTGGTTTGGCCTTAGCGCTGTAGCAGAGCGGAACATTTTGCCCCAATTGAGGGTATAAAGGGGGGTAAACCTTTTTGCTATGAGCGAACCTACCATCCCTCCCAAGAACCGACCAGAATGGGCAAAGTTGGTGAGCGGTGAAATCGACCATGAATTCCAAAACTACGTCTTGCAGCTGCGCATCTACCAGCTGCGCAAGGATATAGCCGCTGGAAAGCTGACAATCCAGAAAGCCGTGGACGACCTGTTCCTGCTATGCTCCAAGTACATGCTCGCCGTGCAACCCGATTGTAAAAAAATTTTTAAAACCTGGTGATAATGAATAAGCTATATACCCGCAACGAGGTCATCGACCTCATCGGCGAAGGCCGCGTGATGCTCCTCTCGGGGAGCGAGCAGATGCTGAGCAACCTCCCCAAGGGGAGCTGGATAGGTGGTACCGCCCCATACTTCATGGACGGGGTGGGCAAGATCAGCGATGATATGATCTACGTGGACGACCTCACCCAATATGCCGCCGAGGTGCGCATAGAGGAGCTCGACGAGGCCAACATCCACCAAATAGCCCTCCACGGCTTCGACAATGGCTTCTCGGTGCTCATCCTGCCCATCGATGCGCCCGTATACTTCAGCTTCGCCAGCAACTCATTGCAGTACGACCGCATTTTCGACAACCCCATAGTGGGCTACGTGGCCTGCTGCCGGCTCGAGGACTACGGGCGGGTGCATCCCGCCACGGGCGTGGGTACCACCGGTGCCCTGTCCACCAGCAAGGCCGCAGTCATGCATGTGCGGCTCCCCGAGGGTTACACCGCACGGGCCGAGATTATGAACTTCGACACCATCGACACCTCCACGCCGGCTCTAAAATTCCCTAAAACGTCGTTCGTGCAGAGCGACTGCCTAATAGACGGGCAGCCCGGCAATATCGCCGAGTACCTCGAGGGAGTGAAGCAGCGCATAGGCCGCTACCCGCAGCTCATCACCAGCATGAACGGCGCGCTGGTGAACCGCGACACCAAGTACGTGGACATCGACAAGGGCGAGGCCGCCTTCTTCAGCCCCGCCTACGAGGGTGATGAGTACCGAATCGTGAGGCCCAACGCCGACTACCAAAAGGCGTTCAACGACATGCTGGCCGCCAAGCAGGGGCACATCGCAGCCTGCTTCAGCTGCACATCGTACTTCATGTTCGGTGAGTTCGAGGGCAAGCATATCGACATCAACGGGGTGTACGCTTTTGGTGAGATTGCCTACCAGCTGCTCAACAAGACCATAGTAACCCTTGAGATCGATAGGCTGTAGGGGACTGCCGATTTTTCATGGAATGCTGCGTGATATTGTGTATGTTTGTGGCTGCAAACATACGTGATTGGTATGCTCCATGATTTCACACTTTCTTCGTTCGAGGGCGTTTTTATTGGGCTCGCCACCTTCCTGATTATCGGGCTATTCCACCCCATCGTGATCAAGGCGGAGTACTACTTGGGGGTGCGCTCGTAGTGGCTCTTTTTGCTCGTTGGGCTGTTCGGACTGGTGGGCTCGCTGATCGTGAGCAACCACATGCTATCTATCTGCCTTGGGGTGTTCGCGTTCTCATCGTTTTGGGGCATCCACGAGCTGTTCGAGCAGCGAGAGCGGGTGCGCAAGGGCTGGTTCCCAGCCAACCCCAATAGGAGGACGCACGGCGAGGGCAAATCGCAGGGAAAAAAGAGGCGGGGCCTCTAGATGACGCCCAGAAAGAAGCCCCGTGCGGGCTGACCTGCGACATCGAAAGCTGTGGGCTGTGAATGGCTTGCCCACAGTCTATTTAGGAGGCTAAATATGAACATCATGCGCGTGTGCGTAAAAAAAATGGGGCCCTGAATTGCTGTCGATTTCTTTTTTTGTACTTTTGCGCCCCAAATTCGTGGAAGCCAAATCAATGGAGAGCGCAAAAATCAAAAAAGTGGTTTTAGCCTACAGCGGCGGGCTGGATACTTCTATCATCATCCCTTGGCTTAGGGAAAACTACGACAATTGCGAGGTAATTGCCGTGTTGGGCAACGTGGGCCAGGGGCCAGAGCTCAGTGGTCTCGATGAAAAAGCCATGAAGACAGGAGCCAGCAAGCTGTATGTGGAAGACCTGACGGAGGAATTCCTGACAGAGGTGGGATTCGAGGCCGTGAAGGCCGGTGCGAAGTACGAAGGGCAGTACCTGCTCGGAACCGCCATCGCCCGACCCATCATCGCCCGACGGCTGGTGGAAATCGCCCGCAAGGAGAACGCCGATGCCATCTGCCACGGCTGCACGGGCAAGGGCAACGACCAAGTGCGCTTCGAGATGGCCATCAAGGCATTCGCGCCCGATATGCGGGTGATTGCGCCGTGGCGCGAGTGGAATATCACGAGCCGCGATGAGGAAATCGACTATGCCGAGGCGCATAACGTGCCGCTGAAAATCAGCCGCGAAACCAACTATTCGAAAGACAAGAATATTTGGCACCTGAGCCACGAAGGGCTCGACCTCGAAGACCCAATGAACGAGCCGCAATACGACAAGGAGGGCTTTCTGGAGATGTGCGTGGCTCCGTGGAACGCGCCCGATGAGCCCACCTACTTGACGTTGCACTTTGAAAAAGGCGTGGCCACGGCCATCGACGGCGAGAAGCTCGGCGCGAAGGCACTGCTCGAAAGGCTCAACCAGCTGGGCGGAGCCAACGGCGTGGGCCTCGACG
>JAFTDN010000006.1 GCA_017454165.1 Bacteroidales bacterium | reverse complement strand
TGCCCGCGACAACGGGGCTATTATGAGGCTACCACATGATGGCGGACGTGTTTATAAATGGGACAACGTTTGGACATTTGGCACTAAGAGCACAGAAAATGGATACATGATATTCACGGGCAACGTCCGTGTGCATCAGGTGGTGTGCACTGCGTTCCATGGCCCTCCCCCTGAACCCAATATGGTCGTAGATCACATCGACACCAATAGGTGCAACAACCGCCCCGAAAATCTTAGGTGGTGCACAAGGCTGGAGAACGCGCTGAATAACCCAATCACTAGGCGTAAGATAGAGCTCATCTGCGGCAGCATGGAGGCATTTGTTGCTAATCCTGCACTATTGCGTGAACACGAGGGCAAAGACCCAAATTTTGCTTGGATGCGAGCGGTAACTCCAGCCGAGGCAAAGGCATCCTACAATAACTGGATGTCGTGGGCTAAGATGAGAGATGAGCGTAAAGATAGGAAGGGAGGCAAAGGTGTTGGCGAATGGATTTTTGACGATCAAACCGTTGCTGAAGCGGCGAAATGGACAGGCGGTATGGGAACTTTCTATGAGCGTCACAAACCGTGGGCGCAGCGAAAACTGGAGATAGAGGAAGAAACTAGGCAAATTCTTGAAGCGAGGAAGTCTCTAAAGGAATCCTTAACTCCGAGCGCAAAGCAGCTGAATTGGGTTACCCCCACAGAATTTTTGATGTGTCCACAAGCGGTTTCGATGCCATCGTATTTGTCCAACATCAAGGTAGGAGAGCCGTTTTCTTGCAACCAATATGGGGGCGGCGGAAGGGTTTTGGACTTTGGCTACAATCAGCAAGATGATGCCATCTATGTGTTATCAGACCTTGGCCCAGGCGCGACAAAACAATGGGCGCTATGCAAAATAACCGTGGAGGATGGCTACTTTGTGCATGAGAACCGTGGCTCGTTTTTCGAAGAGGATGGGGGGCGAAAGTACTTCACCTTGGCCATGGGGGAAGAATGGGCAGGGGGAGATGTATTTGATGATTTTTGTTAGCTGTTTGGTATGATGCTTGTATTCTTATGGAAAACAATGGTCTTGTGAAAAGAGTTCTACCATTGGCGATACTACTTGTCCTAGTGTCGTGTTCGGGAGTTAAAACCGTAGGTTATTCACACAAAATCCTTTTGAAAGAGGGCTGTGAAATGAAATTTTCTGCTCTATGCAATAGCGATGAGGAACGTTTTATCGTTGTACAGCTGTCATCTGAAAACCTTGTGTTCGCACCGTCCCCAAAACTGAAAATTATGATATTTGGAGGAAAGACGTTAGAGCTGCAAGGCGAAGCCCTATCTTCTAGGCCAAATGATAGCGCTGTACTTATCGGTAACATTATAGTTCCAATATCGTCAACAAAATCTGTGGCACAATTCAAGATAGACAAATCTCAGATAGAGGCACTCAAGGGCGGGATTCAGAAAGTTCAATTAAGCACAGTCCCATTCGTACATCGGAAGACGTTTAATCGCGACAAACTTGGTAAAAGGCTCTACGATATGCTCGTTGCTGCCAGCAGTGATTTTTAGTTCGCGGCGATGCTATTTTAGCTGGTCGATGTCCGCGTTGTAGTGGGGGGCTCGTTCTGCGCAACGGACGATATGGAAAATTCTATGGTTGTTCTAATTTCCCGCGTTGTCGATACGCGGCGGACGATAAACGGAACTAGGCGAATTCCCTCATTGTTTCATCCGCTATGTACCCATCGCTGTAGAGGTAGAGGCCGGTGCGCTTGTCGTGCAGATGGCGGCAGGTCTGGCTACGGTAGAATAGCAACAGTGCCCGTAGAGGCTCCACTCCGAGCCGTTTTGCTAGGCACATGGCGATGGCGCCAATCCTGTTGCACAGGATTATCTCCTGCACGACGGGCGATTTCACGGGGTCGTCATATTGTTTCTGTTCCATTGTAGATGAGGTAGTTGTCGGCTATCTCTTGATTCAGGATGCATATTTGATTATTGGGACGGTGCTGTGCCAAGCGTCCGAGGGCGGTGCTTATGTCCATCAGCCCTACAATGTATAGGTTTACCGTGTCTATGACACGGTCGTTGGCCACGCCGCCCTCAATGTAATCGTAGTCTTTGTTTGGGTCGTAGCCCTGTCGGCAGGCTATTATGAACTCGAACCAATCGGCGTTGTAGCTATCAAAAAGGCGGCAGCGCCCCATGCTCAGCACGGCATTGCGGTTGAGCTGGTAGCGGTTGAGCAATGGCAGTTGATTTCGGCGGCTTGCTACGCGCAGCGCCCATTGCTCGGCCTGCTCCTTGGCCGTGGTGAGGTAGAAGCCGCGCCCAAAATCGAGGTTCGGGCGGCCAAACCCGCAGATGGGATGCGCCACGGGTTCTGTGCCCCCATGATATACATCAATCATAGCCGGCCCTCCCGCATTTCTATGTACCCGATTATATCTTTTATTAGGTTTTCGCGGCTCTCGCGGTGCAGCGTTTCGTAGTTTGGGTATATGTATTTTTCAATCATTTCCAGCCGCTGCATCTTGCTGAACACCACGGAGTAGTCCACGCCCAGGGTGCTGGCTGTGGCCTCGATGCAGGTGGCCACAAAGGCCATCACAACCTGCTCTGTGGGTATGCTTACAATCTGCTCCATGCTCCATCTACCGCAGCCTCACAGCCGTTCCCGATGCCGTGACCATCAGCATGCCGCCCTCCTTGCCCAGCACCTCGTAGTCGATGTCGATGCCCACCACGGCATCAGCACCTAGGTCATGGGCGCGGCGTTCAAGTTCGTGGAGCGCTTGTTGACGGGCGTTTACGAGCTCATTCTCGTAGGTCTGCGAGCGACCACCAGTGAAATTACGGATACTGGCCATGAAATCTTTCATGAAATTGATGCCGGCGATTACCTCGCCGAACACGATGCCCCGGTACTCGGCAATCGTGCGGCCCTCTACGGTGGGGGTGGTGGTAAGTATCATGCTTTAATAGCGTTTGGTGCGTTCTGCAAAGGTAGTAAAATTTGGCGACAAATGATGTATCTTTGCATCATATCTCATGCAGCGGGTAATATTTCATATCGATGTAAACTCGGCATTCCTCAGCTGGTCGGCGGTGCGATTGATGCAAAATGGGCAGTCCGACATAAGGCTGGTGCCATCGGTGGTAGCGGGCGACCCCTCGGATCGTCGTAGCATCATCACCGCCGCCTCCATGCCCGCCAAGCGGCTGGGCATACAGACGGCTCAGCCCGTGCAGCAGGCTCTGCGCGTGTGCCCCGAGCTGGTGATCGTTCGCGCCGATTGGGAGTGGTATAAGCATTGCTCACGCGGATTTATGGCCATCTGCCGTGCGTATAGCACTGTGCTTCAGCAGTTTTCAATCGATGAGTGCTTCATCGATATGAGCGAGCCCTGCGCCACCTCCGCCCCCGTGATGCTGGCCACGCAGCTCAAGGACGAGGTGCACCAGCGGCTGGGCTTCACCGTGAACGTGGGTATAGGTCCCAACAAGCTGCTGGCCAAGATGGCATCGGACTTCGAGAAGCCCAATCGGGTGCACACCCTTTGGGCCGATGAGGTGCCCGGCAAGATGTGGCCCCTGGGGGTGCGCAGCCTGCTTTGGGTAGGGCCCAAGACCGAGCAGCAGCTGGTAGCCCAGGGCACGGGCACCATAGGCGAATTGGCGTGCACACCCGTGGAGGTGCTGGCGCGGGCGGTGGGGCAGAGGCAGGCCGTGCTGCTACACGCCTACGCCAATGGGCTGGACGACAGCCCTGTGCGCACTACGCCTCGTGTCCCCAAGAGCTACAGCGCCGAGCGTACCTTCCCAAGAG
The DNA here is from genome assembly GCA_017454165.1 of Bacteroidales bacterium. Lineage (GTDB taxonomy): Bacteria > Bacteroidota > Bacteroidia > Bacteroidales > Tenuifilaceae > RGIG6076. The sequence goes on along the minus strand of JAFTDN010000006.1, from coordinate 2,061 downwards.
ATTTGGTTGCCCCGGGGGACATCGACCGCGCCCTGTTCCGCGTGGCCTGCGTGGTGGCCCACCGTATCCGCCGCGATGGTGTGAGCGCATCAACAGTGTCTATATTCATAAAGCACAGCGATTTCACGGTGATGCGTCGTCAATGTCAGCTGCAGCAGCCCACCAGCGTTACGGCGCTCATCCTGAACGCGGCGCGGCATCTGCTGGGATCCATTTGGGATGGTGCCACGCCCCTACGCCAGGTGGGCCTGGGCGTGGCCAAGCTCAGCCCAACCGCCGAGGAGCCCCCCTCGCTGTTCGCCGACCCCCAGCTCGGCTACTACCGCGAGTGGGATCGCCGGTACGATGCCCGCGCCCATCGGCCAGAGGATGCCCGCCTGATGGCCTACGACCGCACCGCCGAGGACGATGAGTATGCCCCCAATGGGTTGTGATTTTTTTTGCGGGGCTGCTACGTTTTGGCAGCGGAACGCCCTAATTTTGCCCCCGAAACGCAAAACCTTGTGCTATGGCCAAGAATTACATAGAGCGCTATATATGGCTGATCGACACCCTCAGCAGCTATGGCCCCATGAGCCTGTCGGAGATTAGCGAACGCTGGCAGCGCTCCTCGCTCAACGATGCCCACGCCCCGCTGGCCGAGCGCACGTTTCACAATCATCGCCAGGCCATCGCTGATGTGTTTGGCATCGATATAGAGCACGACCGCTCCCGGGGCTACACCATCGGCACCTGCGAGGGCCAGCCGGGCGGTGAGCTGCGCCGCTGGCTGATGGAGTCCATTTCGCTAAGCCGCATTGTGTCCGATGCCTCGGCCATGCGCGACCGCATACTGCTCGAGCGCATCCCGTCGAGCTACCGCTGGCTCAGCATGTTGGTGGAGAGCATACGGAGCGCCCAGTGCGTGGAGATCACCCACCAGGGCTTCCACCGTGCTGCCCCAGCCACCCTGGCGGTGCACCCCTACGGCCTGAAGCTGTTCCGCCGCCGTTGGTACCTGCTGGCCCGTCCCGCCGAGGCATCGGCCCCCCGCACCTACAGCCTCGACCGCATACATCGCATCGTCATCCTGCCGCAGCCCTCGGCGGTTCCCGTCGATTTTAGCGTGGCGCAGTTCTTCGCCCACCACTTCGGCATAGTAACGGGCACGGGCGAGCCGGTGGAGGATGTGGAGCTGCGCGTGACCAACCGTGAGGCGCAATACCTCGACACGCTACCGCTACACCATTCGCAGTTCAAGGTTGAGGCCAACGACACCTACACCACCTACCGCTACCGCTTGGCCCCCACCTACGACTTCCGTATGGAGCTGCTCTCGCGTGGCGCAGCCGTGGAGGTACTACAGCCCGAGTGGTTCCGCGCCGAGGTCAAGCAGCACATCGAGGCCATGATGCAGAACTATGAATAGCATTTTCTTTTAACAAACTGAATACTAACCCAGAAGTTGCGCCCGACACGGATTTGCTCCCCGAGATTGCGGGGGCGTTGCGGCAACTCAAATTGATAGGCAGTAACGGCAAGTTGTCGCTGTATAGGCGCGAGGGGTGGGGTTTAAAATCGTTTGGAATTCGCCTGTTTATAGTTAGTCCTCCTGCTCGTAGTAGTATGAATAGTCGATGCCTTTCATGAACAGTTCGCGGTCGTCAATCTTGTCGGTCAGCGCCCCTTGGAGCAAGGACTTAATAGGATTGGTTTCCGTCACGCTTTTGCGCATGGCATCGAGATAAGCGTACTTGTCAATTTTGCTCCAATCAACGCATTTTTTGAGCGACCGTTTAAACATTAGGTCAAGCCAAATGCGGGTGCTGCGGCCGTTCCCCTCCATGAACGGGTGTGCCACATTCATTTCCACATACTTGTCAACAATCTCTTCAAAAGTGCTTTCCGGCATTTGTTCGATAGTAGGCAATATGATATTGAAATGCAATGCGTTGGCAAAGGTAAAGCCTCCTTTCCCAATGTTCTTTGTGCGTATTTGCCCCGCAAAATCATGCAGTCCACCGAAGAGGTAGGCATGTATCTGTTGCAGGCATTTCACGCTAGCAGCTTCCATGGATTTTA
>JAFTDN010000106.1 GCA_017454165.1 Bacteroidales bacterium | reverse complement strand
GGGCGTTGTAGTAGGCCATGGGTGCCTGCTCGTCGGAGCTGAACCGCTTGGCCAGGTCGATGTAGGCGTTTTTTGCCGCCTCTGGGTCGTGCAGCTCGAGTTGGTATGTCTCGGCGATGCGCAGCATGGCCGTCTTGATGCGTTCGTTGGATAGGCGGCGCAGCGAGTCGGAGGTGGGCAGCCCCGCTAGGTAGTACTCAGGAGACTTGTCGGACAGCTGCTGTGCTGGGGCCGATGGGGCGGTGCTGCTGGCGTTGTCGGCCACGCCCATGTCGAGCTGCTCGGCTTTGTTCTTGCGTCTCCAGTTGTCCTCCAGCTTGCGTTTGCCCCATTTCATCTGGAACTCCGACTGCCCGTAGGCCAACGAGTTTTGGTTGTAGAAGTACCATTTCCCGTTACCATCGCTGGAGCCTAGGCTACCGCCGTAGCGCTGGTTTTGCTGATACTGCATGGAGCGCTGCCGGTCGTCTTGCTGCTGCTGCTGTAGGGCCTGCTCTTGCTCCTTTTTTGTGTTTATGATGTTTGCTATAAGCGCGTTGCGTTCTGCTGCGGGCATTTGGGCTACCCGTTGCAGGCTGTCCTCGCGCTGCACGATGCTGATTTGCTCCACCAGGCCGTTCAGACATCGCGATTTGTTGGCAATCTGATCGTATCCAGGGTACCCCCGGTCGAGCACCGCGATGGTGCTGTCATAGTAGCCTTGGGCTTGAGGGTAGTTGCCCCTGTCGAAGTAGTAGTCGGCCAGCATTAGGTACGACATGCCCTTCTGTGTGCTGTTGGTGGTGCTGCTGCGGGCCGATGTTTTGTAGTGCTCAATGGCCTGCTCCATGTTGCCCTCTTGGCGCTCTATGTTGCCCAGCGTGTAGTAGATGTGGTCTAGGTAGTCGCGGTTCTTGTCATCGCGGGCTAGCTTGTGCAGGGCGCGTTTGAGGGCCTCGCCCTGGGTGCCGCCTAGGGCTATCAGGTTGAGCTTTATGCTGAAGGCCATGTCGTAGGGGGGATTCAGGTGTTGCGCCTTTTTGTAGAGCTCGGCGGCCTCAGCGTTATGCCCTTCCTGCTGCTGTAGCTGGGCCAGCAGGTAGGTGTAGCGCAGGCGGGTGGGGCGCCCGTGGGCGTGTTTTAGGGCTCTCTTCAGGTGCTCCACGGTGGCCGGGGTGTTGCCCTGTAGCTGGTGCATGTGGGCGTAGGTAGATTCGAGCAGGTGCTCGAACTTGCTGTCCGTGGGGCGCTTGCGGTTCTGTTTGATGTCATCGAGGCGCGACTGGGCATCCACAAAGTCGCCGCGCAGCAGGGCCATGCGGGCCTGCCATACCTGGGCGGCGTACCACATGGGGGTGTTGGGGAATCGCAGCGCGATGTGCTCGAAGGCCAGCGCGGCCTTGTCGGCTTCGCCTTTCCATGCTTGCGACTCAGCGGCCAGCAGCCATGCCTCGCGGGCCCATCGCACGTATTCGGTTTGGTTGTAGAACTCCTTCTCTTTGGCCGACATGCTGCCCTTCCTGGGCTGCTCGGGCTTTACCGTTATGGAGTGCTTGGCTATCAGGTTGGTGCATTTCTCAATGGCGCGATCCATATCGCCCGCTACGCTCGATTGCACCTGCTGTTCGTTGAGCAGCAGCACGGGCAGCGGTAGGGTGTAGTTGTAGGCGTAGTCTTTTTCGGCCTTCTGTAGCGCCAGCTTGTGGATGTCGCGGGCGTTGTAGTAGTAGTTGTAGTAGGCCGTAACGCTGTGGAAGCGGCGGCTGAGCGCGGTGTTTTTCTGCGTACTGCACGATGCGCACAGCAATGCGCCGATCAGCGGTAGCATGAGGGTGTGCCTGTATATTATGTTGTTCTTCAATTTGTTACTGGTGCATTGTGCCCAAGCCCATGGACTGATGGTTTGGGGGTGCAATGATAGCAATAAAATGGGGTAAAACCTAGGGAAAACGCAATGGATGTGCGGGGTATTGTGTGGGGCCAGTGTTTATTGCTGCGGTTGGCTCTGGCCCTCGAATATGTTCTCGAGCATGTCGAATAGCATACTGGGGTTGGCATCGCGGGCGAGCATTCCCTGACATCCCGACCAGATGGGGTCGGGGGTAGGGGTGGAGTGGGTTGGCACTATGGCCACCAGCGGCAGCTTGGGGTTGAGCGCCCGCAGCTGTATCACGGCCTCATCGCCGCGTGTGAAGGGCAGCTGCCAGTTGAGCAGAGCAGCATCGAGGTCGAGCAGCAGCCCGCTGACCTCCACCGCGTCGTCGATGCTTTTCAGGTTGATGGTGCGCACGCCGGCCTGCTCGAGCTGCTTGCTGAGGTAGAGGCTGTCGGCTACGTGGTTGTCGATTAGCAGCACCTTGCGTCCGCCCAGGTTGCGGTGGCTCGGGGCCGAGAGCTGCACCTGGGGCAGGGTGAGGTGGAGGGTTGTGCCCTCCTCCACCTCCGATTGCATGTCGATGTGCCCGCCCATGGCGTGGGCTAGGCCTTTGGCTATGGTGAGCCCCAGCCCCATGCCCTCGTAGAGCTGGTTGGCGTTGTTGCTGGTGTAGCGGAAGAAGCGGTCGAATACCCGCTGCTGCATCTCCTTGGGGATGCCCATGCCGGTGTCCTTTACGAAAAACATCAGCGTTTTGTGGTTTGAGAGCATGTAGCCGAACTCTACGTAGCCAGTGTGGGTGAACTTTATGGAGTTCTCGATGGCGGCCTGCAGTATGCGCTTTATGCTGTCGGGGTCGGTGTTGAACGAGGCTTCGTGATCCGAAAGGGGCTTCACAGGCAGCAGCTGCAGGTGCTTGCTCACCACGGCCTCGGCGCGGTAGTACTCGCCGTAGAGGGCATCGATGAGCTGGTTTAGGTTGCACGGCCTGCTGGTGGGGGTGAACTGGTTGGTGTCGAACTTGGAGAGCAGCAGCAGGTCGTTGAGCAGGCGGGTGAGGTGGCCCCCCTGCTGCTCGATGCTTTTGCCGTAGCGCTCCCGATCATGCTGCGTGATGTCGCCCTGCAGTAGTAGGCGCGAGAATCCAAGAATGCCGTTGAGCGGGGTACGTATCTCGTGGCTGATGTTTGTTAGAAATGCGTTCTTGATGCGTTCGGCCTCATTCACCCGCTCGTTGGCTAGCTCCAGCTCGTGTGTGCGCTCGGCGAGTGTGCCCCTCAGCTCGTTGCAGAGCTCCTTGAGCTGCATGGAGGACACCGAGTGCTCTAGGTGGTGCCGGCGCTCACGCTTCTGGGCAGATATCATCGCGTAGAGCAGCACCCCGATGGATAGCCCGGCTAAAGCGAAGGCGAAGTTGTCGCTCCATCGGGGCCTAAGCGGACGCTCCGTGATGGTGCTCCCATCTGGAGGAGATGGGGGCATTGCGCTGCTGCTGGACGGAACCAGCAGCCACAGCACCAACAACATGGCGGTTATGTATGGTCTGCGAGGGCTCATCGTTGCTCCGACCGTAAATTTACGGTATATTTCACCCAATTGGGCCATGGGGAGGCATTTTTTTTTGGCAGCCAGGGGATGGCTGGCTATCTTTGCGCCGAAATTTTATGCCATGATGCTCGACAGCCTGCGGCGCTACTACGCCGACTTCAGCCCCCGGCGCAGCGCGTACCTCATCGCCGCCTACAACCTGCTGGTGGTGATGCTGCTATTCGGACTGTGCCGGCTCATATTCTACGCGCTCAACGCCGACCTGTTCGCCCGCACCACCGCCAGCGGGCTGCTGCGCCTATGCTGCGGGGGGCTGCGGTTCGATCTTGCGGCCACCATCTATCTCAACATGCCCTACCTGCTGCTCATGCTGCTGCCGTTCGGTTTCCGATACGGGCGTACCTATCAGCAGGTAGCAAGTGGTATGTTTTTGATATTCAATTCATTGGGATTGCTGGCGAATTGCGCCGACTGCATCTACTTCCGATTCACCCTGCGCCGCACCACGGCCTCGGTGTTCTCTGAGTTCGGGCACGAGGGCAACCTCGGCGCGCTGCTGCTGCAGTTCTTGGCCGACTACTGGTACATGGTGCTGATCTATGCCGCGCTGGTGACGGTGCTGGTGCTGCTGCACCGGCGCCCCCAGCGGCCCACGCTCTATCCCGATTGGCCATACAGGGCTGTGTACGTGGGCCATGGCCTGCTGCTGATGCTGCTGAGCGCGGCCCTGTTGGTGGGCGGTGTGCGCGGGGGGTTCAGGCACAGCACTAGGCCCATCACCCTGAGCAACGCCAACGCCTATGTGAACGAGCCGCTGGAGGCCGCCATAGTGCTCAATACCCCTTTCGCCATGCTCCGTACCATAGGCAATAGCCCCCTGCCCGAGCTGCGCTACTTCGCCTCCGAGTCCGAGCTGGCCCAGCGCTTCGACCCCGTGCAGCGCGTGGGCCACCCAGAGCGGCCCATGCGGCGGCTCAACGTGGTGGTGTTCATCCTGGAGAGCTTTGGCCGCGAGTACATCGCCGCCTACAACTCGCCCCCCGTGAGCTCGGGCTACCGGGGCTATGCCCCGTTCATGGACTCGCTCATGGGGCGCAGCCTGTACTTTCAGCACGCCTACGCCAACGGGCGCAAGTCCATCGATGCCATGCCCTCGGTGCTGGCCGGCATCCCCATGATGGTGGAGCCTTATTTCCTTACCAGCTATTCCGCCAACCGCATCAACAGCCTGGCCTCGGCCCTGCGCGGTGAGGGCTACGCCACAGCTTTTTTCCACGGCGCGCCCAACGGCAGCATGGGCTTCGATGCATTCGCCAATGTGGCTGGGTTCGAGCGCTACTACGGCATGGACGAGTTCGCCGATGACAGCCACTTCGATGGTATGTGGGCCATCTGGGACGAGGAGTTCTTCCAGTACTTCGCCCACGAGCTGGGGCAGCTGCCTCAGCCGTTCTGCGCCGCCATGTTCTCGGCCTCCAGCCATCATCCATTCCGGGTGCCCGAGCGCTATCGCGATGCCTTTCCCGCTGGTACCCTGCCCATGCACCGATGCATAGGCTACACCGATCATGCCCTGCGCCGCTTTTTCGCCACGGCCAGCCGCCAGCCTTGGTTCGACAGCACCCTATTCGTGCTCACTGCCGACCACGCCAATCAATCCCAATACGCTGAGTATCAGACCAATGCTGGCGTGTTTGCCGTACCCATCATCTTCCACATGCCCAACGGCGAGCTGCTGGGCCGGCGCGATGAGCTGGCCCAGCAGGTCGACATCAGGCCCTCGGTGCTGGGCCTGCTCAACTACAGCCAGCCCTTTGTGGCCTTTGGCCGCAACCTGTTCGATGGGCAGACGCAGCCGCTAGTGCTGAACTACACCAATGGCATCTACCAGCTCTTTGCCGACAGCCTGCTGGCCCTCTCCGATGGTGAGCGGCTGCTGTCCGTGTTCCGCTTCGCCGACGACCCGCTGCTGGAGCAAAATGTGCGGGGGAAATATCCTGAGCGTGAGCGCGATATGATGACAACCATGAGGGCCATCATGCAGCAGTACAACAACCGTATGCGGCAGAACCGTCTCACGGCGGACTGATTGGGCTACGCTTCAATGCAAAAAGAGAGACGGGCTGCAGATTCGCCCGTCCCTCGCGATAGTGATTTTTGGTGCTATGTAGCCCGCCCATGCTCCATTCGGCTAGGCTGGGCTTCCGTATGATGAATTGTATATTCCCAAATACTGTGCCGAAACATGTTAGTTGGCTTATCCATAGCACTTTGATGTACGATGTGGGCGCTCAGATGTGAGGGCCGCTGTACGTTTTTGGCGGTCGGCGGGTGCTTATGTGCTCGCGAGCGGCACCTAGCTGTCGAGCAGCAGGTTGCACCCCCTCGTGGGGGCGTTGTCGAGGCGCCCTAGCACCTCGAACGAGCCATCGGGATGCACCATGCCCAGGTCATCGGTCTGTATGAAGGCGCATGAGTAGATGTTGGCTAGGTCGATGATGTTGAGCCCCCCCCGTCCGCTGGGCTGCACCAGCATGGGGTCGGTGATGTCGCGCACGAGCACACGCATCCATGGAGGGCAGCGGAACAGCCCATCGCCCTTGGAGTAGGCCTGCGAGAGCAGCTCGGTCATGCCGTACTCTGAGTGTATCTTGCTCACCCCGAAAGCCTTGCATAGCTGCTTGTGGAGCATCTCGCGGGGCATCTCGGCGCGGCGGCCCTTCATGCCGCCGGTCTCCATGACTATGGTGTTCTTTAGCTTCAGCTCGTAGTGCTCGGCCAAATCGAGCAGGGCGAACGATACGCCCAGCAGCAGGGTTCTGTAGCCCAGCTTGTCGAGCTCCTTTACCTTGGACACCAGCTCATCGGTGTTGTTGAGATAGAACCCGCTCTCTTTTCGTTTTGTGTTGGTTATTAGGTGGTTGGCCATGTACACCAGCGATGAGCTCTCCCGTTCGAGGTACGATGGGAGCAGGGCCAGGATGCACATGCGTCGGGGGTCATCGTAGAAGTGGCTGAAGCTCGCCACCAGCGCGTGTTCGTATACGCTGGGCTCGGTTACGTAGTGCCGGCTGGTTTCGGCCCCGCTGGTGCCGCTGCTTGTGAACACCAGCTTGGGCTTGGTGCTTAGGGTGCGGTACACCTCCTGTGTGCGGAAGAACTGTATGGGCAGGAAGGGAATCTGCTCGATGTGGTTCACCTTGCGGGGGTTGATGCGCAGCAGGTCGATGTAGTTGCGGTATATGGGTACGGACTTGTACTGCGAGTAGAATAGTTTGAGCACCGAGCGCTGGAAGTCCTGCTCGGTGCGGATGCTGAGGAATGAATATTTCGTGGTCATGGCGGTATATCGCGTGTGTGGGAGGGGCTTAGCCCCTTATGGCCTCTATTCCTGGTAGGGCCTTGCCCTCCATGTACTCGAGCATGGCACCGCCACCAGTCGATACGTATGATATGCTGTGCCCCAGGTTGTTGCGGTTTACGGCGGCCACGGAGTCGCCCCCGCCCACTAGGCTGAATGCCCCATGCGCTGTGGCCTGGGCCACGGCGCGGGCGATGGCCGTGGTGCCGTGGGCGAATGGCTCCATCTCGAATACGCCCATGGGGCCGTTCCACAGTATGGTTTGGGCCTGTGATATGGCCTGCGCGAACCGCTCGGCTGTGGCGGGGCCAATGTCGAGCCCCATCCATCCATCGGGGGTTTGGTCGATGGATGAGATGCAGGTCTGGGCCTCGGCGCTGAAGCTGTCGGCATTCACGGCATCAGTGGGCAGCATCACGCGAACGCCCTTGTCGTGGGCCTTGCGCAGGAGCTGGCGGGCGAGGTCGAGCTTGTCGTCCTCGCACAGCGAGCTACCTATGCGTCCGCCCTGGGCCTTTACGAAGGTGTAGGTCATGCCCCCGCCTATGACGAGGGTGTCCACGCGGTCGAGCAGGTTCTCTATGATCTGAATCTTGTCCGACACCTTGGCCCCGCCCATGATGGCGATGGCTGGTCGCTGGGCCGAGTGCAGCACGTGATCCATGGCCCGCAGCTCGTTGTTGATTAGGAAGCCGAACATGCAGTTGCCCTTGAAACGGTCGGCTATTATGGCCGTAGAGGCATGGGCGCGGTGGGCAGTGCCGAAAGCATCGTTTACGTAGCAGTCGGCCAACGTGGCCAGGGCGTCTACGAATTGCTGCTGGCGCACCTTCAACGCGGCCTTTGCCGCTTTGCGCTGCTCATCGGAGGCCTGCTCGCCGAGACTGTAGGGCTTGCCCTCCTCCTCCTCGTGGAATCGTAGGTTCTCCAGCAGCAGTACCTGTCCGGGCTTCAGCCCCTGCGCCAGCTGTAGCGTTTCGGAGCCCACGCAGCTGGGGGCGAATAGCACCTGCTGGCCCAGCAGCCGCTCGAGGGCGGGCAGCACGTGGCGCAGCGAGTAGCGCTCCTGCGGCTGGCCATTGGGGCGGCCTAGATGCGACATCAGGATGGCCGCCCCGCCATCGGCGAGCACCTTCTGGATGGTGGGCAGCGCCCCGCGAATGCGGGTGTCATCGGTTATGGCCAGGGTCTGCTTGTCGAGGGGGACATTGAAATCGACCCTGATGATGGCCCTTCGTCCGCTGAAGCTGTAGCTAGCGATGTCGATCATGGCTGTGCTGTGATTATCGTGCAAATCGGATACAAAAATAGTGAAAAAAGTAAAAACGCCCCCCTCGTGGCGGGCAAAAAAAGTGATATGCCCAAGCTATTTATGGTCAAATATTTGTGCCGATTGTATTCGGGCCCATGCGTGGAGCTGCGCAAAAAGCGCTATCTTTGGGGTGAATATTTTGACGAGGGCATAGCTATGCAGTTCAACGATGTGGTGGGCCACGCCCCCCTGAAAGAGCGCCTGCTGAGGGCTGTGGGCGATGGCCGTGTGCCCCATGCGCAGCTCTTTGTGGGAGCGCGAGGCACGGGCAATCTGGCCCTGGCCCTGGCCTATGTGCAGTATCTGATGTGCACCAACCGCACGGAGCTCGACTCGTGCGGCGAGTGCCCCGCGTGCCGCAAGGCGGCCAAGTTGGTGCACCCCGACATTCACCTAGTGTTCCCCGTGGGGGCCACCGAGCGGGCCGAGACCGAGGGCGCTGAGCGCGATGATAGGGCATCCGACATCCTGGCCCACTGGAGGCAGGCTGTGCTCGAGAACCCCTACCTGGGCGAAGCCGAGTGGTACGGTGTGCTGGATATGAAGAACAAGCAGGGTATGATAAGCACGGTCACGGCATCGGAGGTGATTAAAACGCTGAGCTACAAACCTTACGAGGGAGCGTACAAGGTGATGCTTATATGGTTGCCCGAGCGAATGCACGTGGCTGCCGCCAACAAGCTGCTCAAAATTGTGGAGGAGCCGCCGGAGCGCACGGTGTTCGTGATGGTAAGCGAGAATCCCTCGCTGCTGCTGAAGACCATCACCTCGCGCACACAGCAGGTGATGGTGCCGCCCATCGATGCGGCCAGCATTGCTGCGGCCCTGGAGCAGCGCCACGGCCTGCCAGCAGCCCATGCCGCCGACATCAGCCGCATGGCCTCGGGCAGCTTCAGCAGGGCGCTGGCGCTCGCCGAAACGCAGGACGGCGAGCTATTCGAGCGCTACGTGCAGCTCATGCGCAGCTGCTACGCCAACCGCTACCTCGACCTGCTGGCCTGGGCCGAAGATGCCGCTAGGATGGGGCGCGAGGAGGTGAAACGCTTCGTGGCCTACGCAATCGACCTGACCCGCAACTGCCTGATGCTAAACCTAGGGCTACCCGAGCTGAGCTTCATGGCGGGGCAGGAGCAGCAGTTCGGGAACAAATTCGCGCCGTTCATCACCCAGCAGAACGTGTTCCGCATAGTGGGTGAGCTCTCAAGGCTCAACGAGCATATAGCCCAGAATGCCAACGCGGGCATTGTCTTCACTGATTTCGTGCTCAAGCTCTCGCAGCACATAGGGCCGAGGTAGCTACAGGCGATGGGGGAATTGACGGGGGTGAAGCTTTATATTATTGTGTATTAATGTTTTATCTAATGATATTGGCCCGAAAATAAATAGCATGAGACGCGTCATCGTGTGCGTCAATATTATTTTAATATTCAACATTGCAACGCGGCGGCGAATGAGAGGTTGACCACATCGTAATCTGTCGGCAGATGGACAATTTTATAGGGCTTCTGGGTGCTGATTTTGAGAGCAATGTGGTTACATTGAATCCTGTCAGCATAAAACTGCCAAAATGGTCGGATGCTATGCAGCCGTAGGCTTTCGGAAGCGGTGAATATGACGTAGCACAGCAGCAATAGCACCAATGAGAGCGTCTACCTCTTTGGGCTGCAGGCCCGCCGCTATTGGCCCCATCCGCCTATTGCCAATATCGGTACCATGCTATCGTGGAAAAAATACAAAGCACGGTGCTTGGTGCAAAAATCAGTATATCAGTGGTGTGCCGATTTGTAGCAGAATAGCTGGGCCAATTGCCTTATATTGATGTTTATGAATGCATGGCCATGAGCATAGCCGTGGCCATGCACGAGTGGCAGAAAGTAGAAATGGGCCCATTGGATGCCCCGATTAGGAAAAAATATGCCATGCCTCCGTGCAGCGTTGGGCTGTCGAATTGGATGCAATGCTACTGTATGGCCAGCCCAATGGGGCAAATGGTGTTCACCGAAACCGTTTGGGATGGGGGGTAAATGCAGCACCCCAGTCCCATAGCAGTGTGTGCATCGACCGGGGGTGCTCTTTCGAAATTTTGTGCAATTCGTCCCGCCGCATCGTGTCGTGTTCACCCAAAATTTTGTATCTTTGCCCTCCCTCACTATCTATAAAGAGCGCAGATGCATCATGCAAGATAATAACCTAGAGAATAGAGGAGTAGTGCTGGCCCTCCAACAATCCGAGGATGCCCCCCTGGTGCGCTACTCCAAGGGATGCACCAAGCTGAGCAACTTCGATTGGCTCGATGACCTGCCCCCCATGGCCCAGCATACCGACATCGTGGAGGTTCAGTTCAAAAACACACGCAAAGGCTTTTACCGCAACGTGAACGGCAGCAGCCTGCACAAGGGCGATGTGGTGGCCGTGGAGGCCTCGCCTGGGCACGACATAGGCGTGGTGTCGCTCACGGGCTGGCTGGTGCTGCGGCAGGTAAAACGGCTGGGGCTAGATCCCGAGCGCACCGAGTTCAAAAAGATATACCGCAAGGCCAAGGCCGCCGATGTGGAGAAGTGGATGGAGGCTGTGGCCCTTGAGCACACCACCATGATCAAATCGCGTCAGATAGCCGAGGGGCTGGGCCTGAATATGAAAATAGGCGATGTGGAGTACCAGGGCGACCGCACCAAGGCCATATTCTACTACATAGCTGACGACAGGGTCGACTTCCGCGAGCTGATTAAAATATTGGCCGAGGAGTTCCGCATACGCATAGAGATGCGCCAAATAGGTGCCAGGCAGGAGGCAGGGCGCATTGGCGGCATAGGCTCGTGCGGGCGCGAGCTGTGCTGCTCGGCCTGGATGGCAAACTTCGCCTCGGTGAGCACCAATGCCTCAAAAGCGCAGGAAATATCGCTCAACCCGCAAAAAATGGCAGGGCAGTGCGGCAAGCTCAAATGCTGCTTGAACTACGAGCTCGACTGCTACCTCGATGCCCGGCGCGACTTCCCCGACACCCGCATCCCGCTGGAGACCGTTGAGGGCACCTACTACCACTCCAAAACCGATGTGCTCAAGCGCGTGATGTGGTACAGCACGGCCCCTAGTATGCCCGTGAACCTAGTCGAAATCCCCGTGGATAGGGTCAAGGAGATAGTGGCCCTGAACAAAGACGGGCAGAAGGTCGACTCGCTGCTCACGGGCAGGTACGCCCCCCAGCCTGAGGTCAAGCCCATCGAGTTCAACAGCGTGCTCGAGGGCAGCATAGACCGCTTCGACAACAAACGGAGCAAGCGCAAGTCGCGTAGGCCCAGCGAGAGTAAGCGGCCTGCGGGCAACCGCAGCAACCGTCAGGGCGGTGGCGATGCGGGGAGGCCACAAGCGGCCCCGCCCAATCGCCCCAGCGGTGGACGCGGCGCCCAGGCACAGGGGGCCCGACCCCCAAAAGCAAATGCCGCCCGCCGCCCCCAGAATGCAGCAAACCACCGCCCCGAGCGCGGCGCGGCCAGCAAGCCCCCGGCCAATGACAACGCATAGCCCCGCCGCCATGTGCCGCCTGCTGTCGCTGGCCCTATTCATCCTAGCCTTGGCATCGTGCTCAAACCAGGCGTACTTCACCGCTTTTGAGCACCTGCCCAGCGAGATATGGTATCGCGACAGCGCATTGCGCTTCGACCTCCCCGTGGGCGACACCGCCCGTAGCTACAACCTAGTGCTCGATGTGCGCAGCAGCACCGACTACCGATTCCAGAACCTCTACCTATTTATAGACATAGTGGCCCCCAACGGAGCCGCCCTGCGCGATACGCTGGAATGCTTCTTGGCCGATGACATGGGCCGATGGCTGGGGCGCGGGCATGGAGCCATACGCGACAACCGTTATTTGTACCGAGAGGGGGCTCGTTTCGCCATGCCTGGCAGCTACAGCATCAGCGTACAGCAGGCCATGCGGGTGGAAGCCCTGACGGGCGTGGCAGGTGTGGGCATCAGAATGGAAGAGGCCAATTGATTCCTCCATAAATTATTGCAACGTATTGGGAAAGAATAAGCTACAGAAATTTCAGGAGAACACCACGTTCCTCAACCTGTTTCAGCCCAGCCCCGAATCTCTCAGGGAGGCCGACTTCTGCCTGAAGGGCCTGTGGCGCAGCCAATACTTCAACAACGCCAACCCCATAGTGCTGGAGCTGGGCTGCGGCAAGGGAGAGTACACCGTTGGGCTGTCGAAGCTCTTCCCCCGCAAGAACTTCGTGGGCATCGACATCAAGGGGGCCCGGCTGTGGCGCGGCGCCAAGACTGCTACCGAGGAGCATCTGCCCAATGTGGGCTTCGTCCGCACACGGATTGAGCAGATACCGGCGCTGTTCGCCCCCAACGAGGTCGATGAGATCTGGATCACGTTCCCCGATCCGCAGCCCCGTCCCGCCAAGGCGCAGAAGCGCCTCACATCGAGCCGCTTCCTGAACCTCTACGCGCAGCTGCTCAAGCCCAACGGTCTGATACACCTCAAGACCGACTGCCAGCCTCTATGGGAGTACACCCGCGAAGTGGCCCTGCAGAATGGGCTGAAGCTCAACGTATGCACCAGCAACCTATACGCCACGGTGCCGCCCGATGAGCCCATTTTGGGCATACGGACCTTCTACGAGCGGCAATTTTTGGCACAGGGCCTGCCCATCACCTACCTCAACTTCTGCTTGAGCCACAAAGGGCCATTCGCTGAACCTGCGGTGTAGCAATCAATGTGCTGTAATATAGACTGTTGCATCTGCTAGCGGGCTCGCGCCGCGTATATTTTGTGCAGCGGGGCACGCGCGATTGGCTTTTTCTCGCTACCTTTGTACTTTAAACTTAAACTAAATAAATACGCCGCTATGAGCATGACGGAGCAGGGCGTAATCGCTGTGCTACAAACGGTTATACATCCAGAGACCAAGTCCGACATCGTGTCCATGGGCATGGTGCGGTCGCTCACCGTGGCCGAGCGTAAGGTGAGCTTCGTGCTGCAGCTCACCAAGCGCGCCGACCCCTTCGCGCTCTCGCTCAGGAAGACCGCCGCCAAGCGGCTGGCCGATGAGCTGGGGCCCAACGTGGAGGTGGACATCGCCGTGGTGGCCGATGTTACGCCCGCCGCCAGCCCTGCCCCCGAGCAGGGCCCCAAACGGCTGCTTGGGGTGAAGCACATCGTGATGGTGGCCTCGGGCAAGGGCGGCGTGGGCAAATCGACGGTGGCCTCCAATCTGGCCGTGGCCCTAGCCCAGGCTGGAGCCAAGGTGGGCCTCATCGATGCCGACATATTCGGGCCCTCCCTGCCCAAGATGATGGGCGTAGAGCACGACAAGCCCCAGTCGGTGAGCGTGGACGGGCACGAGCTGATGCTCCCGCTCGAAAGCTATGGCGTTAAGATGCAGTCCATCGGGCTATTCGCGGACCCGCAGAGCGCCCTGATATGGCGGGGCCCCATGGCCTCCAATGCGCTGAAGCAGCTGCTCTTCCAAACCCAATGGGGTGAGCTCGACTTTCTGCTCATCGACATGCCCCCGGGCACCAGCGACATCCACCTCACCATTACGCAGGAGCTCAAGCTCACAGGGGCCATCGTGGTGAGCACCCCGCAGGACGTGGCCCTGGCCGATGCCATAAAGGGTATCAGCATGCTCTCGGGCGCCAACCTGCGTGTGCCCCTGCTGGGCCTAGTGGAGAACATGGCCTGGTTCACCCCCGAGGAGCTGCCGCAGAGCAGGTACTACATATTCGGCAAGGACGGCTGCAAACACCTAGCCGAGCACCTCGGAGTGCCGCTGCTGGGCCAAATCCCCATAGTGCAGGGCATACGTGAGGGGGGCGACTACGGGCAGCCCATAGCCTCGCAGCCCGAGAGCATTATGGGGCGGGCCTTCGCCGAGCTGGCCCAACGGGTGGCCCAGCGAGTGGCGGAGGTCGCTCCCAGCAATGCCTAGCCGCAGTCCAATCGGTAAATCAAGCAAATCGACAATGATATGACTAACAAGATGGATCTCGAGAGCCGTGTCGCCGCCTCCATTGAGCGCATCCGGCCCTACCTACAGGGCGATGGTGGCGATATATCGCTGGTGGACATCACCGATGATGGTATTGTGCGGGTAAAGCTGCACGGGGCCTGCGGCACATGCCCATACAGCATGATGACCCTGCGCAACGGGGTGGAAGAGAGCCTGCGCCGCGATGTGCCAGAGATAAAGCGCGTAGAGGCCGTGGACCTGGAAGGCATGTAGCGCGATGTGCCCGAATTTTGGTACATTTGCGGGCCGATGAGAGCCATGCGCCCATTCACGCTGCTGCGTAAATGTTAAAAAATCAGCACAAATGAACACCAAGCTTTACCTGCACAACACGCTTAGCCGCCGCAAGGAGGAGTTCGTCCCCATAAATCCTCCCCATGTAGGTTTATATGTTTGTGGACCAACTGTTTATGGCGATCCGCATTTGGGGCACGCCCGTTCGGCCATCACCTTCGACCTGCTGTTCCGCCTGTTGCGGCACCACGGCTACAAGGTGCGCTACGTGCGCAACATCACCGATGTGGGCCACCTAGAGCACGACGCCGATGAGGGCAACGACAAAATCGCCGAGAAGGCCCGCCTCGAGCAGCTCGAGCCCATGGAGGTGGCCCAGCGCTACACCAACCGCTACCACGAGGCCCTGAGGCAGCTCAACGTGCTGAGCCCCAGCATTGAGCCGAGGGCATCGGGGCACATCATCGAGCAGATCGCGCTGGTGCAGCGCATCATCGATGCGGGCTTGGCCTACCAGAGCAACGGCTCGGTGTATTTCGATGTGGCCAAATACAACGAGCTGCACCGCTACGGGCAGCTCTCGGGCCGTGTGCTCGATGATTTGCAGGCCAACACCCGCGCTCTCGATGGGCAGGACGAGAAGCGCAGCCCATTCGACTTCGCGCTGTGGAAGAAGGCCAGCCCCGAGCACATCATGCGTTGGCCCTCGCCATGGAGCGAAGGCTTCCCGGGTTGGCATCTTGAGTGTTCGGCCATGAGCGCGAAGTACCTCGGCCAGCAGTTCGACATCCACGGCGGAGGCATGGATTTGATGTTCCCCCACCACGAGTGCGAGATAGCCCAAAACGTGGCCGCCTCGGGCAGCGGGGCCGTGCGCTACTGGCTGCACAACAACATGATTACCATCAACGGGCAGAAGATGGGCAAGTCGCTGGGCAACTCCATATCGCTCGCCGAGCTGTTCGCCGGTGCCCACCCTCTGCTCGAGCAGGCCTACAGCCCCATGACCATCCGCTTCTTCATACTGCAGGCCCACTACCGCTCCACGCTCGACTTCTCCAACGAGGCCCTGCAGGCCGCCCAGCGCGGGTTGGCCCGGCTGCAGTCCGCTCATCGCGCTTTGCGCAAGGTGCAGCCCGCTGGGCAATCATCGGTGGAGGTGGGGGCCATAGCTCAGCGGGTGCACGAGGCCCTTGCCGATGACCTCAACAGCCCCGTGGCCCTCGCCGCGATGTTCGATGCGGTGCGCATCATCAACGCCCTGTTGGAGGGCAAGGAGCGCATCGCCGCCGATGACCTAGCGCGCCTGCGGGTGTTGTTCGACACCGTGCTGATCGACATCATGGGCCTGGTCGATGAGCAGCAGGCCCAGGGGCAGGCCAAGCTCGTGGAGGGGCTTGTGGACATGCTGCTAGGAGTGCGCCAGCAGGCTAAGGCCAACCGCGACTTTGCCACCTCCGACCGCATCCGCGATGAGCTGGCCCGCATGGGCGTGGCCGTGCGCGACCGTAAAGATGGGGCTGATTGGGAGCTGGTATGAGGATGAGGATAGGTGCGTAATAGCTGATAATCAAAATGATAGTTGCCATGAACATCAAGTTGAGGCTGATTGTGATGAACTTCCTGCAATTCGCCATCTGGGGAGCCTACCTCACCAGCATGGGCCGCTACCTAGGGCCTGCTGGGATGGGGGCTCACATCGGCCTATTCTACTCCGTGCAGGGCATAGTGTCGCTATTCATGCACGCGCTGATGGGCATTGTGGACGACCGCTGGGTGTCCGCCCAGAAAATGCTGGCACTGTGCCATGGGCTGGCCGGTATGGGGATGCTCGCCGCCTGCTACTACGCCCAAACGGCGGGCGATGCAGTGCAGTTCGCACCGCTATTTGCGCTCTATACGCTGAGCGTGGCCTTCTTTATGCCCACTTTGGCCCTCTCGAACTCCGTTGCGTACAATGCACTGGAGCGTAGCGGGTTGGACACCGTGCGGGCCTTCCCGCCCATCAGGGTGTTCGGCACGGTGGGTTTTATATGCTCCATGTGGCTGGTCGATTTGGCTGGCTTTCAGGCATCGCCCATGCAGTTCGCGGTGAGCGGCGCCCTGGGGCTGCTGCTGGCCCTCTACGCCCTGAGCCTGCCTCCATGCGCTGTGTCGGTACGCACGGGCGTACACCAATCGTGGATCGACACCCTAGGGCTGAGGGCCTTCGTGCTGTTCAAGGACAGACGCATGGCCGTGTTCTTCGTGTTCTCCATGCTGCTGGGTATGTCGTTGCAGATTACCAATGGCTTCGCCAACCCGTTCATCTCGAGCTTTGCCGCCGAGCCTGCCTATGCCGATACATTTGGGGTGCAGCACGCCAACATACTCATATCGCTTTCGCAGATTTCCGAAACGCTGTGCATATTGTTGATACCATTTTTCTTGCGTCGCTTTGGGATTAAGCGGGTGATGCTAGTCGCCATGCTGGCCTGGGTGTTGCGCTTTGGGCTGTTCGGTATGGGCAACCCAGGCCCAGGCGTGTGGTGCTTTGTGCTGTCGATGGTGGTGTACGGTCTGGCGTTCGACTTCTTCAACATCTCGGGGTCGTTGTTCGTCGATAAAGAGACCGACCCCTCTATCCGTTCCTCGGCGCAGGGGCTTTTTGTGCTGATGACCAACGGATTTGGTGCCACCATTGGCACCTTGGTGGCGCAGCAGGTGGTGAACCGGTTCTGCCAGTGGCAGAGCGTGGGGGGGCAGGACTTGCTGCTGGGCA
This sequence comes from Bacteroidales bacterium, assembly GCA_017454165.1. Lineage (GTDB taxonomy): Bacteria > Bacteroidota > Bacteroidia > Bacteroidales > Tenuifilaceae > RGIG6076. The sequence continues at coordinate 304 of JAFTDN010000106.1, read as the reverse complement.
ATTGGGGGGCGGTGTGGTACATATTCGCAGCCTACGCGTTGGTGGTTGCGATTGCCTTTGCGCTGATGTTCAAGGAGAGGCGGGGGGCCTGATCTGCTGATCTATTTGCATCATGATAAAAACTGGGGGGCGCACTCTTGCGCCCCCCAGTTTTACTATGGGTCTACATGTCGAACTCATCGAACTCGAAGGCGAGCTTCATCACGCGCTGGACCTCACCGAATGTGCCCCTGACGGGGATGTAGACCTCGAGCAGGGGGATGGAGCGCCCGTGGGCCTCGATGGCCACGCGCTGCTTGCGGGT
>JAFTDN010000105.1 GCA_017454165.1 Bacteroidales bacterium | reverse complement strand
GCATCTGGTTCACCTTGATGGGGTAGATGATGAAGTTCTGACCCTTGTAGCCGTACTCCTCGGCGGCCTGCCTGAACGATCGCGACATGCTCTCTATGCGGTCGTCGAGGATGTCGGTGAACCGTATCAACATGGGGGCCGACACATCGCGAACCTGTAGCTCGTCCACCAGCTCGCGTAGATCCACGGCGGCACCGTTCTTCTTGGGGGTCACGGTGATGTTGCCCTTCTCATTGATGGAGAAGTAGCTAACGCCCCATCCGTGGATGTTGTACAGCTCGGCTGAGTCATCGATGCACCATTTTCTCATCTTCTGTCTGTGTGTTGGGTTTGCTGTTGGTATTGGGTTATGGGCTGCGAATTTACAGCCTTATTGATGATATTGCAAGCGTTGGCGCAAAAATGTGCGTCATCTCATCGTTATAAGCGCTACCTTTGCCACCCAGCCGCCCATGCCCATGCTCGTTTCTGATGCACATCCAGCCCGTCGCCGCTCGCTGCCACGCCGTATGCTCGTGCTGGCGGGTGTAGGCGTGGTGGCCTTCGTGCTGGCCAGCGGGGTGCTGGTGCTGGCCCTACGTTGGCTCAACCCCAGCTCCACCTGGTTGATGCTGCGCGATCCCCCGCAGACCGCAGCTCCACGGCGGTGGCTACCGTTGAGCCAAATATCGCCCCAGCTGATTAGGGCTGTAATCGCCGCCGAGGACAGCAAATTTCTATCGCACTGCGGATTCGACTGGGAGCAGATACGGGCTGCATGGCAGGCCAACCAGCGCGGCAAGCGGCTACGGGGGGCGAGCACCATATCGCAGCAAACGGCCAAAAACCTGTGCCTGTGGCCCAAGCGCAGCTGGATCCGCAAGGGACTTGAGGCCTACTTCACCCTGCTCCTGGAGGTCTGCTGGCCCAAGCAGCGTATCATGGAGGTGTACCTCAACATCATAGAGATGGGGCCTGGCATCTACGGGGCGCATCAGGCCGCCCAGTACCATTTTGGATGCGCTGCTCATGGGCTGTCGGCCCCGCAGGCCGCCATGCAGGCCGCCGTGCTGCCCGACCCCAAGCGCCGCAACCCCAAGCGCCCAGGGGCCTACACCCTCCGCTACCAGCAGAGCATTCTTCACAAAATGAGCCAGCGGGCCATTAAATGGCCTTAGCGCGGCGGTGCTTGGCATAAATTGTGCTACATTTGCTCCTGAACCATAGGCACGCATGGTGCGCCCCGTGGATATCCCGCATGATGATAAGGTTCAGATACATAGCCATTGCCTTGATATGCCTGACCTGGCTGCCGCACTGCGGTTGGGGGCAGCTCAATAAGGCCTACTTTTTCTACAAGGGTGAGGAGTATATGGCTAAGGGTCAGTATAATATGGCCATGCCCTATCTGAACACCTTAATTGGAATCGACTCCACCATTGCCGAGGGATGGCTCATGCGCGGGGTGGCCAAATACAATCTGGGCGATGTACACGGCGCGCTGGCCGACCTCAGCCGTAGCTCGGCTGTGAACCCACTGCTCTCGCAGGCCCACAACTACAAGGCCATAGTCCTCAATAGGCTCAACCAGCATGGCCGGGCCTTGGCCGAGGCGCTATCCGCCATCGACCTCAAGCCCAACTCGCCTGAATTCCGACACACGCTCGGCGTAACCTACCTATACCTAGGCGAATACGAAAAGGCGCAGGAGGCATTCTCGCGCATCATCAGGTTCGACAAAACCATCGCAGAGGCCTGGCTGAACAGGGGAACGGCCCGGCAGCTCGCTTCCGACACGCTGGGTGCCCTCGATGACTACAACCGCGCCATCGGCCTGAACCCATTCAGCGCCTATGCCTACATGCGTAGGGGGGCGCTACGGCTCGACCAGAGAGAGCTCGACCTCGCCTTGGCCGACCTAGACAGGGCCGTGGAGCTCGACTCCGTCTATAAGGAGCCCCTCATGGCACGAGCCATCACCCGCTACGAGCGCAACGAGCCTCACCTAGCCCTGGCCGACCTCAACCAGCTGCTGCGCTTGGAGCCGAGCTACCCCTTGGGGCTGTACAACCGCGCCCTAATCCTGAACCAGCTGGGGCAGTGGCAGGAGGCCATACTCGACCTCAACCGCTTATCGGCCCTCAACCCCGAGAACGTGCTCATCTACTACAATCGCGCCAACATGCTGCTCGACCACGGGCGCGCACGCGAGGCCCTAGACGACTACACCACCGCCATAAACATCTTCCCCGACTTCGCCAACGCCTACCTCAATCGCGCCCTAGCCAAGCACAGGCTGGGCGATAGAAAGGGAGCCCAGGCCGACCATATCGCAGGACAACAACTGCTGCAGCGCTACAGCGCCGACGGCTCGAAAGCAGGCCCCATGGCCCTGCTCGACTCAGCTCGGCTCAGCCGGCTCATCTCGCTCGAGAGCGATTTCAATGCGGCCATGCGCCTTGGCTTGAAGGCGAATAGATTCAGGGTGGCTGCGGCATTCCTTCCGATGGCCAGGCTCGCCGTGATCGGCGCGCTCTCTAATGCCATGGCCGTGGAGGCGGACGAGGCCTCCGTGGGGGCGATAGATTCGGGGCTGCCCAAGGAGATCCGAATCGGCCTCCGTATGCAGGAGGGCCCAGAGGTGCCCATGACGGTGTCCCAAGTGGACTCGCTGCTGCCCAAGAACCATAGCCTCAGACCGCTGCTGCGGGGGCTAGCTCTGGCCGATGAAGGCAAGCTCGCCGAAGCCAATCTGGCCATAGAGCGGGCCCTCGCAGCCTACCCCGACAACTTGTGGATTCGCCTGACCGCCATCGCATTGCGCGTGGATATGGCCCGCTTCGTGGAGAGCTTTGGCGCAGGGGGTGTAGAGCTGGGCCGCCCGGCCCCCAGTGGGGGCGGGCAGCCCACCATGACGGCCTACAAAGATGCTGTGGCCGAGCTCCAGCAGCTGCAGGAGCAGAACCCGCACCACGCCCACATAATGTACAACTTGGGCAACATGCACGTGTTGCTGAACGACTATGCAGGGGCCATACGTTGGTACGACCGAGCGCTCGATATACAACCGAAGCTGGCCAGCGCCCTGTACAACCGGGGGCTGGCGCGTTTGCTCTCTGGTTCGCAACGCGATGGCTGCCGCGACCTAAGTTTAGCTGGCGAGCTGGGCGTGGGCGCAGCCTACGAGGCCCTGCAGCGCTTCTGCGATGTCTAACCCCCCGCTCAGGCTTACCCGTGGTGCGCAGAGGGAATCCTCATCCGCTGGCGAAGCGGGGGCAAGGCCGTGCTGGCAACGCCCATTCTCATACAGCTGCGGCATGGTGCACGGACGGGATGGGCGCATCGGCCCATTTTTTTGTAACCCAAAGCCCATCGCCCACCGTAAACCAAATCGCGCCAGAAAATCAGGCACCGGACTATTTGTTGATAATCAACAGGTAATATGCGATTGGAAGCCACCCCTATCACCCTTTGCCCCTCGCAAAACTGCGCGTTTTATTTTTGTGGCATCACAAAAATGCCTACCTTTAAAAAATTTTATTTGCCATGAAGCGCGAATACTCCAAGCCCTTTGTCCTGAAGTACACGGCCATCGCCTTTGTTAGCGGGATGCTCTTCGTCCTAATCGCCCTGTTCACAGGGGCCATGCTGGAGGGCCAATCGTTCGGCAGAAAATACCTAATCGAGCAGCATATCGCATCGCCAATGATGTATCTGTTTGATATGCTGCCAATTATGTTAGCCCTTGTGACCTATTTCGTGGCGCGGAGCATCTCCATCCGCAATACGATGGTGGACAAGCGCACCCACGGGGATCAGCTCCACCAGCACCGCCTCTACAGGTTCGTGGAGGATTTGATAGCGGGCAAAACCGACACCGAGTTCGAGGGAGAGGAGCTCGATGCACTCGACCGTGCGCTCGTGGGGCTGCGCGACTACATAGCCAGCTCCAAACGCGATGAGGCCCAGCGCAGGCAGGACGATGAGCTGCGCCGATGGAGCACCGAGGGCCTCGCCAAGTTCGGCGAAATCCTGCGCTACAACAACGACAACATCGAGGAGCTATCCTACCAGGTAGTGCTCAACCTGGTGAAGTACGTAGGTGCCAACCAGGGCGGCTTCTACCTGCTCGACACCTCCGACAAGAGCAACGTGCACTTCCGGATGACCGCCTGCTACGCCTACGAGCGCCGCAAGTATGCCGACCGCGTGATTGCCTGGGGCGACGGACTGGTGGGCGCATGCGCCCTTGAGCGCCAGATGATTCACTTGAAAAAGGTGCCCGACTCGTTCCTCAAAATCACCTCGGGCCTGGGGCAGGCCAACCCCCGCAACGTCATCCTGATGCCCCTCAAGTTCAACGACACAGTGCACGGCGTAATCGAGCTGGCCTCGTTCAACCCCTTTGAGCCCCACCACATCGAGTTCATCGAGAAGGTCACCGAGAGCATAGCCACTACCATCTCCACCGTCAAGAACAACATCGTAACCTCAACGCTGCTACTCGAATCGCGCAAGCAGGCCGAGGAGCTGGCCATGAAGGAGGAGCAGATGCGCCAGAACATGGAGGAGCTGCAGGCCGCCCAGGAGGAGCTCAATAGGCAGTCGGAGAAGTTTGTGAGCTTCTCCAACTCGGTGAACCACACCATGGTGCGGGCCGAGATCGATGTGAATGGCATCCTCATCTACGCCAACACCAAGTTCCTCCAAAAATTCGAGTACTCCTCGAACTCGGAGGTCGAAGGCAAACCCATCACCATGTTCGTGAACAAGAAGGACCGCGACTGGTTCGATGACATCTGGCTCGGCCTGAGCCGGGGTGGCAAGCACTTCGAGGGCGACATGAAGATGCAGAGCCGCACGGGCAAGGAGCTGTGGATGATGGCCACCTACACCTGCGTGCGCAACGCCGAGGGCGGGGTGGACAACATCCTGTTCCTCGGTATCGACACCACCGAGAAGAAGCAGCAGAGCCTGTACTACGAGGGGCAGATACACGCCCTGGATCGCTCCAGCCTAAAGCTCGAGCTGTACCCCACCGCCGACATCGTGGCCGCCAACAGCAACTTCCTGAATCTGATGGGCTACTCCGACCTGCGCAATCAAACCCTGTTCGACCTGATCGCTGGTACCGACAGGGCCAATATCGATAAAATATGGGACGACATCATCCACGGCATACAGTACGAGGGCCAGCTGCGCTTCATCTCGCGCAGCAACGAGGAGAAATGGCTGCTATGCACGTTCTCGGCTGTG
>JAFTDN010000104.1 GCA_017454165.1 Bacteroidales bacterium | reverse complement strand
TTGAGTTATATATTTAGTAGGCACGAAAATAGGGATTTATTTTCGGATGTATATTATGCTGATTCTATAGAGATTAACTATGAATATATTGATTCTATTGCTATAGTATTTGATCAAAGTAGGCATATTGTAATAATAAACTCATCCAAGTCGTATGTTTTCTTTGATTTTAATGAATTTTGGAAAGAAAATAGACGTAGCGAGGAGTTGTGCCATACAAAAAAAGAAAACACATATTGCACCTTTAACTATTTCATTACCGACGAGATGTATGAGCAGGCCGTGCCGATATGCAAATAGCCATGTTTTATCGACCTACTGTCAGCGTTTCGGCTTTCCCACAATAGACGTAGAGACGGGGGCCCGTCTCTACGTGTTGTTGGATGCCTATGTATAGGCGTGGCGTACCGCGCCCATACATGGATTGTGTTGTCATAGCTTTATCACCTTGGCGGTGGCATTACCCACGCGGATGATGTACATGCCCACGAGGCATGCGCTCAGGTCGATCAGCACCTTGCCCTACGATGGTACATGCTGTAGCAGCTGGCCGTTGGCGTTGTACACCATCACCATGCCCGTGGCCTCCACCTGCACCGCTCCCTGCGTGGGGTTGGGGTAGATGGTAAGGTTTTCGCGCCGAATATCGAACAGCCCAGTGCTGCCGCCATCGGCACTGCCATCCTCCTCGAATGTGGCCGTTAGCGAGCAATCGTCCGTGCAGGTGAAGGTGTATGGGTTGGAGGTGCTCACCTCGATGCCGCCCTGTACCCAACGCACAAACTTGTAGCCGCTGTTGGGCTTGGCCGTGAGGGTAACTGTGCTGCCCGTTTCGTAGCTACCCGCACCGCTCACCGTGCCACCATCGGCGGGGCTGGCCGAGGCTGCGATGGTGCAGAGTGGTTTCTTTATGCTCCAGCCGTGCCATAGCTCATCGGTGCTGTCTCCATCGTCAACTTCCAGATAGTTAGTCTGTGCGCTTTTAAATGCGTTGCCCTTTAGCGGTTTACCGTTGCTATCCACCAGCTCTAAGGTACGGGGGCTGGGGCAATCGGCAAATGGGGTGCCAACAACAGCGGGCGGAGTGGCGCCCAGCTGTAATTTGCTCAGCTTGGAGCAGCCCATGAACGCATCACGTTTAATCTTGGTGGCTGCTGGCATGCTGATGCTGGAAAGGGAAGTGCACTGGGCGAACGCCAGTTCATCAATCACAGCAGCCTTGGGCAGATTCACGGTGGTGAGGGCATCGCACTCGCAGAACGTGTTGAGGCCAATGTAGGTGGCTGCTGGAAGGTTCACGGTGGTGAGAGCGGGGCGTTTGGAGAACGCCTGATTGCCAATACTTTTAACCTTGGCTATGCTCACCGTTTCGAGCGCAGTATCGAAATAGGGTGCAGAAAAGTTTGTACTGGCCATGTCGGCCACTGGCGGCGATGCCATCGGTGATGGTGAAGCTCTTCAGCCTGTTCAGCTGGGTGCTGCTGGACTTCAGGTACGTCCAATCGCTGGCTGCGAACGTGCCCGCCGTGATTTCCAGCGTGGCGATGCTGCCCAGCGCCACGCCGCTGGCGGTGATGGCCGCCTCCAGCGAGGCTTGGCCCGTGAGGGCGGCACCGTTGTTCACCCTCACGGTGAGGTTCTGGGCCTGCGCGGCCCATGTGGTGGCCAGCAGCAGGGCTGCCAGCGCAGTGCGCCGCAAGTGCCCCCATAGCGGGCATGAAAAAGGCCCCCGCAGGAAACCTGCGGAGGCCTGTCGGGGTGAACCGACTCGAACGGTCGACCACTTGCACCCCATGCAAGTGCGCTAGCCAACTGCGCCACACCCCGAGTGCTCAAAAGCGGTGCAAAGTTACGACCTTTTTGAATGCCGTGCAAATTTTTGGCGATAAATTTTCACATCAACCCCAAATTTTTTTGCCATGTATGTGTATATTGCTTATTTACATGTTATTATGCATATGAGCCAGTCGCGAAAATTTGTGGCAGGTTGCGGTGTTGCGATATTTTCTATACCTTTGCGGCTCAAATGTGGGGTCCAGTAGCTCAGTTGGATAGAGCAACAGCCTTCTAAGCTGTGGGTCGTGGGTTCGATTCCCGCCTGGATCACCACGCAGGTCTCCAAATTTGGAGGCCTGTTTTTGTTCTGTAAGCACGCTAAAACTATGAAAACCAAACGTGTATATTTAGGTATTGTGGGGCGGCGTAACCAGGGCAAAAGCTCGCTGGTGAACGCCCTGGCTGGCCACGAGGTGGCCATTGTGTCGGACGTTGCGGGCACCACTACCGACCCGGTGCGCAAGTCGATGGAGGTGTTTGGCATTGGGCCCGTGGTGCTTGTCGATACCGCGGGCATCGACGATGAGGGCACGGTGGGGAAGAAGCGTATTGCCCGAACCTTGGAGGCATTGAAAACCTTAGATGCCGCTATTCTGCTCACCTCGGGCAATATGTTTGGTGAGGCCGAGCAGCGGCTTGTTGAGCGGCTAAAAGCCTTGGATGTACCCTTCGTCATTGCCCATAACAAGAGCGACGTGCAGCCGCTGCAGCCCGCTTTGCGCACACAGCTGGAGGCTATTGCCCCAGTGGTGGATTGTAGCGTAGCGAAAAATGCTGGTATTAAGGAACTTACCGATGTTTTGGTGCGCATAATTCCGCCATCGGCATATAAGCCCCGCACGCTTCTGGGCGATGTGGTTGGCGAGGGCGACTTGGTGGTGCTGGTTATGCCCCAAGATTCGGAGGCCCCTGAGGGGAGGCTCATTTTGCCGCAGGTGCAGGTTATCCGCGATTTGCTCGACAACGGCGCGGTGGCCATTGGCCTACAGCCCGCGCAGCTGGAGGGCTACCTGAAGCGTCAGCAACCCGACTTGGTTGTAACTGACAGTCAGGTGTTTGCTGACGTTGCCCCGTTGGTTCCCGCCAATGTTTCGCTCACCAGCTTCAGCGTGGTGCTGGCAAGGGCAAAGGGCAATTTTGACCGCTATTTGGCTGGAACGCCCGTAATATCGACTTTAAAGGATGGCGACCGCGTGCTGATTTTGGAGTCGTGCACCCACGCCACATCGTGCGAGGATATTGGGCGGGTGAAGCTGCCCGCACTGCTGCGTAGGTTTACGGGCAAACAGATTGATTGTGAGTTGGTTGCATCGCTATCGCCGTTGCCCGAAAATTTAGGACAATTCGCTTTGGCCATACAGTGCGGTGGCTGCATGGTTACAGAGAAGCAGCTGGCCAATAGGGTGCGGCAGGTGGTTGAGGCCGGTGTGCCGGTGTCGAACTACGGCATGGCTATAGCCTATATGACGGGCATTTTTGAGCGTATTACTGCCATGTTTCGGCGTTAGTCAATCCATGTAAACCAATGTCGGCCAGGGCCTTTGCAGCCTGTTGGCAGCAGTTCGGCCATCTCAAGGAACACATCTATTGGGCGTTGGGGGCAATCTACGCCCAATGCTTTGCCCAGTAGGTGGGCAAAACGGTAGTCGTTCCAGTCGATGGGAGCGGGGCGAGCCACGCCGAAGCTTTGCACCGTGCGGAACGATGAGGTGTAGCTGCCACCTACCTCGATGCCAAAGTTCATGGGTAGCACCAGGTGCGCTATGGCTGTGGTTTCGTTCTCGAATAGAGACTGAACGCATATAAAACTGCTGTGCATCAGGTGTTTGCCTATTTCAGGCATATCGAGCATGGGGTTTTCGCTCATCACAAATATGTTTTGGAGCTGCCCGCTGCTCAGCGTTTCGAGCAGCGGAGTGGGAGAGGGGATGGGTATTTCGTGCCCCCAGATGTTTTGCAGCCGCTGGCGATTTTCGGCCTGCGTTAGGTCGGTGCCGCCGGGGCCGAGGGTGGGCAGTAGGCCCATGTCGAACACGCCCTGGCTGTTGCAGTCCGATTTGAGGTAGATTAGCCCGGAGCTGGGCTTGGCCTGTCGCTCGGTGAGCAGCATCAGGTTGCGCACCTCGGCCAGCGTTGCGGCGGGGCAGCTGTGCTCCGAGAGCACCACCACGGTTTTGCTAATGCCCATGAACACTCGGGCGAACGTATGCAGTTGATCCTCGCTCAGCCCAGCTTCGTGCAGCAGCAGCGATGGCTGCATGGCCAGCAACTGCTGGCGGTATGGCTCAAAGCCTTTGGCTAGGCCGCCTATGAATATCCCCGAGGCTTGGTCGGAGTGGAGCAGGTGGCGGTTGAGCGCACGGAATAGGGCGCGAGGGTTGTGCACGGCCATCAGGCTGTCGGCCAGCGATAGGTCGGCGGGCTGCGGGCGATTGCTGATGAGCGTTACGGGCGTGTTGCGTTCGCGCTTGATGCGCTCAATCAGCTGATACATAACGGGATGGTTGCGCTCTATGTCGGCATCGAGCAGGTAGATGTGCTTGGCCTCTAGCAGCTCGTGGAGCGGCACAATGTCGTTCTTGTCGATGTTCAGAATGGGGTGTGCATCGGCGTAGCGTAGTGCCCCCACCGCGCTTGTACCCATGCCGCAGCGGGCTAATTTTTGGTAGGCATACATCAGCTCATTGGTGTGCTGGGGGCTAACGAGCATGGCGTTTTGCTCGGGGCGCACCCTATGCACGGCCTTGGCCAATGCCTCCACGGCCTGCCCCATGCTGATGGGGTGCAGCTGGCCGTTGCGGCGCAGCATGGGCGTGGCAATGCGGTTGGGGCTATTGAATATTTGGCAGGCCGCATCGATGCTGGGATGGAACAGGTTGAGCGGGTTGGCCGTGCCCAGGCAGGGACTTGCGCCCGCAATGCGGCCGTTGTCTTCGGTTAGCGTAATGCCTATCCCCTCGGAACCGAATGGATTTGCGGTGGTGTGTGTGGTCATAGTTTATTCAACTACAAGTTGGCACTTTCTACCATGCGCCTAAGCTCGCCAAACCTGTTTTTAAGCAGGCTGTGCTTGCTTTTGACGCGGTCCATTTGCATCTGTTCGTTGCTGTGGACATCGGCGTTTGGTGCGATTTTGAAGGCTTCGTCCATGATGTTTCGCAGATTGATAATACGGCGCTCTAGGCGGTTTAGGTGCTTTTGTATGTCGATATTGTACACCTCGGGCTGTTGGGTATTTCGCGATGTTTTGAGGGTTTTATCAATGATGTTTATAAATTCGTCAAGCCTACCCTCGATGCGGTTGAGCTGCCTTGCGAAGTTGTTGCTGTTGGTGTTCTCGGCTACTTGGCGCAGGGCGGCCACCACGGTTTCCATGCGGCTAATCTGCTTCTCGATGCTTTCGTAACTTGCAATATTCTGTTGCTGAGGTATTTGGGTGCTGTTAGTAACATGCTGCACGCTTTCGGTGGTGTAGATGTGGTTGTGTGCAATTGCCTGTGGCTGTAAGCGTTGTGCCGTGGTTGTGTTTACCATCATGCGGCTTAGGTCGGCCAGTTGGTCCTCCAGGCGGCCCAGCTGCTGCTTGATGTCGTTGTCGTTGTCGCTCACCATCTCGTCAACGAAAATGGAGTTGATGAGCGACATGCCGATGATGCCGCCCAGCACCAGCAGCAGGCTGAAGGCCACCCGTGCCACGCTCCCCCATAGCGGGCTGGTGGCAGCGGCAATGGATTCGGGTATTTCGTACCAGCCCTCGATGGTGCATAGGCGGAAGATGGTGTAGGCCGATGTGCCCACCGAGCCGAAGTGCTGCGGGGCGACCTCGCGCAGCAGGCTGGTGCAGAGCAGCGCCGCAATGACTATGAGCAGGGCGAACGAGCATAGTATGCCCACCGTTTTGCGCAGCGCCCCCCAAAAGTGCCGCACAATCGATGAGAAATCGGGGAAAGCGCGGAAGGTGCGGAACGATTTCAGGATGCGCAGCGTTCGCAGCACCTGTAGCGTTTCCAGTCCGCTGAGCGAGTTGGGCAGCAGCAGCTCCAGCAGCGAGGGTATCGACAGCACCACAATGATGAAGTCGAATCGGTTCCAGCCATCGGCCCAGTAGCTGCGCCAGCCGCTGTGGCCTATTTTCACCGCCGCTTCAATCACAAAGACAAGTGTGCACAGCATGTCGAGCGTGTCGAGCAGCGGGTGCGTTGCGCCGCACTCCTGGGTGAATATGATGGCCGTGTTGAGCAGTATGATGGCCAGCACGGCGCGTTCGTTGAGTAGTAGCTTTTTGAGCATGTTTATGCTGTTGTGTGTGTAACTATTTCTTCTCGGCTGCGATGCTTTCTGACCGCTCCTGATAGAGCGCGAACAACCGCGCCACTATTTCGTTTTCCTGCAAATCTTTGGGCCAGCCATAGGCGGCCAGCACGGCCTCATCGTTGGCGCGGTGAGCGCGGCGCAGCTCGGACGGCATTGCGGCTTCATCATAAAGGTCGGCAAGCGAACTTTCAGAATATTTGGCTTGTGCATCAAGAATTGCTTGACCGGTGCGCTCTATTTTCGATTTCTGTGCTTCCGTTGGACTGCACCACACAAAGTTGTTGTACACGATTTTGATTGAATAACTATAATCACTTTTCAATCGTCCGCAAACAGCTCGCATCCACGCGTTATGAACGCTACTTGTTAGAATCCCCAAATGATACAATGTAGCATCAGGCATTAAGCGAAGTTTGTTGCTGCACAAAACATCGGGCGTTAGAAATCCGATAGGAATGTACCGCCTTCGTTCAGAACTAACTTCGGGAATGGCAATATAATTGGTCTGCGGCATATTTTCAGTTTGAAAATGTGTCGGGAACTCTGCGAGTTTCAGTGTCGCAACACGCTTGCTTTGGAATCGGTATTTCTGCACCGCTTGCACCCTTTCCAGACAACGTGGCATTTTCCGCAACTGCGCAGGTGTGCAATCCCCAAGATACAAACACCATCTATGGAATCCGTTAATGAACTCATCGCCGCCCAGCCATTTATGAAAATAGGCTTCGGCTTGTGGCTCTTTTTTTATAAAATCTGCTTTTTCTTCATCAGAGAATAGGTACAAGCCATTGTCTATCGGTTGGTTTCCCATTCCGATTTCGGGCACAAGGCATAATGGTTTGTTTCTGCTTTCTATAAAAGCGTTTGGTGCATCAAGCAAATACCCATTGATATTTTTTGCCTCTACTTTCTTACTGTCATTCAAAAATATAAACTTTGGCTTATTGTTTTCTGCAGCACTAAATCCGACAATGATGCAGTGAACGGCGGCCATATTCTTTTTGTCTGTAGTCTCATTCGCCCACTTGAAAGTACGCCAAGCAAAATCAATATGTATTCCATTGGCAAACAAAGGTTTCCATAAATTGATAACCGCACCGCCCTGTGTGACGGAGTTTGTCGAAACAAAAGCGCAGCGTGTTTTTGTGTTCTTGATTATATCAGAAGCTTTTTTGTACCAGCAACTTACATAGTCTAAATCGCCTACTCCTTGCCATTTGGAGCCGAATGTAAGTATGGTATCATCTTTTTGCTGTTTATTCATCCAGCGTGCCCCCACAAACGGCGGATTTCCAATGATATAGTCATAAACTACTGGCTTCACTGGCTTTTTTTCGGGCAGGGTTTTTTCTTCTACTTGTTTGGCTATTACGTTCAGTTCCTTGTAGTGGCGTGGGCGGTAGGTCGCTATTGGTTCGCACACCATGCCAATATTTGTGCTGTCGTCAATTTTGTAAACATTCAGCTTGTCGGCGAACAGGAAGTTCATCTGCCCGTCGTCGGCGAGCGTTGTCCAGTCCAATCGCAGCGCATTGCCCTCCACAATGTTGGCGTGGTCGGCAAGCGGCAGAAAATCAATGTTTTGGCTCAATATTGCCTCGGTTTCGCGAATCATCTGGCTTTCGGCAATCCAAAGCGCGGTTTTGGCCACAGTTACGGCAAAGTCGTTAATCTCGATGCCGTAGAACTGGTTGATTTTCACATGTATAAAATCGTCGAAACCCAGCACCCGCTCGCCCTTGTTTAGGGCCGATATAACACGGTTCTCCAACCGACGCAGCGATATGTATGTCTCCGTCAGGAAGTTACCGCTGCCACAGGCTGGGTCGAGGAAGGTTAGTGCGCCCAATTTCTGCTGGAATTGGTGCAACGCTTTGGCGCGTCGTGCCTGCACTCTGTCGGCGTTAATTGCCTCAAACTCAGCATTT
>JAFTDN010000005.1 GCA_017454165.1 Bacteroidales bacterium | reverse complement strand
TCTCCGACCGCTGGAAAGCCTACGCAGAGGTGTTCCCGACCGACAGGCTGAAACAGAGCAAGGCCGAGACCTATACCGTCGAGAGCTACAATTGTAGGATAAGGCATTACTTGGCAAGGTTCAAGCGGAAGGGGCTTTGCTATTCGAAGTCCGAGAGCATGATTGTGAACTCCCTGAACCTGCTGTTCCTGAAACTCAACAACCAATTATCTATACTAATTTAACAATGCCTATTTTTGCTTGAAGCCGAAAGTGGAGATGGAGGAGTATATTGTTTCAAAAGCCCATTTTCTAAACACTAAACATAAACAGCAAACATAATGAGAAAGTTTAAAATTGTTTTGGTAACTTTATTTTTTGCAGCTGTGCTGCCCGCAAAATCGCAAAATTTGGTTTGGGATGGCTGCTCAAAGCAGCATAATCATTTCTCAACCTATAGGCACATGCGTGTGCCGCAAACCATGGCGCGTCAGGAGAAAGGCCAATGGCGTGTGGACTTGGGGGCGCAGTTTCATTGGCCTTACGATTTGTTTGATGCCCTCAATCGCGACACATTGACGACCAAACAATATCTGGGCGGTATTATGTCGTATTTTTGGGTTGCGTCGCCTCTTATAAAAACTCAACGCAACGACCATCATATATCGTTTGTTTATACGCCGTGGGATAATATTACGCTTGGGCTGTCATATATAGGCTCGCATCGCGGCAAGGAGTTTGGTGAAGCATATAGCTATTATATCGATACCACTGTTATTGCAATAGTTGGTGGTCGTAAGCCAGAGTTAAAAGCGTTGGAAACAAAGGTAAATGTCCATGGTTTTGAGTTTAATGGCACCTACCATCGTTTTATAAGCCGAAGTTGGGCTGTTGAGGCGCGTATGGGATTGGGCTTGCTCTGGGGGCAGCATCGCTACCCAGCCGATCTTTCGTTAACCCACCCAGGCAGAGCCGATGATGTGCTGTGCTACAATGTGTTCAACCACAATATTGATGCGGCTATTTCGGTCTTTAGCAAGAGCCGCCGTAAGCAGATTACATTCCTGCTAAGCGGCGGTTATGCGCTCTATTTCAACGCTCATGGCGAGCTGTATAACAACCAGCTGCGCGAGCAGGTAGCCAATTATATTGTTCAGTATAACTATTCGTACTACTTTGATCCTGCCATTATGTTCACGGCCTACGGGCGTAAGTTTTTCAGCGTGCAGGTTCATTTGGGCTATCCCATCGGCCTCCGCGAGCGCGAGCTGCGCACGTATTGCCCGTCATATGGGCTTGCGCTGCGCTTCCAATTCGGCAGGCCATCGGAAGCTATCGGGGGATAGTGAGCGCTGCCAAGTTCATTTGGCAGCCTTTTCGATAAGATGTGTTGTTAATCAGCACTTTGGCTGATATGCTGCTTCTCGCTGCTCCCCTTTTTGGGGCGGGGACTTGCAAATGGCAAACTATAGCTGTAATTTTGTGCTCCCTCTAGGCGTATCGCTTAGTTGTGGCTATATTGCTAAAAAATAAGCATTTACATATATGAGCACATTCAGCACCATCGAGGAGGCCGTGGAGCGCTTCGCGCAGGGCGAGTTCGTCATAGTGATTGACGATGCCGACCGCGAGAACGAGGGCGACTTCATCATTGCCGCCGAGAAGATTACCCCCGAAAAGGTGAACTTCATGCTAAAGCACGGGCGCGGCGTACTCTGCGCCCCCATCACCAACAAGCGCTGCGAGGAGCTGGAGCTGCAGCACATGGTGGGCAGCAACACCTCGCTGCTCGGAACGCCCTTCACCGTTACCATCGACAAGATTGAGGGCTGCTCCACGGGCGTGTCGGCTGCCGACCGCGCCGCCACCATCCGCGCCCTGGCCGACCCGGCCAGCACCCCAGCCACCTTTGGCCGCCCCGGCCACATAAACCCCCTCTACGCCCAGGACAAGGGGGTGCTGCGCCGCGCTGGCCACACCGAGGCCGCCATCGATCTGGCCCGGCTGGCCGGCCTGTACCCCGCCGCTGCCCTCATCGAGATCATGAACGACGATGGCACCATGGCCCGCCTGCCCCAGCTGATGGAGGTGGCCGAGCGTTTCGGCATCCCCATTATCACCATTCAGGACCTGATAGCCCACCGCCTGAAACACGAGACCATCGTGGAGAAGGGGCAGGAGGTGAGCATGCCCACCGATTACGGCGACTTCCGCCTCATCCCGTTCCGCCAAAAGTCGAACGGACTTGAGCACATCGTGATTAAAAAGGGGCAATGGTCCCCCGATGAGCCAATCCTGGTGCGTGTGCACTCATCGTGCGCTACGGGCGACATCTTTGGCTCGCGCCGCTGCGACTGTGGCGACCAGCTCCACGAGGCCCTACGCCGCATTGAGGCCGAGGGCAAGGGCGTGCTGGTGTATCTCAACCAGGAGGGTCGCGGCATCGGCCTGTTCAACAAAATCGCGGCCTACAAGCTGCAGGAGGCGGGGCGCGACACCGTGGAGGCTAACATCGAGCTGGGCTTTCAGCCCGATGAGCGCGACTACGGCGTGGGGGCAAGCATACTGCGCGAGGTGGGGGTGCGCAAGATGCGCCTGCTCACCAACAACCCCAAGAAGCGCATCGGGCTGGAGAGCTACGGGCTGGTGGTTACCGAGAACTTGCCGCTGGTGATTGAGCCCAACCCTCATAATGAGTTCTACCTGCGAACCAAGGGGGAGAAGATGGGCCATCAGCACCTATGCGCTCGTAAGGATAAATAGCTATTACCGAGTTGTTTATGTCGCAGCAGAGCATCGTTTACATGGGCACACCGCAGTTCGCTGTGGCCCCGCTGCGGGCGCTGGTGGGGGCGGGCCTACACGTGGCTGCCGTGGTTACCACGCCCGACCGTCCCATGGGGCGCGGCCAACGCATACAGCCATCGGCAGTGAAGCTAGCCGCCAACGAGCTGGGCATCCCAGTGCTACAGCCCGACCGCCTGCGCGACCCGCAGTTCATCGACCAGCTGCGCGCCATAGGCCCAGCCCTGGGCATTGTGGTGGCCTTCCGTATGCTGCCCGAGGCCATATGGGCACTGCCCCCGCTGGGCACGTTCAACCTCCACGCTTCGCTGCTACCGCAGTATCGCGGCGCCGCGCCCATCAACTGGGCCATCATAAATGGCGAAACGCGGACGGGCGTTACCACATTCATGCTCAACCATCAGATTGACACCGGGCGGGTAATCATGCAGGAGGCCGTGGACATTGCCCCCGATGAGACCGCCGGCTCGCTCCACGACAAACTGATGCTTGCTGGCGCACCGCTGGTGGTGCAAACCGCCCAGCAGCTGCTCTGCGGGGGCGCTAGGTTTACGCCCCAACCATCGACACTGCCCGATGGTTCGCCCCTGCGCGAGGCCCCCAAAATATTTGCCTCCACTTGCGCCCTGCGCTGGGAGCGTCGCGCCGCAGAGCTCTACAACCAGGTGCGCGGGCTCAGCCCGTACCCCGCTGCCCACACCCAGCTGGAGCTGCGGCGCAATGGTAAGACTCACATAGTGTCGCTCAAGGTGCTTAACGCATGGGGCTACCCCGCGAATCACCAATGTGCTGTGGGGCAGATATATACCGATGGTAAGCGGCAGCTTGATGTGGTCTGTGGCGATGGTTTTTTACGGATACATGGGCTACAG
Source organism: Bacteroidales bacterium (assembly GCA_017454165.1). GTDB lineage: Bacteria > Bacteroidota > Bacteroidia > Bacteroidales > Tenuifilaceae > RGIG6076. The sequence goes on along the minus strand of JAFTDN010000005.1, from coordinate 2,774 downwards.
CCCGCAGGCAAAAAGCCCATGCCCGTTGAAGAGTTCCTGCGCGGAGTAAATAACGCCGAGCTGCTGCGGATGGGCAGCTTTGATGCCTAGCGCGCAGCTCCCAAGTTCAAACCCAAGCTCACTATGCAACCAACAGATACACAGCGCACGGCAGTCGTCCCCATGCTTATCATCGGGGCGTTGTTTTTCGTATTTGGCTTCGTAACGTGGCTCAACGGCACCCTCATGGCCTACCTAAAGGTGGCCTGCCAGCTCAACAACCTAGAGACCACGCTAGTTACGTTTGCTTTCTACATCTCGTACACCATAATGGCCCTGCCCTCATCGTGGGTGCTCAACCGCACGGGCCTGCACCGGGGCATGACCCTGGGCTTGCTGCTGATGGCCGCCGGCGCGCTGCTATTCGTGCCCGCCGCCATGAGCCGCACCTACTGGCTGTTCCTGACGGGCCTATTTGTAGAGGGGGCAGGCCTGGCGCTGCTGCAAACAGCCGCCAATCCCTACGTGGCCATCATAGGGCCCAGCGAGAGCGCGGCGCGGCGCATCAGCATCATGGGCATCTGCAACAAGCTGGCCGGCGTGGTGGCCCCCCTGGTGCTGGCCCACTTCGTGCTTCGCGATGTGGATGCCCTGGAGCAGTCGTTAGGGCTGATGTCGCCTGCCGCTCAGACCGCCGCCCTCGATGCGCTATCGCGCAGGGCCATCGCTCCGTATTCGGCCATTGCTGCTGCGCTGGCCGCGCTGGGCCTACTGGTGCGCATCTCGCCCCTGCCCGATGTAAGTCAAGAGATTGATAATGACAGTGATACCGCATCGCAGCCCGACACCCGTACCAGCGTGTTGCAGTTTCCCAACTTGGTGCTGGGGGCCGTGGCATTGTTCCTCTATGTGGGAGTTGAGGTGATCGCTGGCGACACCATCATACAGTACGGCAAGATGCAGGGACTACCCGTGAGTGCGGCCCAGATGCTCACCTCGTACACTCTGGCCGCCATGATTGTGGGCTACATTGTGGGCATCGTAGCCATTCCGCGCTTCGTGTCGCAGCAGCGGGCGCTGCTGATTGCCGCAGCGCTGGGCATGGCCCTTTCGGCGGGCGTGGTGGTGCTGCCCGCAGGGGCGAGCATAGCCTGTTTGGCCCTGTTGGGACTGGCCAACGCCGTGATGTGGCCCGCTATATGGCCCTTGGCCATACACGGCCTGGGCCGATTCCTGAGCGCTGGCTCGGCGGTGCTCATCATGGCCATTGCTGGCGGGGCCATAGTGCCGCTGCTCTGGGGATGGCTAGCCGACAACGGTGAGCCCCAATTGGCATACATAATCATGCTGCCCATATATTTAGCCATATTCGCCTATGCATCAAAAGGATACAGCATCGCAACGTGGAGAACATCAAAGCATAGATCCCATGACGGTCCCCAATTTTGAGCTGGAGCTAGAGGTGCGCGACTACGAGCTCGACTTTCAAGGAATTGTAAATAATGCGGTGTACCTCAATTATTTAGAGTATGCTAGGCATAAGTATCTCGATACTAGAGGGTTGAACTTTGTGCAGCTGCACCAGCAGGGAGTCGACTTGGTGGTGTCGCGCAACGAGATAGACTACAAGAGCTCCCTGCGAGCGGGCGACCGCTTTGTGGTATGCGTGAGCACCGAGCGGGTGGGGCATGTTCGCCTCGTATTCCACCAGCAAATACTGCGCCTCCCCGAGCGCACTTTGTGCATCAAGGCCAAGGTTACTGGCGTGGCCCTGCGCAATGGCCGACCAATGCCCATAAACGAGCTACCCGCGATATAATTCGAGGGTGCGCTGTGGGTATCGTATTTACTTTTAGTCCGTTGGTACGGCGATCTGGGCATCATGTCACTAGTTTTAGTGATATGATGTCACTAGTTTTTAGTATTGCACGGTTTGGAATACAGTTGTAACTTTGCCCCAAAGTTTCATCATTTAGCCTTGTTGCTTATGAAAACATTGGTACAAACGTTCGTTGTTGCGCTGGTGCTCAGCCTGTTATCCTGTGAGCTTAAGGCCCAGCACTACGTGAACCCCGCTGCTGGCGGACACGGCACCGTGGGGGCAATCTACATGGAGTACACCGTGGGGGAGCCCATTGTGGGCCCTGCATGGACTGTAGATCGTAATCTCCTGCTCACGCAGGGTTTCCTGCAAGGTTTTGGGCCATGGAGCCCTAGCCAAGGTGGAGAGGGCGGCGAAGGTGGCCAAGGCGGAGAGAGCGGCGAAGGTGGTACGACTGACCCCAACCTGCCCAATGCCGTGCCTGTGCAGCTGGCTGCACAGGGCTTTTCGCTATATCCCAACCCCGCTACCAACGAGGTGCGCATAGAGCTGAGCCCCATGCCGCAAACCGCAGTGCACGTGAGCTGCTACGCTATGAATGGGCGGCCTGCGCTTGCCCGAACATTCGGCCCTGCTGAGAGCCTCCAGCTCGACCTTGGGCAGCTGCCATCTGGAGTATATATCGTGCGCATTAGCGCACAGGGCTTTGCTACGCAAACGGCCAAGCTGGTGAAATTGTAGTTTTTGTTGACCTGAAAATCATAACATTATGGTTCGCTTTAGATATTTAACCACAGTATTGTTGTTGCTATGCGCAGCAATGGCAGCAACCGCCCAGCAGGGCATCAGCTACCAGGCCGCCCTGCGCGGCCCCGACGGCCATCCGCTGGCCAACCGCGAGGTGCGCCTGCGCCTGGCGCTGGCCGACGGCGGCACCACCGTCTACCGGGAGGACCAGACCGCCACCACCAGC
>JAFTDN010000103.1 GCA_017454165.1 Bacteroidales bacterium | reverse complement strand
GTCGGAACGACTCACCGAGCGTTTTGGCGAAGGGTGGTCATACTCGAATCTACGCCAGATAAGGCAGTTTTACCTAATGTATGGAAATTTGACAGCCAGCGGTTGTCAAATCGAGAGCGGAATTGACAACCGCTGGTTGTCCATTCCGAATTTCACTGAAGGGCAGCAGATTGCCGATAACAAGCCGTCCAATCACCCAGACTTCGTCCTCCCCTGGTCACACTACCTGATATTGATGCGCGAAGAGGATCCTGCAGCGAGAAAGTTTTACGAGATAGAAGCGTATCGGCAGCAGTGGTCGAAGCACCAGTTGCAGCGCCAGGTGACCAGCAGCCTCTATGAGCGGCTGGCGCTGAGCCGCGACAAGGAAGAGGTGATGCGGTTGACCGAAGAGGGGCAGACGCTAGCAAAGCCGACAGATCTGCTGAAGAACCCTGTGACGTTAGAATTTCTTGGATTACGACCCGAATCGGCCTACTCGGAATCGAAGCTGGAGAGCGCCATTATCAGCAAAATGCAGCAGTTCCTGCTGGAGATGGGCAAGGGATTCCTGTTTGAAGCCCGGCAAAAAAGATTCACCTTCAACGAGGACAGCTATTATGTTGATCTGGTGCTTTACAACCGACTGTTGCAATGCTATGTGCTTGTGGACTTGAAGACCGACAAGCTGTCGCACCAAGACATGGGGCAGATGCAGATGTATGTGAACTACTACGACCGCTATGTGAAGGAGGACTTCGAAAAACCCACCATTGGCATACTGCTGTGCAAGTCGAAAGAGGATGCACTTGTAGAGCTGACGCTGCCCAAGGATGCCAACATCTATGCGTCGGCCTATGCCCTCTGCCTGCCCGACAAGACTCTGCTACAAACCAAACTGCAGGAATGGATAGAGGAATACAACGAAGAGAAAGGAGGTGAGGAATGAACGACAAGCCCCAGTTTGTAACACGCGACGGGATGATAGCCGACAGGGAGTATGTGGCATGGCTGCACGAGCTGAAAGCGCGATTCCACAGTTGCCAGCTAAAAGCCGCTGTTAGGATCAACTCTTCGATGCTTGAGTTTTACTGGAGTTTAGGGCGGAGACATCGTCAAGAAAAAAGCTGAAAGCAAGTGGGGCAGTGGTTTCTTCAGTCAGTTGAGTCTCGACATGAAGGCTCTGTTTCCCGACACGACAGGATTCTCGGTTACTAATCTTAAATACATAAAACGCTGGTATTCATTTTATACTGAGACGGATGCAATTCGTCAACGGAGCGTTGACGAATTGGGGACCGGCGATGATGAAAATCGTCAACGGAGCGTTGACGATTTGGGAATGCCCCATTATTTCGGCCAGATTCCGTGGGGACAGCATATAGACATATTCACCCATTGCGAGACAACAGAACAAGCCTTGTTCTACATAAAGAAAACAATCGAAAACAACTGGTCGCGACCGAAGCTAAATGCCAAAATAGAAGAAGACCTCTATGCCAAGCAAGGCGCGGCAATAACGAATTTCGATACGGCCCTGCCAGTGCCGCAGAACCAGTTGGCCAAAGAACTGCTTAAAAATGAATATAATCTAAATTTCATCTCGGCAGAAGACATCGAACAAGAGAAAGACCTGGAAGAGGCTTTGGCCAAGAATATAACCAAATTTCTCTTGGAGCTGGGAAGAGGGTTTGCCTATTTGGGACGGCAACAGGAACTGCGAATGGACGAGGAGACGGCATTCTTCCCCGATTTGCTTTTCTATCATATACCTCAACGACGCTATGTGATTGTGGAATTGAAGGCTGTGAAATTCATGCCGGAATTTGCAGGGAAACTTAATTTTTATGTAACTGCCGCTGACAAATTGCTTCGTGGTCCTGACGATAACCCTTCGGTCGGTCTGCTGATATGCAAAACAGCCAAAAAGACAATAGTTGAATGGTCGTTGCAAGATATAGGCAAGCCGTTAGGAGTGGCCACATATCAGCTACAGGAAATTGTAGAACGCACGGTGGCGGAATTGGAACAGAGAAAGGAGGAGAAAGAATGATAGAACTGAAAAACTACCAGCGGACAGCTATACACGAACTGAAGGCGCGTGTGGTGAGGCTGCTGAACCTCGGAGGGCGGAGGAACAAGATTGTGTTCAAAGCGCCCACGGGAAGCGGAAAGACGGTGATGGTGAGCGCTATGAGGGACGAGCTGCAGCGCGAGCTGAAGGAGAGCGGCGAATGCAAGTACACCCGCGTGGCGTGGGTGTGGATAGCGCCCAACAAACTGCACCAGCAGAGCTACCGCTCGATGCGCAGATTGTGAGAGCCGAAATAATACGTATATTTGCAGAGTTCAAACCAACACTCATCATACTATGAATCAACTAATTTCCAGAACAAAATCACTCTTCGTAATGCTCGTCATTGTGGCGGCTACTAGCACAACGCAAGCGCAAGTACAAATCAACGCGGTGAACTTCCCCGATGAGAATTTTCGCAATTATCTGCTATCGCAGCCCTATGGCTCAGATGGACAATTAACCGATGAGGAAATTCAGAATATTAAAACATTAACATTTCAAAATCAAAATATAAAAAGTCTTAAGGGTATTGAAAAATTTACTGCGCTAACATCTTTATTCTGTCGATACACACCTTTAGCACAACTCGATGTATCACGCTGCACCGCATTGGAAACATTATATTGCGACTACAATAAACTAACAACACTCAACCTATCTGGACTCACTATGCTACAACAAATAATGTGCAATAATAACCAACTTAACACAATCAACTTATCTGGTTGCAATGCACTAACATATTTATACTGTCAAAACAACAAATTAACTTCACTCAACTTATCTGGGTGCACTGCGTTGACTAATTTACACTGTTCATATAATAAACTAACATCACTCAATGTATCAGGGTGTACTGCATTGACTAGTTTATCTTGCTCATACAACCAGCTGAATACGCTCAATGTATCAGGTTGCACTGCGCTAACAAGTTTACAATGCGAATACAATAAAATCACAGCATCCGAAATGGGCAAACTCGTTAATAGTTTGCCTCAAACTGAATACGGTGGTAATTTCTATGCTGTCCTAAACGGGGGCGATGGAAATGAAATAACCCAAGAGCAAGTGGACATAGCCCGAAACAAAGGTTGGTACGTAACCTATCACCTAAAAAAACACACCAGAAAATAGCAATAGTAGCAATTCCAACACCAACAATGGCCAAAATAATAACGAAAATAATACCAACAACGAAGGCACTAACACAGGCTCAACTACAGGTTTACTCAACATTGAAAACTACAACCTCAAACTATACCCCAACCCTACCAGCAACGTATTGTATGTGGAAGAGGCAGGCCAAGAGGTATTGGTGTACTCTACGAATGGTCAGATAGTGATGCGCCAAACAGCAGCCGCTTCAGGCCCAACCCGCATAGATATGGGACACCTGCCTACTGGGACGTACTTGGTGCGTTCGGGCAATGCTGTGGCTAAGGTGGTGAAGCAGTAGAAAGTATTACCATTATTCAGAGAAAAATGAACGCAGAAGAACTGAAATCACGTATAGACGAGATTATAGAACTTGCCTTTGAGCGGGTGCAATATGCATACGATAACAACAAGGAAACTGAACCAAAAGAAAATTCCGAACATAAAACAAGGCTTGTTTTCCCGTCTTATTCTAACAATAAAACACGAATTAGTGAGCAAGAGCTACGTTTCTGTTTCGTGGAGGCTTTCAACGAATATGTAGTGAAAGAAAAACTACCACTTTACTATTCCGTAGAAACACCAACTCGTGATAAATATTCAGGTTTTTCAGAAAAAACTCCCCAAAGAGACGATAACGGACGAAGCGGAGAATTTGATTTGGTAGTTTTTGAATTAGAAGATGGAACAATGAAAAGAAGATGCCTTATTGAGTTCAAAGCTAACAACGCTTATCATTACGGACATAAAAAAGACTTTGTAAAATTGAATAATGAACAAGAATGGTGCAATAGAAATGAAAAAGAAAAAGATGTTTTGCTACGGTATCTTATAGAACTTATAGATGGATATGATAAAAGAACAATCAGTAGTTTAAAAAAGAAAACCAAAGAAATAAAAAAAGATACCAACTTCGTATGCTATTCTTTAAATGGAGAAGATATAAGCGACAAAATCAACCAAATATAGGCTTTTTGTAAACATATAATTTTCAGAGAAGAGAGGCATATTCGCCTCTCTTTTTTTGCTATTAAATCTGCCATGATAAATACACCCAAAAATATCGTAAGTTTTGCTTCCCTCCATTTATTTTCGTACCTTTGCCTACTGTAAGCATAACCCAATAGCCCCATGACCAAACAACTACTCAGCACCCTTGTGCTGGCCATTGCAGCCCTGATGGGCACCGCCCAAGACCGCCAAATTAGCCTACAGCAGGCCGTGCTCGGCCAAGGCTCCGAGTTCAGGCCCAAGAACCTGCTCCGCCCCGCCTGGCGGCCCGCACAGGCCGCCTTCACCTACGTGGAGCGCGATGCCCTGGTGCAGCAGCAAGCCGCCAACGGCCGCACCGACACGCTGATCAACCGCAGCGAAATCAACGCGCTGCTAAAGGCCAAGGAGCTCCCCACCCTATCAACGCTCACCTACACCTGGCACGATGCCCAAACGCTGCTGCTGCGCACCGGTAGGCTGCTAGCCCTGCTCGACCTCAAGCAGCGCACCATCACCCACGCCATGGAGCTGCCCAAGGGCGGCCACCACACCCCCAGCCCCAACCTGCAGCACGTGGCCTACACCGTAGCCAACAACCTGCACCTGCTGAGCAAGGGCGGTGCCAGCGTGGCCATAACCGCCGAAACCGACCCCGGAATTGTGTGCGGCCAAAGCGTACACCGCAGCGAGTTCGGCATCAACGGCGGCATATTCTGGTCGCCCAAGAGCAACCTGCTGGCCTACTACCGCATGGACGAGCGCATGGTTACCAACTACCCGCTGGTGGACATCACCCAGCGCATAGCCGAGCTCAACAACGTGAAATACCCCATGGCCGGCATGAAGAGCCACGAGGTTACGCTGCAGGTGTATAACCTAAAAACCAAGCAAACCGTGGCCATACAAACGGGCGAACCCCGCGAGCAGTACCTCACCAACATTGCCTGGAGCCCCGATGAGCAGCACATCTACATAGCCGTGCTCAACCGCGAGCAGAACCACATGCGCCTGAACCGCTACAGCACCACCACGGGCGAGCTGGAGGCCACCCTGTTCGAGGAGACCAACCCCCGCTACGTGGAGCCACAGCACGCCCCCATGTTCCTTGAGGGCGACAACGAGCGCTTTGTATGGCAGAGCCGCCGCGATGGCTGGAACCACCTATACATATACAACGCCACCACGGGCAAGCTCGAACGGCAGCTCACCAAGGGCAGCTGGGAGGTTACCGACGTGCTGGGCTACGATGTCAAGCAGCGCCAGCTCTACCTGAACACCACCATTGGCGGGGCGCGCGAACGCCACACCATCAGCGTGAGCCTCAAAAACGGTGCTGTGAAACGCCTCACCACCACGCCTGGCACCCACCGCGTGCTGCTGAGCAGCGACTTTGCGCACTACCTCGACATCTACTCCACCATCAGCATACCCAACGTGGTGAACCTACACGCCGCCAAGGGCAACAAGCTGATGCGCAACATCATCACTGCGCCCAACCCCTACGAGGGCTACAGCAACGTGTCGCTGCCCGAGCTCGTTACGCTCAAAAACGCCAACGGCGACACGCTCTACGGACGCATAATTAAGCCCAAAAACATGGAACCCAACCGCCGCTACCCCGTGGTGCTCTACGTCTACGGCGGCCCCCACCTGCAGCTGGTTACCAACTCGTGGTTTGGCGGTGCTCGCCTCTGGGAGTCATACATGGCCAACAAGGGCTACATCCTGTTCAGCCTCGACAATCGCGGCACCCCCTATCGCGGAGCCGAGTTTGAGCAAACCATACACCGCCGCCTGGGCGTTTGCGAGATGGAGGACCAGCTGGTGGGCATCGACTACCTGCGCTCGCTCCCCTACGTTGATGCCAACCGAATCGGCGTGCACGGCTGGAGCTTCGGCGGATTCATGACCACCTCGCTCACCCTCAAGCACGCCGACATATTCAAGGTAGGCGTGGCCGGCGGTGCCGTTACCGACTGGAAGTTCTACGAGATTATGTACGGCGAACGCTACATGGACACGCCCGACGAGAACCCCGAGGGCTACCGCGACACCGACCTGAAGAACCATGTGGACAAGCTCAAGGGCCACCTGCTGCTCATCCACGACGACCAAGACGACACCGTGGTGCCACAGCACAGCCTGTCGCTAATCGACGAGTTCATCAAGCATGGCAAGCCCGTCGACTTCTTCATCTACCCCCGCCACGGCCACAATGTGATTGGCAAGGACCGCGTACACCTAATCGACAAGGTGATACGATATTTTGAGGATTATTTGTAAAAACAACATACCAATGAACAACACCGAACACGTGCGGGTACTCATTCTGGGCTCTGGCCCAGCGGGCTACACCGCAGCAATCTACGCCGCTCGCGCCAACCTCAACCCCGTGCTATACGAGGGCATACAGCCCGGCGGCCAGCTCACCACCACCACCGAGATCGACAACTTCCCCGGCTACCCCAACGGCACCACGGGCAACCAGCTCATGGACGACCTCAAGCAGCAAGCCCTGCGCTTCGGCACCGATGTGCGCTTTGGCATAGCCACCGCCACCGACCTATCGCAGCTACCGCTACGCATAACCATCGACGGCGAGAAGCAGATTGAGGCCGATGCGCTGATCATAGCCACCGGGGCCACGGCCCGATACTTGGGCCTGGAGTCGGAGGAACGGCTCAAGGGGCAGGGCGTATCAGCCTGCGCCACCTGCGACGGCTTCTTCTATCGCGGCAAGGACGTGGCCGTGGTGGGCGGCGGCGACACGGCCTGCGAGGAGGCCACCTATCTGGCCGGCCTATGCAAGCAGGTGTACCTAGTGGTGCGCAAGCCCTACCTACGCGCCTCCAAGCCCATGCAGGAGCGCGTGCTGAACACGCCCAACATCGAGGTGCTGTTCGAGCACACCACGCAGGAGGTATTAGGCGACGACAAAACAGGCGTGAACGGCGTTATGCTGCTCAACACCAGCACCAATCAACTGGTGCGAAAGCCAATAGACGGATTCTTCTTGGCCATAGGCCATCAGCCCAACTCCGACCTGTTCAAACCTTGGGTGGACACCGACGAGGCGGGCTACATCAAAACCATCGCAGGCACGTCGAAAACCAACGTTGAGGGCGTATTCGCCTGCGGCGATGTGCAGGACCCGCACTACCGTCAGGCCATCACCGCCGCCGGTTCGGGCTGCCGCGCCGCCATCGATGTGGAACGCTACCTCGGCAGCCGCAATTTCTAACCCTACCGCCACTCCAACCCATTCTCCCCCCACGCCACATGCGGAGGGAATGGGCTGGAGCGTTTTCAACCGTATGGAGAAAAATTTTTAGAGATAATACTCAGACAGACAGATAGATATATAGACAGAAAAAAGTGCCGCAAAAATTTGGATAGTTGACAAGCAAACACTACTTTTGCCTCATCGGAGGGGCTTTAGCCCCCTCTGATGAGGCGATTCACAGTGGTAAAGGGGCTCCACATCGGCACCGTTAGATACGAAAAATGAATTTTCGGAAGCTCCCTTATGTCGAAGGACGAATACAAATGGAGTAAATTTTAATGTCATGACTAGATGTATTGTTGATCTACTGACGGTATGCACCATGGCGACAATGGTCATTGCGCTATGCGCTGGCTGTGGGGATAAAGAAGAGAGGCAATGTGTTCCAGATTTGTTTTACTCAGATACTATTCCATAAAAAATAATAAAGGCATACTTTAATATTCCTGCGTATGTTGACACGGTAATGTTGATAACTGATGCGTATACCAGGCTTTTATAAAAAAAAGATGCATGTTTGTGTGATGGCGATGATATTGAGGGCTACTCTCGCAATAATTCTGATGATTTTGTAGGTGTATCTACAGCGGTACTGACAAAAAACGGTATTCCATTCCATTCTAAGGTTACGGTATCATTGCACATCAATGTGTTTAAAAAAGAATTTGAACCATGGGGAGGATTTCATGATCCAGAAAGGATTACATACCCTAAGGCATATATACAGAGAATAACAGTGCGTTGATTATTTATTATCCTAGTATGAGGCATTCGTTTTTAGTAATATTGCTTTTGTTGAGCATGTCAGTTAACGCGCAGTTGCGTGTTATTGGAGGTAATGCTATTGATATATCGCAGCGTCCATATCAGGCAGCGGTTTTTATCGATGGTTATTTTAATGGAGGTGGAGTTGTCATATCGCCGAATCATATTTTAACAGCGGATCACGTGGTTTGTGAGGGTTTGAAATAAAGTGAATGAATCAAGGATAACAGTAAGTGTTGTACATACTAATCTGAATTTAGAAGCGGAAAATAGATACCGAAAGAACAGCGCAATGGGCAATGAAAAATCCCCACAGCGAACGCTGCGGGGATCTTTATTATCACAAAACGCACATTTAAATCTGCGCCATCTTCTCCTTGCTGTACGCCCCTGCCTTGAGCTTCTTGTGCACCTCGGCAAATGCCTTTATGGTGATGTCCACATCCTCAAGCGTGTGGGCCGCCGTGGGTATCAGGCGTAGCATGATCTGGCCCTTGGGGATGACGGGGTACACCACTATGGAGCAGAACACACCGTAGTTCTCGCGCAGGTCGAACACCAGGTTGGTGGCCTCGGGCACACCGCCATTCATGTACACGGGCGTCACGGGCGACTGGGTGCGTCCTAGGTCGAAGCCCTCGGCGCGGAGGCCGCTCTGCAGGGCATTGGCCACCTTCCAGAGGTTGTCCTTGAGCTCGGGGCGCGTCTGTAGCAGCTCAAGGCGCTTCAGCGCACCATACACCATGGGCATGGGCAGCGACTTGGCGAATATCTGCGAGCGCATATTGTAGGCCAAGTACTTGATTACCGGCTCGGTGGAGGCTATGAACGCGCCTATGCCGGCCATGCTCTTGGCGAATGTGCCAAAGTGCAGGTCAATCTGATCGGACACGCCGAAATGCTCGGGCGTACCTGCGCCCGTTTTGCCCATCGTGCCCAGGCCGTGGGCATCATCGACCAGAATGCGGAAGCTGAACTCCTTCTTCAGGTCGGCGATGGCCTTGAGGTTGCCCAGATCGCCAGCCATGCCGAACACGCCCTCGGTGATGAGCAAGATGCCCCCCTTGGTGGTCTCCACCAGCTTGGAGGCATGCTCGAGCTGCTTGCGGCAGCTGTCCATGTCGTTGTGCTTGTACACGAAGCGCTTACCAGGGAACAGGCGTAGCCCATCGATTATGCAGGCGTGAGCCTCAGAGTCGTACACCACCACATCGTTGCGGCCCAGCATGGAGTCAATCACCGAGATCATGCCCTGGTAGCCATAGTTGAGCAGGAAGGCGGCGGGCTTGCCCACGAATGCTGCCAGCTTGTCCTCAAGCTCCTCGTGCTTGCGGGTTTGTCCGCTCATCATGCGGGCACCCATGGGGTAGGCCATGCCGAACTGCGTGGCAGCATCGGCATCGACCTTACGCACCTCGGGATGGTTGGCCAGCCCGAGGTAGTTGTTCAGGCTCCAGGTGAGCACCTCCTTGCCGCGGAACTTCATGCGGGGTTTTATCTCGCCCTCGAGCTTGGGGAACGAGAAGTAGCCGTGGGCCTGGCTCTGCCATTGCCCTATGGGGCCTAGGTTTGAGACTTTGTCGAAAATATCCACTCTCGTAAGTTTTAGTAGGATGAAATCGGGCGCAAACGTACTAAAAAAATCTTAAATGGAAAAACAGCACCCCAATTCATTGGGCGCAAAATATTATATTTGCGGCCTGTTAAACTCTAATATTCTCGGCACCTCTGTGATGATACGTACCGCATACGCCGCCCTGCTGCTAGCCCTACCCATGCCCGCGCTGGCGCACACTGACACCATGACCGTGGCCCAGCCCCATATGGCTGAGAGGGCTCCACTCGACACCCTGCCCACTGCCGACAAGTTCACCAAGGTGGTGCTCTACGACAACAATACCTGGGAGTATATAGACTGCGGCCGCCCAGTAATCGAGGACACCGACTTCGACACCGAGAACTGGAACACCGACCGCATCCATGCCTATCGGGATGTGCCGCTAGCGCTGCTCCCCGATGAGGTGGACATCCTGCTGGTGGACTCGCTCCATCCCTACCATCCGCCCTACGTGGGCGATGTTACCTCGCGCTACTGCTTCAGGCGCACCCGCGAGCACAATGGCACCGACGTGCGGCTCAAGGTGGGCGACCCTATCTTCGCGGCCTTCGACGGACGGGTGCGCGTGTCGGAGGGTTCATCGAAGACGGGGGGCTACGGCAACCTGATTGTGATACGCCACGCCAATGGCCTTGAAACCTACTACGGCCACCTCTCGGAGCACGCCGTGCAGGTGGGCGAGCTGGTGAAGGCCGGCGAGGTGATTGGCTATGGCGGCAACACGGGCCGGAGCACCGGCCCGCACCTGCACTTCGAGACGCGCTACCAGGGGCAATCGTTCGACCCCGAGCGCATCATAGACTTCGGCACGGGCCAGCTGCGCGACACCATGATTACGCTCAAGAAGCACTACTTCAGCATCTACTCGCACCACGGCCAAACCGATGAGGAGTCGCTGGCGGCCTCACAGCGCATAGTGCACCGCATCAAGTCGGGCGACACGCTCAGCGGCCTAGCCGTGAAGTATCACACCACCGTATCGAAGATCTGCAAGCTCAACAACATGTCGCCCAAGGCCACTTTGCGCATAGGCCAGCGGGTAACCGTCCGCTAAACACTAGCAGCATCCTCCACCACGTAGAGCTGCCCCGCCTCATCGCGCAGCACCTGCACAGGCCGCCCCTGCTCCACGTAACCCCGCTCGGCCACGGCATCGAACACATCGCCATCGATTTCGACCTTGCCCGATGGGCGTAGCACGCTGAGCGCAACGCCCCGCCTGCCCACCTGCGACTTGATGGCCGTATCGACGCCCACATAGCCCTCGGTCTCGGTAAGCTCGGCACCCATAGATATGCCTGGCAACAGCTTCGATGTAAAAAATTTTTGGCTCAAATAGATGGCAGCAATCAGCCCGGCGAACAACGCCAGCACCACCACGCACAGCGGCACAATCAGCACACTCAGGTTGAGCTCCCCATCAAAGCCACGGAATAGCTCATTGTCCACCATCGACAAGGTCAGCCCGCACACCATTAATATGATGCCGCTCACGCCGGCTACACCGAACCCCGGAATCAGCAGCACCTCCACCAGCAGCAGCACCACGCCCACGGCGAACAGCACCAGCTCCCAGTGCTGGGCCAGCCCTTCGATGTAGAGCGGAGCGAAGTAGAGCAACGCTGCCGTGGCTGCGGCCAGCAGCGGGAAGCCCACCCCGGGCGACTGCAGCTCGAAGTACAGCCCCCCCACTATGAGCATGATCAGGATGCCCGACACGGTGGGGTGCGTGAGGAAGCCCAAAATGCGGTCGAGCGCGGTGATGCGCTGCTCCACCATGGTGTAGCGGGCAACGCCCGCCTGCTCGAGCAGCTCCTCCACCGACTCTGCCTTGCCCTCGCAGTAGCCATGCGCCATGGCCTCATCGGCGGTGAAGGTGAGCACCTTGCCCGAATCGATGATGCCCTCGATGCTGATGGAGGGGTCTACCATGGCCTCGGCGATGCGTGGGTCGCGCCGCCAGCGGAGCGTGGTGTCGGCCCCATGCACGATAGTATCGTGCCCGTGGGCCTCGGCGGTGGATCGCATCATGCTCCGCATGAACGATTGGTACTTGTCGGGCTGCACCTCGCCCGACTGGTTCACCACGGTGGCCGCGCCAATGCTGCCGCCGCGCCGCATGTAGATGCGGTCGCAGGCGATGGAGATGAGCGCGCCAGCCGAGGCCGCCTGGTTGTCTATGAAGGCCCACACGGGGATGTCGCAGTTGATGATGCTGGTGCGGATGGAATCGGCCACGTTCACCATCCCCCCGTAGGTATTGATATGGAGCAGCACAAGGTCCGCCTGCTGCTATGGGCCTCCGCCAGCCCGCGCTTCACCTGCCGCCAGGCGGCGGGCATGATGTCGTCCCTGACGCTCAGCCTGTACACCTTCACCTCGGCGGTATCGGCCCAGCGGGCGGGCGTGGCATGAGCATCCATTGCAGCGATGCATATTGAGGCGAATACCAGCAACTTGCGCATGTTTCCAAGCATAATGGTTCAGTATTTATGGTTTAGTTTACTTATAAACAGCTCCATAGCCATACGCTTATGGGCGTCGAGGTCGAACGATATATTGTGCCGCAGGTAATGCACGGCCTGCTCGTTGGCCAGTAATCCCTTCGGGTAGCGCTCGGCTACAGCCTGCTCAATATGCTGCAACCCCAGGGCCAATGCTGCCCCGAAGCGCTGTTCAAACTCGGGGTTGAGCGGCCCTCTAGCCGCCCACACGGCGAATACGAATGGCCTGCCCGTCAGCTGTTGCCATTCGTGGGCTAGGTCGTAGCTGTGGGCGTAGCGCTGCTCCACCCCGAACACCCGATCGCCGATCACCAGCACCCCATCTGCCCCATCAAAGGCGGTTATGTCGTGCTGCGGGGTGAGCTGCTCCCAGCTTGGGGCCACCGACCAGCGCTCGGCGCACAGCATCCTGAGCAGCTGCACCGATGTGCGCGACTGGTAGTCGAGGTAGATGCGCTCCATGCGCTCCACGGGGCATTGGCCCAGCAGCGACACCGTGCGCACGGGTCCATCGGCCCCTATGCAGAAGCCGGGGAGCACCCGGGCATTGGCGATGCGCGGAAGCACGGCCACGGGCACCAAGCCGAGGTCGGCCTGGCCATCCAGCAGCTTACGGGCGCACTCGGCGGGATGGTCGAGCGCGATGTCGGCCTCGCGGGCTAGTCCCGAATGGTGCAGCCCATACACGAACGGCACGGAGTTGAGGTACGATATGGCCGAGATTCTAATCATCTGTCGGCTCGTCCGTTGCGTTGATGTCGATAACCAGCACCTCTGGGCGGCTGCCCAGGCGCACTCGCGGCCCCCAGGTGCCGTAGCCCGATGACACGTAATAGTGCGTGCGCCCCCTCTGCATGTAGCCGTGGCTCAGCTCGTACATGGCCTGGGTGATGTAGTTGAGCGGCCACAGCTGGCCGTGGTGGGTGTGGCCCGAGAGCTGCAGGTCGACCCCCGCCCGCTGCGCCTCCTCGAGGTGGAAAGGCTGGTGGTCGAGCAGGATGATGCCCGCGCTGGTGTCGGTACCCTGCAGCAGCTCGGACAGTGAGGCGCGGCGGTGGCCCTGAGCATGCTGGCCTTGCAGGTCGTTGCGCCCCGCTATGTAGTAGCCCTCATCGATACGTATAACACTGTCGCACAGAACATTAATGCCACATCGGCGCAGATAGTCAATCTTATCAGCGTAGAGGCCGAAGTAGTCGTGATTGCCCGTTACGGCCACCACGCCGTGCCTGGCCTCCACGAGGCCGAAGAGCCGCCCCATGTCGCTCCGCAGCACGGGCTCCAGCTGCTGGTCGAAGGTGTCGCCCACGAGCAGCACCACATCGGGGTGCTGGGCGTTCACGGTGCGCACGAGCCTCCGCAGCTGCCGAGCGCCAATCACATTGCCCAGATGGATGTCGGACACGGCCACCACCCGCAGCGGCCCAGCCAATGGCCTGTCGATGCCTATTTTAAGGTGCACCACCCTAGGCAGCATCGCGTTCACATGCCCCGCCAGCACTATTAGGGCCGCCATGGCGTAAACGGCTACCACAGCCGCACGATGATGGTCGGTGTGCCGCCCAAAGTTCATCCACTCAGCAAAGCCGAACCAACGATTGAATAGCCGCAGCAGCAGCACCACCACAAACAGCATGGTAAGGTAGAGCATGAACGCCAGCCACATCGTCCCCACCACCTCTAGCACCCCGCCCAGGCAGCCCCGCGCCCTCATGCCCACCAAGAAGCTCAGAGCCAGCGCAATGAACACCCCCCTGAGCCATGGCCCCAGCCGGGGGATGCCGAACAGCGGCAGCGATTGCACATATAAAAAAGTGTTAGCCCCCCCCCAAACCAACAGCACCATGGCCACAAACAAGTACTTCTGCATAGTTTAAGTCTACATCGGGGCCGTAAAAATAGCGCTTATTCGGAGAAGTCGGGCAACCTCGCTGGAGAATTTTCAGCACGTGCCCCCGCCATAAATTTAAAATCGGTATAAATTACGTCCACTTGGCCCCCTCAACCATCGCATATACCACTAAATGACAATCGATTATTCACCCAACGCCCACCCCATCCTTATTTAGAACGATTTTGTTTTACTGAACAGCCGTTGCGGATGTGGGGTATATACGTAAATTTGCACGGTGAAATGTTTCTACTAACAAATCAGTGAGATGAACAAGATAAAGAACTTGTCGGATCTGCGCAAAATCAAGGATGATTTGCAGAACAAGATCAAACTCCGGGAGACCTCGGACTCGCCGGAGTCTGTGGTTCAAATCAAGGTGGGCATGGCCACCAGCGGCATAGCATCGGGTGCCAAGGAGGTGATGAGCTTCCTGATTGACGAGCTGGACAAGCGCAAGATTGATGCCGTGGTTACCCAGGTTGGCGACATGGGCTACTGCTACGCCGAGCCCACCATTGAGGTGACCAAGCCCGGCCAGGAGCCGCTGGTGTTTGGCTACGTAAACACCGAGAAGGCCAAAGAAATCATCGAGAAGTACATCATCAACGGCGAGTTGGTGGAGGGCATACTGCCCGCCAACTACCAGTCGATTGACTAAAAACACGACAAATCGCTATGGCAAAGTACAAAATGCATCTCTTGATTTGTGGAGGTACGGGCTGCACCGCCTCACAGAGCCTAGAGATTGTTGACAAGTTCAAGGCCGAGCTCAAGGCCAACAACCTAGAGGATGAGGTTCAGGTGGTCAAGACTGGCTGCTTCGGGTTCTGCGAGAAGGGGCCCATCGTCAAGGTAATCCCCGACAACACCTTCTACACCGAGGTTACCCCCGCCGACACCACCGAAATCGTAAAAGAGCACATAATTAAAGGGCGCAAGGTGAACCGCCTGCTCTACCTCGATCCCAAGGGGAAGGAGCACGTGAGCGACTCCAAACACATGGACTTCTACAAGAAGCAGATACGCATCGCCCTGCGCAACTGCGGCTTCATCAACCCCGAGAATATTGAGGAGTACATCGCCCGCGATGGCTACGCCGCTCTGGGCGATGTGCTGGCCAACAACAACCCCACGGCCACCATCGACATCATCAAGAAGTCGGGCCTGCGCGGACGCGGCGGCGGCGGATTCCCCACTGGCCTCAAGTGGGAAATCGCCAGCAAGAACCACGCCGACCAGAAGTACATCATCTGCAACGCCGATGAGGGCGACCCAGGCGCATTCATGGATCGCTCCATCTTGGAGGGCGACCCCCACTCCATCATCGAGGCCATGGCCATTGGCGGCTTCTGCATCGGTGCCACCAAGGGCTTAGTTTACATACGCGCCGAGTACCCACTGGCCATCCACCGCCTACAGGTGGCCATAGAGCAGGCCCGCGAGTACGGCCTGCTGGGCAAAGATATCCTGGGCTCGGGCTTCGACTTCGACATCGACCTGCGTTACGGAGCCGGCGCATTCGTATGCGGCGAGGAAACCGCCCTCATCCACTCCATGGAGGGGCAGCGCGGCGAGCCCACCTTTAAGCCGCCGTTCCCCGCCCAAGAGGGCTTCATGAAGAAACCCTCGAACGTGAACAACGTGGAGACGCTGGCCAACATCCCCGTAATCATCAACAAGGGGTGGGAGTGGTTCGCCAGCATCGGTACCGAGAAGTCGAAGGGCACCAAGGTATTCGCCCTAGCCGGCCAGGTGAACAACGTGGGCCTAATCGAAGTGCCCATGGGCATCACCCTGCGCGAGGTGATATTCGAGATTGGCGGCGGCATAAAGGACGGACGCAAGTTCAAGGCCGTGCAGACCGGCGGCCCCTCGGGCGGCTGCATCACCAAGGAGAACCTCGACACGCCGATCGACTACAT
>JAFTDN010000102.1 GCA_017454165.1 Bacteroidales bacterium | reverse complement strand
TGCCGAACGGTTCTGGGCACGGCAGGGGCACCGGGTGCACGGGCTTCATGCAGGGGTGCGCCATCGCCAATGGCCCAGGCCGCAGAATCCCACACGCGGCGGGTGGAGCGCTGAATAGCGCAGCTACCCAAGGAGGCACGGACCCCACCGCCCAGGGTGAATGGTGGAGAAAACGTTGAACAGGGAGCTTGGGCAAAACTCGAGAAGTGCTCGGCTCCACAATCTGAGGAGAAAAGATGAAAAGCCCATTAGACAATTTGCGACAATATGCTATCGACTTACGAACGGCGATCGGAGGAGATTCTGTCCTCACATCGCAGCGGGTTAAGTGGTATGATGAATGGGGATACGCCGGCTACACCATCACCGATAGCGGCTGCATCATCCAGTGGGTACGCCTCGATAGCGGCGAAATAAAGCATTGCCCAGCCAGCTGTCCAAGCGTTGAGTAGCCCACCGCCAAAGCCATGGGGCGATACCCCATGGCTTTTTTTACCCTCCACCAAGCTTTCCCGAACAATGCAAATGCTGCTGATACATATCGCTTTTTCATTAATGCCAATCGGTGCCCCCCCCGCGCAGGGCGAAGCCCCCCGCTCCTACCAACCCTACTACCAAGCCATCAACCGCGCCGAGCTGGCCGTGGCGGCTTTTAAGTACGAGCAGGCGCTGCATATCTACGATTCTATTTTCGCACACTTCCCCAAGCACCACCCACGCGACCTGCACAACGCCGCCCTATGCGCCCTGCTATGCAACAAGCAGCAAAAAGCGCAGGTATGGCTCATGGAGCGGGTTACCAAGGGATGGGATCCCAGAAATACAAAGTTCAACATGCTGAAACAGCAACCCCCTGATTTCTGGGAGCCCATAGCGCAGCGCTACGATTCGCTGCGGACCATTTATGAGGCCGAGGTCGCCCGCTGGATGCGGTTCAAAGCTGCGCTCGACACCATGGAGGCCCACGAGCTGCGCGCTATGAATGATGCCCAGCTGAGCCAATCGGGGTACCACGCCATGCTCTATGCCCACGCGCAGCGGCTGCACCGCATGATCGACAGCGCGGGCATACCAGCTGTGCCCCTGTTCGGCAACGGCCAACCGCTGCCCATGGGCGTTCTGAAGCGCCATTTCCGCCTGCTCCGCCAGCTACAGCGGGGCGAGCTGGACACCAGCATGTCGCCCTACTGCGACATGGACATGGAGCGCTACAGCATAGAGCCACTGCTCATCAGGGCCGTATTCAGCGGCGACATGCTTCCCGACTTGGCCTACACCTACGTGCACGATGCAAGGGATGCCGTGCGCGATTGCATGTACGAGGTGCGAATTGATTTGAACACCCGCACCATCGAGCTCGCCCCCCGCAAGAACGCCAACATTGCCGCTGCGAATGCTAAGCTCATGCAATATGGTCTTCCGCCATTGGCCGATGCCATGAAAAAGGATGTGGACATAGCGCTGTACTACAATCAGGAGAGCTACCCCTTCGATGCTATAATAGCATTGGATCTATCAACCAATCATAGGCTGTCCGCTTTGAAGCGTATGCCCCACGAGGAGCAGCTCAAGCTGACGGGCGAGATCATGAACCTGCGTCAAAAAATAAAGGAGGAGCACATGGCGAATCTGGCTGCGCCCGTGGGTGATAACGGGGTGCTGCTCCGCTCCATGACGGTGCTAAAAGATTTTACGCTGACGAGCGCGCAGGGGCTGTACGTAATATCTGAAACGCCGCTCGAATAGAGGCGGGGGCGCTCGGAGACAACGCAGAGCGCGTTACGAAATGCTGTGTCAAAAACTACGGGGTGTCCCGTTTTGGGAACACCCCGTAGCCGTCTAACTAAAGTACTATGTTCAACAACAATCTTACTTGTCCTTTATGCGCTCGGCGTACTCGCGGGTGCGGGTGTCCACCTTAATGCGGTCGCCAGTGTTGATGAACAGCGGCACGTTGATGCTCGCTCCGGTTTCGATGGTGGCGGGCTTGAGCGCATTCGACGAGGCGGTGTCGCCCTTGAAGCCCGGCTCGGTGTAGGTTACCTCCATCTCCACGAACGGTGGCAGCTCGCAGGTGAGAATCTGCTCCTTCTCGGCCTCCACCATCATCTCCACGCCTTGGCCCTCCTTGAGCAGGTCGGGGTTATCGACCTGCGACTCGGGGAGCGATATCTGCTCGAAGGTCTCCACATGCATGAAGTTGTAGCCCATGTCGTCCTTGTAGAGGAACTGGTAGGGGCGGCGCTCAACGCGTACCTCGTTGATTTTAACGCCCGAGTTGAACGTGTTCTCCAGTACTTTGCCCGTTTCAATGCTCTTGAGCTTGGTGCGGACGAATGCGCCGCCCTTGCCGGGCTTTACGTGCTGGAACTGCACAATGGTGTATATCTTACCATTGAACTCTATGCACATGCCGTTCTTGAAGTCTGCCGTGGTTGCCATTACGTTGTAAATGTGTATGTTATGCATAGGTAGGGAGCTAGAGCCCCTATACCCATATTGCGCCGCAAAGGTACTGCTTTTGTTCCAATTGTGCAACATTTGCACCAAAAATCACAACGGGTTGATTATGTACCGTTTTTGCTCCACATAGGCGCAGAATATGCCCAGCCCGCCCTCGATGTTGGTGTAGACTTCTGCCTGTTGGGGAAATATCATGAAATCGTCATTATTGCTCCCTGCGCTGCTGTGGAAACGCATAAAATCGGCGTTCACCTGCCGCACCGTGGCCGATACGAGCGTGTCTAATTGGAACGGCGGGGGGGAGGAATGCTCTAGGAAGGCCGTGGCCAGACCATTGGGCTGCGCCTGCACGTAGATGGGCTCGAAGGGCCTGTTCCAATTGTGCTGGAGCCGTATTCTGACCTTCCACGCGCCGGTGGTGGTGTCGTAGTAGGTGTCGTGATGCTCAGCGAACGTCTGCACTTCGGTGCCCACCCAGAAGGTGGCCGGCTCGTCGGTTTGGTTATGCACCTCCACGGTGGTATGGTAGTAGGAGTAACCTTCTTGGTGGCCGCTGGCCGGGGCTATGCCGAGGTGCTGTATATCAAACTCCCCGTTGGGCACTACAGTGGAGGCCGATACGGGCGGATAATCCTCATATTCAGCACTTATACGGTACTCGTGGCCAGGCACAATATCGAACTGCTGGCCTTCTGGTAATACGAATATGTGGTCGCGGCTATATGCTATAGGGTATCCCATTATTGAGTTATAGTCGGGGTAGCTATCATCATAAACCAGCTGCACCTGCTGGCCTGTATGCACATCGGTCAGCATGACGATGGCGCTGCGCATGTAGTCTCTGGGCGGTTCGTTGTAGCTATCTTTGCGATTATATCCATAGAGCGTCGAAACATCAAGATCCACCACTACGGGTAGGTCTGGGGCTATGCAACAGAAGAGGACTATCTTGCTATGCATAGGCGGCAGGTCTATGTCCCTAACTGGTTTTTCTAGGCAACCGCTCAGCATCAGGCTCACAATGGTAAAAAAAGCTATGCATTTATACCTTTTCATGGTTTAGCGCTTGTTTAAAATTTAATGGTCCACGAGATTGACGGCAGTATGGGGAACATGCCCACCTTGGTCAGCGCCCTTACTCCCTTTTTATCATCCCAACCATCCTGATAGTAGTAAGGGTTCAAGTGGTTGTAGGCATTGTAGAGCCCCACCTCCCAGATGCGGGTGGTGCGGCCTTTGTAGTTGTAGAATTGCGCTGCGAGGTCGAGCCTATGGTAAGCCGACATGCGGAACTCGTTCTTTGCTGTGTAGTCAACCCCGTGCCTTATAACTGCGCGATCAAATGAAATGGACCTATAGGTCGCAATAGGCACATCGATGTAATTCCCTGTGCCATATACCCATGTGGCCGACAGCTTGATTTTGTCGCTATAGTCGTAGGTGGCCACTATGCTGATGTCGTGGCGACGATCGTATTTGGGATAGAACGGGCGGCCTTTGTTGATTAGCTCGAACTGATGCCTGATCCACGACAGGGTGTAGCCCACCCAGCCCTGCAGCCGTCCGCTCTTGCGATGGGCCATGAGCTCAAGGCCGTAGGCGTGTCCCGTACCAATGGTTACGTTGCGCTCCCAGGTGGAGCCGCCCGCAACGGCTTTTTTGAGGCCAAACGACAGCTGGCTTGCCCCTGGCAGATAGGTGATTACGTTGTCCATCTGCTTATAGTAGGCCTCAGCTGAGAGGGTGGTGTGCCACGGCTTGAGGTCGTAGGCATAGCCCAAAGCCACCTGCCAGCTGCGCTGGGCGGGCACATTCTCGGTGGCTGGCACCCACAGGTCGGTGGGCATACCGGTGCCGGTGTTCGAGAGCAGGTGCAGGTACTGATTCATCAGGGCTAATGATGCCTTCACCGACGAGCGATCGTTCACGAACACGGTGAGCGCGGCGCGGGGTTCCAGGTGCGGGCGTATTGAGCCATCGCCCAGGCGGAATGCCGACAGCCGTGCGCCCACATTGGCCACGCCCAGCGTGCCCACGCGAATCTCATCCTCGGCATACAGGGCCATCTCCAGCTGCTGGTAGCGCATCTCGTCGCGGGTGTCGATGGCGGCATAATCATCGCGCACAATCTTCACCTCGGGGCGGTAGCTATGCAGCGTGGCCAACGCGCCCATGCGCACAGTGTGGCTGGGGCTGGGATACCAACTGAGATCGTACTTCAGCCCCCAATCGCGGATACCCGACTGATAGCGGCGCTCGGAGACGATGGTGCTGTCGGCCTTAGCAATTTGGCTGTTGTATATGTCGAACTGATAGTTGCTGAATATGGCAGAGAGATTGGAGAACAGCCTGTCGCTGAATATATGATTCCAGCGCAAAGTGGCTGTGGCATTACCCCACATTTCGCCCTGTTTATACTTCATGGGCGGATCCATATGTTTTAAATTCTCCTGCACATTATACTTGTCGCGCCCGAAATATCCGCTCAGGTAGAGCTTGTTGCGGGCATTCACCTCCCAGTTGAGCTTGGCCGTAAAGTCGTAGAAATAGCAGACAAAGTTTTGCATATCATCCATGGTCGAGAGCACAGGGCGCATGAACAAATCGACGTATGTGCGCCGCCCCGAAATTAAGTACGACACCTTGTCCTTCACGATTGGACCCTCGAGCATCAGCTTCGACGACAGCAGCCCAATGCTGGCCTCGCCGCTGAGCGAGTCCTTGCGGCCATCGCGCATGGAGATGTCGAGTACCGACGACAAACGCCCGCCATAGCGGGCGGGGAAGCCGCCTTTTATAAGCTCGATATTCTTGATGGCATCGCCGTTGAACAGCGAAAAAAATCCAAACAAGTGAAAAGCATTGTACACCGTGGCATCGTCGAGGATTATCAGGTTCTGGTCGGGGCCACCGCCGCGCACGTAGATGGCGCTGTTGCCCTCGCCGCCCGACTGCACGCCGGGCATCAGCTGCAGGGCCTTGAGCATGTCCTTCTCGCCCAGCAGCATGGGGATGGCCTTGGCCTGACGTATGGGCAGCTCCACCACGCTGGTGTAGGCGCTGCGGCTGCTGGTGCGGCTCTCGGCGTTCACCTCAACGCCCTCAATGCTATGCAGCGCAGGCTCCAGCTCCACATTGAGCGTTTGGCTGCTGCGCAGGCTCACGGCCACGCGCTGCGGCACGTAGCCCACGTAGGAGAACTCCAGCACCACGCTATCGGCCTCGGGCAGCGTGAGGGAGTAGAAGCCGTAGCTGTTGGTGGCCACACCCACAGCCTTGCCCACCACCGACACCGTTGCCCCGATGAGCGTTTCGCGGCTGCCGCGCTCCACAACCGTGCCGCTCACCGTGTGCCGCTGAGCCAACAATGGCAGGGGTAAAAGGACAAAAAGAAAGATTGAAAAAAGATGCTTATGCATGTTTATAGCCTAGATTTAAAACCTTAGCACCAGCCCCATGCCCACCGCCTGCTGCCCGCCGGGGAGTGTAGCCAGCACAGGCGACACGCGGAACGATGGTGCGGGCACAGCAACGAGCTGACCGGCGTTGTAGGTGTCGGCCAACCAGTTGAGCCGCCCCTTGCCTATGCCCTTGCGGATGTAGCCAATGGGCAACAAAATATCGGCCAGCACCGCGCATGGGTAGGTGGCCAGCAGCGAGACCCCTTCGGTGGCCGGAGTCATCGCGGCGGAAATCACAGTAAGACCAGCCAAAGCCCAACCCCAGCGCACCATGGCACGCCCTTTCTTGAATTGACGGCTGGCCGATTGGTAGGTAGCAAAATTGTCGCGCCCCAACAGTGGGGCTAGTTGCTCATCGGGCAGCATCTGGCCGTCTATCAGCAGCTTGTACCCGCTACGCACCATTCTTCTGCTTGGGGTTTGCCCCATATCAAGCCGCTCCACCTCATCCATACGGAACACAAATAGGCTGCCATCGGCGGTGGACACCTTCACGCTCTCGCCCGACACATACTCCACCACACGGCCCTTTACTATGCTCCCGTTCTTGAGGTACACCGTTGCGATAGAACCCTGTGCCTGCGCCCACAGACTGACAATGGTGAAAATTAAAAGGATTGTGATCCGTTTCATGGTTGTTGATGTAATGTTTAGAACCGAACTCCGAACACCGGCGAGAGCGTTACTCCCTCAATCCAACTAAAATTATAGAACAGATGCCCCCGTAGCCCAACAAAGAAGCTATTTGCAAAATGAAACGTATATTCGCACTGGAAACCCAAAGCAAAAGAATCAGCATTGCGCCGAAAACCATTATCAACACGTCCGAGCACGTGAGTACTACCGTCTTTTAGCGTAACTTCTCCAATCCAGCTATGCGTGGGCAGCCATGTGCAGAAATGTTCATATAGCACACTCATCCCTGGCGTTATGCGATGCCTACTTCCAAGAATAAAAGAGCGCTCTACACCAAATTCAAACAGATAGAAAACTTCGGTCTGCCGCTCGTTTTCGTGCCCATATCGTATGCTATTCCATGGTGCAGCACTCCTATTTGAGTGGTATAAATCCGATGGCCAGAATTTGTCCAAATCCAATGACTTTGTGGTAGCAGCATGCTGCGCCTTAAAAAACACTCCTAGCGATGATGGCATGGTGTACGACACCTGCATCCACATTGCACCACCAAAACTTGGCGATGGTGGGCACCAAAAAGCACCAATACCACCTGCTAGAGCCCACTTTTTATCGCGGCCGAATGAATTGGCTTCTTGTGCAAATAAATTCAAACTCATTTGGCTAATGAAAATCAGAATAGCAATACGTTTCATCATGTTGTCTCGTTTATGTTAAAAAAATGCTCTAGGAGGTCTGATGCCCTCCCAGAGCATCGATTAATTAGTCTACGTACATATATCTAATACCAGCACCATTTAATGGTAAATTTGAGATTGCTACCGATGGTCCATACCCTCCAACCATTACGCGTTTCATCTATTGCAGTTGGATTGGCATTCAAATCGATAAAATCACTTCTTCCCCAAATTACCTTGCCAAATAGATCGCCTGAATATCCCAACTTCTCATTGGAAGTATTCCTGCTATACGAGATATTACCTCCCGTACCTTTCACTGTAACCCCTAGTCCAATAGAACCACTCCACGATTTTTCTGGGTCGTACTCATAAGCCAAAACACCGACAGCGACTATATCAGGGCTCCAATTAAGAAATAAATCGCATTTTTTCTTATCAAACCATCCACCATTAGAATGGCTCCACCCATTATAAGCAGACTTCACATACGCCTTAGGTATGTCCATTTCTATTAGGGCTATCGCATCATTTGTGCCCAGCGGAACCGCCTCCATTCTCAATTCAATATCACCCTCAAAAAGATTAGTCTTCATCGAACAAAACACCTCTCCTAATTTAACCTTATAACGTTTTCCGCTAGCATCTTGTACATGGCTTCTGTTCACAACGGTGGCTGTATATGAAGAAGCTGATGATGACGAAGAACCGCCCCCACCGCCGCCGCCCCAATCAGGGTCGGGCATCAGTTCCTCACGATCCATAATTGGCCTACCTTCTCTCACACCCTGCGGCTGCATTATGATGGCTACAGGGTTCTTGTCGGCGTACTCATCGTTCACCAGTACGGTGCGCAGGGTGCCTGTGGTCTTATCAACCACATAGCCAATGCCTTGCTCTACATTGTCGATGGGGTGGCCGGCCACGGTGATGGGCGCATCGGCGGGGTACCACTCCAGCGGGTAGGGCATGTAGAGCTCGCAGCCCTGCTCAATCAGGTAGTCGGCTAGGTTGTCGCTGCCCTTGGCACCAGCGTTGAGCGAGCGTCCCAGCTCGGTGGCCAAGCTGCGGAACTGACCGTCCTTGGCGGGGCTGCGGAGCAGCTGCTCGAAGCCGAGGCGGTCGGTGCGGATCTTCTCGTAGTCGAGCTGGTGCAGCTCGCGCTGCACCATGGGCTTGTTGAGCGCAGCCACCAACAACTGGGCTGCCGCATCGAGGTTCTGCTTAATCAGCTGCTGCTCGGGCGTGAGCGCGGGCTGGGTTTGGGCGGTGGGCTGGGCCTCCGCCACGGTCTCGGGCACATCAGGGGTGCCCAGCTGCTCATCGGCGGCGCAGCCTGCAAGCAGGGCGGCGGCGAGGGCAATCATTGCGAAATGCTTTGTGTATCTCATTGCAAAACAGTGGTTTTATGTTAAGAATTTACTGCCCGTGGGCAGCGGTGCGAGTGGGCGGTGCGCCAGCTGCGCGGTATGGGCCGTGAGCCCTCTCGCTGTATACCTTTATATATGGTGCAGCCCAAACCTCTTGCAGCGCAACGGCGGCAGGCGGAAGGGTGGCCCCCGTGTGCCAAGTTGATGCTGGGGGTGCTGCGCATGGTGCTGAGATAACCGTTTAAGTGAACACGCGTAACTAGCTGATATATATATATATATATATGCAGATACAGCCGCCAGTAGGCGGCTCAGCAGGGGCGCTATGCGGGATGAAATGTGCATCGGCTGCATCGCTAGTTACGCGCCGCAAAGGTACAGTTTTTTTACGAGACCACAAAATTTTGAGCAAAAAAGCAATGAAAAAATCTTTCAAATAATTGATTATAGCATATTTAACCACACAAGCTCTTTACCACTAGAAATGGCGACCGCCAATGCTACG
>JAFTDN010000101.1 GCA_017454165.1 Bacteroidales bacterium | reverse complement strand
GGCCGTCCTCCAGAATCTGCAAAAGCATCTTGACCACGTCCGGGGGGGCCTTTTCGATTTCGTCAAACAGCACCCCGGAATAGGGCTTGCGGCGCACGGCCTCGGTGAGCTGCCCGCCCTCATCGTAGCCCACGTAGCCCGGAGGGGCGCCCACCAGGCGCGACACGGCGTGGCGCTCCTGGTACTCGCTCATGTCGATGCGGGTGAGCAGGCTCTCGTCGTCGAATAGGAACTCGGCCAGGGCTTTGGCCAGCTCGGTTTTGCCCACGCCGGTAGTGCCCAGGAAGATGAACGAGCCGATGGGCCTCCTGGGGTCCTGCAGCCCAGCGCGGCTGCGCCGCACGGCATCGGCCACAGCGGCTATCGCATCGTGCTGGCCCACCACGCGGCGGTGCAGCTCCTGCTCGAGGTTGAGCAGCTTTTGGCGCTCGCTGAGCATCATGCGGCTCACGGGGATGCCCGTCCAGCGGGCCACCACCTCTGCCACATCATCGGCATCCACCTCCTCCTTTATGATGGCATCGTGGCCCTGAGCTTGGGCCAGGTCGGCCTGTAGGCGCTCAATCTGAGCCTCGGCCTCCTTCACCCGCCCATAGCGGATCTCGGCCACGCGCCCGTAGTCGCCACGGCGCTCGGCTGCCTCGGCCTCCAGGCGAAGCTGCTCCATCCGCTGCTTGGACTGTTGAATGGCATCGATGAGGGCTTTCTCGGCACTCCACTTGGCGCGCTTGGCGGTTTGCTCCTCGGCGAGGGCGGCAATCTGGGCCGATAGCTCGTTGAGCTTGGGCGCATCGCCCTCGCGCTTGATGGCCTCGCGCTCAATTTCGAGCTGCTTTATGCGACGGTCCACCTCATCGATGTCCTCGGGTACGGAGTTCATCTCCAGACGCAGCTTGGAGGCGGCCTCATCTATCAGGTCGATGGCCTTGTCGGGCAGGAAGCGCGAGGTGATGTAGCGGGTCGATAGCTCCACGGCGGCGATGATGGCGTCGTCCTTGATGCGCACCCTGTGGTGGCTCTCGTAGCGCTCCTTGAGGCCGCGCAGAATGGAGATGGCATCAGCGGGCGTGGGTTCGCCCACGGTTACGCTTTGGAAGCGGCGCTCGAGGGCCTTATCCTTCTCGAAGTACTTCTGGTACTCGCTGAAGGTGGTGGCACCAATGGCTCGTAGCTCGCCACGAGCCAGCGCGGGCTTCAGGATGTTGGCGGCATCCATGGCACCCTCGCCGCCACCGCCCGCGCCCACTAGGGTGTGAATCTCATCGATGAAGAGCATGATATCGCCCTCGGCGGCGACCACCTCTTTGATTACGGCCTTCAGGCGCTCTTCGAACTCGCCCTTGTACTTGGCTCCAGCCACGAGCGCACCCATATCGAGCGAGAATAGGCGCTTCGTCTTTAGGTTTTCGGGCACGTCGCCATTCACCAATCGGTGGGCAATTCCCTCTACGATAGCGGTTTTGCCCACGCCTGGCTCACCTATGAGTATAGGGTTGTTCTTGGTGCGGCGTGAGAGGATCTGCAGCACCCGGCGGATCTCATCGTCGCGGCCTATCACGGGGTCGAGCTTGCCACGGGCGGCCAGCTCGTTGAGGTTGAGGGCATACTTGCCCAGGGCGTTGTAGGTGTCCTCGGCGGATGGCGAATCCACGCGTCCGCCCTTGCGTAGATCGGCCACTGCCTGCATGGCCTGCTGCTCGTTCAGACCGGCATCGCGCAGCATCTGCCCCACCTCGCCCGGCGCGGCCACGAGGGCCAGCACGATATGCTCCACGGCCACGAACTGGTCGCCCATGGCGCGGGCGCGGTCGGCGGCCCGCTGCAGCAGGTCGTGCGCGGGGCGGCTGAGATACTGCTCCCCACCGCCCTGCACACGGGCGTAGGAGGCCAGCATACGGTCGAGCACCGAGGCGATGGTGGTGGGCTGTGCGCCCAGCTGGCTGAGCAGCGATGGGGCCACTCCCCCCTCCTGCCCGAGCGCAGCCTTGAGGATGTGGGCGGGCTCCACGGCCTGGTGGCCCAGCTGCTGGGCCAGCTCCACGGCGGCCTGTAGCAGCTCCTGCGATTTGATGGTGAGGTTGTTTGGATTCATAGCTCGATTGCTCCTTTCTGCGGGCCCAACGGCCCATGCCCCAAGGGCATCAAACACGCAACCAAACCACAGCTCACTGACATTTTGTCATCAAAAATTCAATACAACATCATAAATATTTGATATAAAATTATTTAACATAATGACATTTTGTCACATAGCACCCAACTCGGATTCAACCGATCTCTTATCCCTCCCAGGCCTACTCAATAAAAGGCCCGCAAAAGCATCCACGCCTCGAGATTCTGAAGCAGCCCGCGAAAGCTGATAAGCCCACGCCCGCGCAAACAGATGTTTGCTGACCTATCGGAACTTTCACTGTTTAAAATTTCTCAGGTTTCAAGGCTGGCACCGAATAGATTGCAAACGCTACCGCATTTGTCTATGTGTCAGTGTCATTAAGTCAATAACATATCGATTTAAAGGTGATTCCGCTCAAAACTATTCAACGCCAACCGCGCTCACAGGCCATCCTCCATGGCCTCCATCTCGAGCTGCAGGTGGGCCATCTGTATGGCCGCAATGGCGGCCTCCTCGCCCTTGTTGCCCAGCTCGCCGCCTGCGCGTGCCTTGGCCTGCTCAAGGGTGTTGGTGGTGAGCACGCCGAATATAATGGGGATGTTGTAGGTCATGTTGAGCTCGGTGAGGCCGTGCGACACGCTCTGGCAGATGTAGTCGAAGTGGCGCGTCTCGCCCTGAATGACGCAGCCCAGGCAGATGATGCCATCGAAGTCGCCATACTCGGCCATGAACTGCGCCCCCAGGGTGAGCTCAAAGGCACCGGGCACGTGCTTTACGAGGATATTCTCGGTCTGCGCCCCGTGCTTGAGCAGGGTTTCATGCGCTCCGCGCATCAGCTCGTGGGTGATGTCGCTATTCCAGTCGGCCACCACTATGCCGAACACCATCTTGCGGGCCGATGGTATGCGGTCGGGGCCGATGGATAGGTTCTTCAGATTTGTTGCCATTATGCTTATTGTTAGAATGTTATGTAATTCATCCTAGGGGTTGAGCAGGCTTGGGTCGCGGAAGTCGAAGATGGCGCTGGCCATCTCGATCAGGGCGCGGGCCTCCCCGCAGGCCGGGTCGATGTGCAGGGCGCGGCTATAGCACGAGAGGGCCTCGGACATATTGCCCCGCCTGCTATGTATGCGTCCGCGTACAAGCCAAGTCTGGGCCTCGGTGTCGGGTAGGGCCAACGCATGGTGCATGGCCGTATCGAGCTCGTTGCGCTCGATGAGCTGTTTTATGGTGTCATCCATCGCATTCTATTATTTTTAGGGCATCCGTAAAGCCCATGATCTTTGATGTAGCTCCATTCATCGCTGGGCATGTAGCCCGAGGCATCGCCCCCCTGGGCGATGATGTGGCGCACTTCGGTCGATGAGATGCCGAGCATGGGGGCATCCACCAATCTAAAGCGGGTCGATGGCATGGGGGCGGTGTAGGCCCTAGCCGAGCGGGGGTAGATGTAGAAGTCCCAGCCTTCTATGAGCTCGCGGTAGCCCTTCCACTGCGGCAGGGTGTCGAGGCAGTCGGAGCCTAGCAGCACTACGAACTCATGCTGGGGGTACATGTCGCCGAGGCGGCGCAGGGTATCCACGGTGTAGGAAGGGCGGGGCATGTGCAGCTCTACATCGCAGAGCTTCAGCGCGTGCGAGGCATCGGCGAGGGCCTGACGTATCATCCCGGCGCGGTGCTCATCGGGGGCCAGCGTGCTGGCCTCTTTCAGCGGATTTTGAGGGCTCAACACGAGCCACACCTCGTCTAGGTCGCAGAAATCGAGCATGTAGTCGGCTATGATCAGATGTCCCACATGCAGGGGGTTGTAAGAGCCAAACATCAGACCTACTCGCATGGCACCACACATTTATAGCCCACCGAGCAGCCATTCCGACACCAAGCTGAGGGCCTGCCCCTGGGCCTCCTCCAGCACGTCGTTGAGCACGATGGTGTCGAAGCTGGGGGCCTGCGCCATCTCCAGCTCGGCGCGGCGCACACGCATCTCCACCTTCTCTAGGGTTTCGGTATTGCGGGCCAATAGGCGCTGGCGCAGCGCCTCCACCGATGGAGGCATGATGAATACGGCCAGCGCGCTGCTCGGGAACTTGCGCTTTAGGTTGAGGCCGCCCTTTACGTCCACATCGAACGCCACCACGTGGCCATTGGCCCATATACGGTGCAGCTCCGACCACAGCGTACCGTAGAGGTGGCCGGGGTACACCTCCTCCCATTCCACGAACTCGCCCCGCTCGGCACGGGCCCTGAAGTCGGGCTCCGACATGAAGTGGTAGTCGCGCCCATCGACCTCGCCAGGGCGGGGCGGCCTGCTACAAGCCGACACCGAGAACTCGAGCTGCGGCAGGTGCTGTAGCAGGTGGCGCATGATGGTGGTTTTGCCGGCCCCCGAGGGGGCCGAAAATATGATGAGCCTGCCGTTGGTAGCGGTGCTATCGATGGGTATATTCTGGTTCATAGCACATTGAGCACTTGCTCTTTTATCTTTTCTAGCTCGTCCTTCATCATCACCACGAGCTTTTGTAGCTCGGCGTGGTTGGCCTTTGAGCCCATGGTGTTGATCTCGCGCCCCATCTCCTGGGCAATGAAGCCCAGCTTGCGGCCCGATGCGGGGGCTTGGGTGCAGGTTTCGATGAAGTATTGGCAGTGCTGGCGCAGGCGCACTTTCTCCTCGTTGATGTCCATCTTTTCGATGTAGAATATGAGCTCCTGCTCGAATCGGGCGGGATCGGGCCTCAGCTCCTGCTGCATGGCGGCAAGGGCATCGAGGAGGCGCTGCTTTACACCGGCGATGCGCTGGGCTTCGTACTGCTCCACCCGCAGCAGCAGCTGGCCGATGGTATCGACCCGTTGCAGCAGGTCGGCCTCAAGCGCCTGCCCTTCGCGTTGGCGGAATTGGCATAGCGCATCAATGGCCTGTTCGGCGGCCTGCAGCAGGGCCTGCTGTAGGGCCTGCTGCTGCTCGGCGCTGGGCTCGGTGCGCTCCTGCCGCAGCACATCGGGCAAGCGCAGCACGGTAGATAGCAGCTGTTCGCCCTCAAGGGATATTCCGTTCTGCTCGGCTAGGCATCGCAGCTCGGCCACGTAGGCCGAGAATAGGGCCGCGTTGATTGGCACCTCGGCGGTGCAGGTTGTTGCCTCTAGCGCCGCTATCAGCTCCACCTTACCACGGCTCAGGCGTTGGCCTACCAGGGCGCGTAGGCCCATCTCGGCCTCGCGGAGCAGCGGCGGGAGCTTGACCGCAAGGTCGAGCTGCTTGCTGTTGAGCGAGCGCAGCTCAACGCTCACCCTGTGCCCTCCCTGCTCCACCATGGCCCTGCCATAGCCCGTCATCGATATTTGCATACAAATACTATAGTTTATCGGCCACAAAAGTAATCGATTTTGCCATAGGCTCCGAAGATAAGCGCATAATTTTGCCCCTACGCGGCCCAGCGAATGCTTTTGATGCGTATTTTTGCGGTTCGCTTCCCAACCCACCACAACGCCATGAAAGGGCTATATACCGTGCTGCTGCTAGTGCTATCGAACACCTTTATGACCTTTGCCTGGTATGGGCATCTGCGGTTCAAGGACATGCGCTGGTCCGAGAATTTGGGGCTGGTGGCCATAGTGCTCATCAGCTGGGGCATAGCGCTGTTCGAGTACTTCTTCCAGGTACCCGCCAACAGGCTGGGCTTCAAGGGCAACGGCGGGCCTTTCTCGCTGGTGGAGCTCAAGGTGATACAGGAAGTGGTGTCGCTGCTGGTGTTCGGGCTGTTCTCGGTGCTGGTGTTCCGCACCGAAACGCTGCGATGGAACCATCTAGCCGGCTTTGTGTGCCTAGTTTTGGCCGTGTATTTCGTATTCAGGCGGTAGGCCGCTGCGGGGTGCAAAAATAGGGGGCCGCGCTGTGCAGCCCCCTACCCAAACACACGATAATAACTATTGATGAGAAATACGTGCATGCACACCACCGCAATGATATTCACAAACTAACCAAACCGAAGCGCGGTGACGTACATTATGCGTAGCTACAAATATAGTTCCAAACTAATCGTTTGGCCAACAATCTTTACTCACAACTGACATAAATTGCATAGGCATAGTCTTTTAATCATCTAACATCTACAAATGGTGCACGCTTCGCGATGGGGGCTTGGCTTGCTTGAACTCGCCAAAGGCCCATCCCATCGGCAGCACCATGAGGGCGCGAGGCAGCCCCCGCCGAGCAACGCATGGAGCACAGCGCAACAAACCCTCTCGTGCTTGGCATCTTGGCCGATGCGCCCAATGCGGAGCCCAGCTGCAACCCCATATTGGAGGCCGCCAATGCACCACAGCACTTGTCCACAGGGCTAGGCCTGCTGCTGGGGTAAGCTGTACGATATTAGGCTGTTGATGCGGTCGAGCATGCACTGCACTATACGCTGCAGCTTCAGCATGTCGCCCAGCTCCACATGGGCCTTGAGCCTGCCCGTGGCCCTGTCGAGCTCTACGTGGCGGGCTATCTCATCGGGGTTGTAGCCCATGAGGGTGGCAAAATGGGCACAAAGCTGCTGCGGGTCGGTGTTGGAGCGCAGCAGGCTCAGGTTGTGCATGGTGGCCAGCATGGCGGCCAGCACTGCGGGATCCACCTCAATCATGCTACGCGCCGCGCCGCTGGGAGCGGCATCTATACGGAAATCGTGCTCGTCCTCTAGCACACGCAGCTGGGTGGAGGAGAGCAGGCTGATCAGCTCGGTGATGTAGTGCCGATTCAGGTGGAGGTTGGGCACGTTGTCGCGCTCGAGGCCGTTCAGGCGGATGTAGAGCAGCCTAATCCAGGCCTCTATCTCCATGGCGGTGTACTCATCGGGCGGCAAGGCGGCAATCTCGGCCTCAATCTGCTCGCTGAGCTGGTTGAAGCGGCGGTTGAACTCGTCCTCCGGCATCGTGCCAAAGTCGGCCATAAGGGCCTTGGCTGCGTTGCGCAGACCAATGATAGTCATGATAATCCTGCGTACAATATCAGCTCGTTCCATATTTACACTATACGTTGCAAATCGAATAGCGTTGTTCCTAGCTCCAAAAATGTGGGTACGGATGCTGGGCCTTCCAAAATTTTGCGGTCGCACACCCATTTTTTTGCGCCACATCGGCACAAAAATTACCTTTGCACGTACAGTATAGGTTAAACGATACATAGAATTGCGATGGACGAACAGAGGCACATGCGCGAACCCGTGAGGGTTCGAACCATTTGGGGCATCCTGCTGATGGCGGCGGGGCTGCTCGTGTTCCTACACAATTTTGGGATTTGGGACATAGACTGGAGCGACATATTCACCTGGCAGATGGTGCTGATGGTAGTGGGCCTGTTCATGCTGAGCTCACGCGGCTCGCGCCAGGCCGGCTGGGCGCTATTCCTGCTAGGTGCCTTCTTTTGGGCGTTCCGGTTCATAGACCTCTCGGAGACGCTGCGCAAGCTGCTATGGCCCGTAGGGCTGATGGTAGGCGGCCTAGCGCTGATGGTGGGCTGGCGCTCCCCTGCCCCAAGCACCGAGGAGCCCGCATCGGGGGCGGCCCCTCCCGATGGCGGGGCCGCATCGCAGCCCACAGGGGGTGAGCCCAACGCGATGTACCTCAACTACTCCACCGCGCTATCGAGCCGCCGCTTTAAGCCCAGCGCCCAGCGCATAGCGGGCGGAGAGGTGCGCAGCGCCCTAGGAATGGCCATAGTCGATCTGTCGGGCACCACGCTCAGCGCCCCTAGCGTAAGGCTGCGCGTGAGCTGCTTCGCGGGAGGCTGCACCCTGATTGTGCCCCCCAGCTGGCGGGTGCAAGTCGATGCGAACCCCATAATGGGCAGCGTGAGCGACCTGCGCCCCAGCAGTCCCCCCGTCGATGGGCCGCTGCTAATAGTGGATGGGCGGGTGACCATGGGCTCGTGCCGCATAGAGCAGGTCTAAGCATCCTCCATGCGCCCGCACTTTATCATATACGCAGCGCTGACAGCCCTATCGCTGGGCTGGGCATCGCCGTTGCGGGCGCAGTACTTTGGGCGCAACAAACCCATATACAAGGACATACGTTTCAGGGTGTACGCAACGCCCCATTTTGACATCTACCACTACCTGGGCAACGACAGCGTACTGAACCGGCTGGCGCAGGCCTCTGAGCGGTGGCACAATCGGCACAGCCGCATGTTTGGCGACACGCTGAGCCGGCAGAACCCCATACTGGCCTATAGCAACCATGCCGACTTCCAGCAGACCAATGCCATAAGCGGCACGGTGGGCGTGGGTACGGGCGGCGTTACGGAGTCGCTCAAGAACCGCGTCATATTCCCGCTCACCGAAACATGGGCGCAGACCAACCACGTGCTGGGGCACGAGATGGTGCACGCCTTCCAATACGACATGCTGCTCGGACACGACTCGCTGTCGGTGAACAGCATACAGCAAGTGCCGCTATGGATGGTGGAGGGCATGGCCGAGTACCTCTCCATAGGCTCAACCGACAACCAAACGGCCATGTGGATACGCGATGCGCTGCTCAACGACAACTTCCCCACCCTGCGGCAGCTCACCACCCAGATGCACACCTACTTCCCCTACCGCTGGGGGCACGCGTTCTGGGCATTTGTGGGCAAAACGTTCGGCGACAGCCTGATAGTACCCATCTTCCGCGAAACGGCGCTCAGCGACTACGGCACGGCGCTGCACAAGCATCTGGGCATGGACGAAGAGGCCCTATCGGTGCTCTGGCGGTCGGTGTGCGAGGAGCACTACATGGGCATGATGCCCCATCGCAACGAGAACCCTCCCGGCAGTAAAATCCTATTCGAGCGCAACGCGGGCGAAGCCAACATATCGCCATCGGTAAGTCCCGATGGCCGACACGTGGCGTTCTTCTCGGAGATGGACCTGTTCTCGACCGACCTGTTCATAGCCCACGCCGTGAGCGGCAAGGTGCTGCGCCGCCTATCGCAGCAGGTGCGCAAGAGCGATGTGGACGCAATCAACTTCGTGGAGTCGGCGGGCACCTGGTCGCCCGATAGCCGCCGCTTTGCCTTTGTGGCATTCAGCCGGGGCGTGAACAAGCTCATAATCATCGACCTATACACCAACGAGCAGCAAGAGCTGGCCATCGAGGGGGTGCCATACTTCAACCACCCCGCGTGGTCGCCCGATGGGCAGAGCATAGCCGTGTCGGGGCTGGTGGATGGCATCAACGACCTGTACAGCATCGACCTGCGCACGCTGCGCACCACACAGCTCACCCGCGACCCGTGGTGCAACATCCACCCCGCGTGGTCGGCCAACGGCGAGCAGATTGTGTTCAGCACCGACCACCCCACCCCGCTCAACCCCAGCGGTATGGGATACAGCCTAGCCACCCTCGATGTGGCCAGCGGCCAAACGCGCACGCTCGACGTGTTCCCCACCGCCGAAAACCTGAACCCCATGTTCTCGGGCTGCAGCACCCACATCTACTTCCTCTCGAACCGCGAGGGCTTTCGCAACCTGTACCGGCACACGCCCAGCACGGGCCGCACGGTGCAGCTGACCGACCTGCTCACGGGCATATCGGGCATATCGCCTCTAGCACCCGCCATGAGCGTAGCCCGCGAGAACGATGAGATTTGCTACTCGCACTTCTACAACGGTCGCTATTCCATATACTCCGCCGACACGGTGGAGCTGCACCCCGTGGAGGTGAGCCCACTGGATGTAAACATAGCCGCCTCTACCCTCCCCCCCAGCAACCGCGCCGTGGTGGGCATCGTGGATGCGGGTCTGAGCGGCAATGACAGCGCATCGCATAGCAGCCAAACATTCCGCCACATCCCGTTCAAGCGCAAATTCAAGCTCGACTACGTGTCGAACATCGGCATGGGCATGACCGCCGGACAGTTCGGCACCGGGCTGGCCGGCGGCATCGAGATGCTCTTCAGCGACATCACCGGCACCAACATGCTCTATGCCGCGCTGGCCCTCAACGGCGAAATATACGACTTTGGCGGCCAGCTGAGCTACGTAAAGCAGCGGCGCTACATGGCTTGGGGGGCTACGCTAGCCCACATCCCCATATCGTGGGGGGCCTACGGGTTCGACACCCTCACGGCTCAGATCGATGGCCAAAAGCTGCTGCTCGATGACTACCAGCTGGTGCAGTACCGCCTGTTCCAGAGCTCGGCGGGTCTCATGGTACAGTTCCCGCTCTCCACCACCCAGCGCTTCGAGCTGTCGGCAGCGGTGCAGCGCTACTCGTACCGCATCGACATCTACTCCAACTACTACCACGGCAACATCTACTACGGCTCGGATCGCCACCGCGATACCGATGCCCCCGCGCCCATCTGGATGCAGCGCACCACAGCGGCCTACGTGTTCGACAACTCCGACTTCGGCATGGCTTCGCCCATGCGGGGCCAGCGCGCATGGATTGGGGCCGAAAAGGCATTCGGCGACTACGACTACGTGGCACTGGGGGCCGACCTGCGTAGGTACATCTTCCGCCGTCCGCTGTGCTTCGCCATGCGGGCCATGTACAAGGGCCGATTTGGGCGGTCGGAGCTGCTCAACCTCCTGAGCCCGATCTACCTGGCCTACCCTTGGTACGTGCGCGGTTACAGCGGCAGCCAGTTCAACCGCTACGACCCGTCGGGCATCACCAACATCGACCAAATGCAGGGCAACCAAATGGTGCTGCTGAGCGCCGAGCTACGCATCCCCTTCACGGGCCCAGCCAGGCTGGCCCTCATAGGCACCAACAAACTGTTTACCGAGCTGGCCCTATTCACCGATGCTGGCATGGCCTGGAGCGCCGATGGCCCGCCCACGATGGCTTGGCATCCCAGCAGCCGCGAGCAGCACATCCCCTTTGTGAGCTCGGGCATCAGCCTGCGCGTGAACCTGTTCGGCATGATAGTGCTTGAACCCTACCTGGCCGTGCCCTACCAGCTGGGCGGGCTCAAATCGCTCAACTTCGGCCTCAACTTTCTGCCCGGCTGGTAGGTAGCAGCAATGGCCCCCCAAAAAAATGAGGCGCGGGAGCAGCCCCGCGCCTCACCTCTGCTCACCAAGCTCAATGATGGTGATGATGGTGGTGGTGATGACCGCCCGAGCAGGTGTCGGCGCAGCTGTGACCATGCCCATGCCTGTGGTGCTCGGCCTTGGGATTGTGCAGGGCCACCTCGTAGCCCAGCTTACGGATGGCGGCGGCAATCTTGTCGGTGTCGGTCTTGGCGGCATCGTAGCGCACGGTTACGGTGCGCTCGTCCACCGAGGCATTGATCTCCTTGATGCCCTTCTCGAAGGCCACGCTGCGCTCAATCTTCTCCTTGCACGACTTGCAGTGCACCGACACGTCGAACACCACAGTCTTCACGTCCTTCTTGGGTGGGGCGGCCTGCACGGCCTGGCTGTTGAGCGATAGCAGGGCGGATGCGCCCAGCATCAAGCAAAATAGCATCTTCATAGCTTTACACGATTTATTGGGTTGAACTTTGATAATTTATCTGTCAAAAACATTGCCAAACGGCTCACTTCCAGAGCGAAAAACGTAGCCCAGCATAGTACTTGGCCCCGCTGATGGGGCCCCAAATCTGGGAGGCATCGAAGAATGGGCTGTAGGGGTCGGCAGGCGCGATTATTGGGTCGGACTGCGTGTGGCCCGTTAGATTTTCCACGCCCACATACAGGTCGAACCAACGGAATAGCTTGGTTATCTGGGCATTCATGGTAACAAATGGGTCGAAGCTCTGCCCCCGCTGTAGCTCAATGGGATAGCCATTCATGGCGGGCAGGCGCCCGCCGCCGTGTAGCTGCAAGGTGTAGTCGAACTGCCACTTCTTGAGGGGCGTCTTGTAGCTCAGGCTGGCCAAGCCCTTGTTGCGGCTGATGAGCGGCTTCTCCTGCAGCTGCCCGTTGATGGTGGCTTTCACATCGTTGATGCGATAGGCCAGCACCATATCGAACCCCTTGAATGGCTGCGCGTTGAGCTCGGCCTGAAAGCTATTGGAGTACGAGCGCCCGT
The DNA here is from genome assembly GCA_017454165.1 of Bacteroidales bacterium. Taxonomy (GTDB): domain Bacteria; phylum Bacteroidota; class Bacteroidia; order Bacteroidales; family Tenuifilaceae; genus RGIG6076. The sequence continues at coordinate 4,239 of JAFTDN010000101.1, read as the reverse complement.
CGAGGTTGTAGAAATGCACCTGGGTAGCCTGCTGGTCGGCATCCACTATGTACTGATTCACGAAGTGGGTGCGGTAGTAGTCGAGGCTCAGGCTGAAAGCCCTGCCGCCGATAGTGTAGCGCTGCAGCACATTGATGCCCATGCACCAGGCCTGCTCTAGGCGGGCCAGCTCATCGAAAACGAACCGCCTGTTGCTGGCCAGCAGGCTGGTGTTCTCAGCCACGGCGCTAGGCGAGCGGTAGCCCTTGCCCACGCTGGCGCGTATGGTGAGTTGCTCCACGGGACGGTACATGACGTGCGCTCGGGGCGTAACGAATAGCCCGTGGCGGTTGTGGTGGTCGATGCGGGCACCAGCCATCAATGTGAGCTGCTCGAGCAGCTTGTAGGTGTACTCGGCAAACACGCCTGGGGTGCACTCGGTGCGGTCGAGACGCAGCGAGTCGAGGTGCTCATCGTACACATCGAGCACCAGGCTGGCCCCTGCGCTAATGCTGTGGTTGGTGTTGCCCACGTAGGTGTAGAATATCAGGTTGCTGTATAGGCTGTGCTGCAAGGCGTTGTAGGCCCGCTGGCCGTAATTCGATGCATGGTCGTGCATGGTGTAGGAGTTGATGAAGCCCAGGCTGGTGGCCTCGCGCTCAAATATGTAGCCCGTCTTGTTGTACGCCTCCAGCCTACGTGTGCCCACGCTGAAGCCATAAGGGCTGCCCAGTCTCTGCTCGGCTCCGCGTTGGTAGCCCATCTGACCGCCCAAGCGCTGCTCGTCCATGTACTTGAGGCCGAAGTCGGTCTCAAGGTTTTTACCCATGTATTTCCAACGGTTGTAGACGTTATACTGCGTGGCCAGCGGGTCGTCTATAAAGCCATCATGATTGTGGTCGGCGCGGCGGCCCATGTGGGAGCCGTGCACTAGCAGCATGGTGTAGAGGTTGGGCGTTACGTTCAGGGCGTAGTTAGCGTTAAGCTCGACGGCTCCCATGCTATTGGCGTAGAGGTTCAGGTGGCAGCGCTCATCCTCCCAGGGCTTTTTAAGCTCCACGTTAATCTGCCCCGTGATGCTCTCGTAGCCATTGGTAACCGAGGCTGTGCCCTTCGATATTTGTATGGACTCCATCCACGAGCCGGGCACGTAGTTGAGCCCGAACACCGAGGCCAGCCCACGCATCGATGGGATGTTCTCGAGCTGTAGCTGCGAGTAGATGCCGGCCAGGCCGAGCATCTGAATCTGCTTGGCCCCAGTAACAGCATCGGAGTATGACACATCGACCGATGCGTTGGTTTCGAAGCTCTCGGCTAGGTTGCAGCACGCTGCCTTGCGCAGCTCGTTGCCAGTAACACGCTGGGTTTGGATGGGGTTCAGCCGGTCGAAATGGCTGCCAGCAGCAGTGGCCGTAAGCACTACCGCCGCTATGCTGCGGGCGGCCTCCAGCGTATGCGCTACGGGCAGGCTGATGTCATCCACCAGCAATGTGTCCGATGCAAAGCCGACATAGCTCACAATCAGCCGATTGCGACCATCCACGGCTTTCAAGGCGAAGTGCCCCTGAGCATCGGTGGCCGTGCCCACAGTGGTGCCCAGCCACACCACGCTGGCCCCGGGCAGGGGCGACGCCACGCCGCTCTCATCGCGGCCCAAGATCTGCCCCCGTAGCTGCTGGCCCTGCGCTGGCAGGGCCAGCAGCGGTAGCAGCAGGGCCAATGCGCATGCCCTAGCAATGCCATAGTATTTAAATCTGCTCATAATTAACGACTTGAAATTCAAACCATTGATGATTATTTTCGCGCTGCAGGCGCATGGTTGCAGACGCGTAACCGCTGCGGGGACATACACACAGCATGGCCGCATAGCGACCTATAGGCGGGGCATGGCCGCGCCTAAGGCTAGAGCAGATAGGGATCGGATGGTGAGGGGGCGAGCGCCGATCGGGCGCAGGCTAGCTGCCGCGATGGCCCCCAAGCGGGGGGCGGCGATGGCGGAGGGGCATCAGCCTCAGAGGACAGGCTGCGCACGGTACGCATGCAGGAGGGCATCCATACGGGCAGCTCTGTGAGCCAACGTGGGCCTAGCCCATCGATGGTTGTTTGCTCAACCAGCGGGTACAGGAGCTTGAGGGCGATGCGCTCATCCTCGCAGCCGCAGCATTCGGTCTCGGCGATGATGTCGAACAGGGGGCCGCCGTCCACGCTGTGGGCGTGGCTATGGGCGCAGCCGCTGGGGGCGGCATGGTGGTGGGCAGATCCGCAAGGGCCATGGCAATGCGCGTGACAATGGTGCTGGTAGCCGTGGAGCACCTCGCACTGCTGCTGGCCCATCAGCGACACGTAGAGCCCCCCGTGGTGGCAGTGGCACCGGTGCACGAACACCGTAACGCCATTGGCGGCGAGCAGCGCCGCCAGCAGTATCGGGACGGAGAGGGCTATATGTATGGCCTTGCGCAGCATGAGCCAGATGCGTTGGGTTGCAGTATATTATACGGTGCTTTCCAACAAAGGTTTAACGGGAGCTCACTGTTCGTGGTCGAAGAAAAGCTTGTAGTAGTTCAGGCCGCGCTCGTGATCGTAGCCCTTCTCCACGCGTTCCTGCTTGCCGTGTATGTAGATGTGAAAATTCTTGTCGAGCTTGATGCAGCTTTTGAACGTTTTGCTGGCCTGCTTGGCAGCATCAGACGATATGGCGAAGCCCTGTGGTATTTCGTATCCCAATGCGTCCTCGTACTCACGCTTGTATTCGCGGAAAGCCTCAATGTTGCCGTCCGACTGCAACACGGTGGCCTCAAAGTCGTCCTGCTCAAAGGTTTCGCGGTTGGTGAAGTAGTCGCGGGCCTTCGAGAGCAGCTGCGCCTGTTCTATTTTGGAATGGTCGTTGGTGGGGGTAATCACGTCCTGTACGAAATCCTTGTAGAGCGACATGGCGGTTTTGGTTTGATAGAAATCGCTATCGCGGCGCGTGGCCTGCAAGAAGTCGTCGGCCCAAAACCGGGCCTGGTCGCGGTTGGTGTTGTCCACCACGCATAGCTTTAGGCCCAGCTCGCGCTCGGTGTCGAACACGAGGCAGCCCTTGTCGAGGCGCTTGGGGCTGATGCCGAACTCGCAGCTCACGCTGATGGTGCCATCGGGGTGGCGGTGCACCTTCAGGAACTGATCCTTGCTCTCGGCCTTGAAGAGCCCAATGGCGTTGGTCATCTCGCCGTCCACCACGCAATCGCGCACAAAGGCCACGAACAGCTCGCCGTCCTTGATGGTCTGGCTCTGCGATGCGCTATGCAGGTGCTGGGCCATGGCCTGGGCATGCGCCTGCATGTCGCCGCCATCGAATATGGCGGAGCAGCATGGGAATAACGGATGCGAGTCGAGCGGGCCCTCGGGGCCAAACGAGTAGAAGTCGGAGCCGCGAAAGCTGCTCAGGAAGTAGCTTTGGAGCAGCTGGGCTAGCATTTCGTCGGACAGGTCGAGCGGGGCGGCGGCGATATGCCCCGAAGCGCTGCCCTGGGAGGGCAGCGCGGGGAGTACAATCACCGAATCGAGTACGGCGTGGCTGAAATCGAGCATAGAGATAGAGAGGGTTGTTTTTATTGTTGCTGTGAACGGCTGTAGATGAATGCGTCAAAGTATTGTTGTAGCTTGGCGGGGTCGGTTTGATAGGTGTTGTCGCCGTAGTAGAGATCTGCAATAACCTCGTGAAGCCTACAAAATTCACGGAGGCTGTGCTTGCCCTTTTGGCTTTCGATGGTTAGCGAAAGTAGCTCTAGGGCTCTGGCGGCTGCGCTATGGCAGCGTTCCGTATTGCCTTTGGCTCGCCAGCGATTGGCCCGCGATATTTCGCTGCCGATGTTGAGCATTTGGTCGGCCAGCGACATGGTGGCCCAGCGTCCAGCAGCGAGGTCTTTGTGTTGATAGTTAATCATTTATGATAATTTCGTTTACAATATCAAGTATTGCTTGACGCACATCGGGGTCTAGTACATCGCGACTGGGGTTGTTTTGGTAAGGGCGAATATTTATCAATGAATCGAACTCGACAAAAATCTCATTATCAGATGGATAGATGTTAACACCCCATAAATCGGGTTGTAGAGAGCCTTGCGAGAGCATTTCAGTTTCAATATCAGCATGTAACTCTGCATCAAGGCCAATAAGACCAAGTCTAATATCAACCACGGCTTTCACCATATCACCAAAATATCCAGGCAACATGCCTTCCAATATCCGTCGGCTTATGGGGTGCGCTATGATATTCAT
>JAFTDN010000100.1 GCA_017454165.1 Bacteroidales bacterium | reverse complement strand
TATCTGTGTTTTATGTGGCATATTTTTTTCTACATAATCCGCAGTGCCTGCTCGTTGCGGCACATGTTGTGTACCAGCACTGTGAGTTGGTTGAACGCTGGTTTGCGAATGATGGCGCGGAAGCCCACGCCGTGCTGGGTCAGCCTGCGGTCGGCGAAGGACTGGTCGAGGAGGTGGCGGAACGAGATGAGGCAGCCGATTTGGAGCTCGGCCCGCTCGTGGCTCAGAGCGTATACGCGCTGCTGGACGGGCATCTTGAACATCGGCACGAGGGCATCTAGGCCTTTGCACCCGCGTTGATGATTTGGGGACTGCGGTGCGCATCTATGGGGAGGCTGACGGAAGTACTCGAAGCCGATGACGGTGCTGAACTTGGGTCAGGAGCGTGGCCTTGCTGCTGAACATATCAGCTTGGAAATCGCCATAACGGCACAATATTTTTCAGTCTCTCAGGAATACAACGTCTGAAGTTTATGTACCTTTGTGGCCTGAGTGTTGCCCCAGAGGTAGCATGTAAATGACTATAAACCAACGCATAACGCCTAATAAACGTAAGTTTTTTATGGAGCCAATATTTAAGCCGCAGCTGCTGTCGGTGTTCAAACCTGGCTATTTTAAGGAGCAATTCACCAGGGATCTGTTTGCGGGCATCATTGTGGGCATTGTTGCGCTGCCGCTGGCCATCGCCTTTGCCGTGGCCTCGGGCGTGTCGCCCGACAAGGGACTGGTTACAGCCATTGTGGCCGGTTTCATCATCTCGGCACTTGGCGGTAGCCGCGTGCAGATTGGCGGTCCCACGGGGGCTTTCATCGTGATAGTGTATGGCATCATCGAGCAGTATGGCCTCGATGGGCTGCTGGTGGCCACAGTGCTGGCGGGCATCATCATGGTGCTGTTCGGATTGCTGAAGCTGGGCAGCCTGCTCAAGTTTATCCCCTACCCGCTCATCGTGGGCTTCACCAGCGGCATTGCGCTCACCATCTTCTCCACGCAGATTAAGGACGCTCTGGGGCTGGAGCTGGCCGAGGTACCCAGTAGTTTTCTGGGCAAATGGGCTGCCTACGCCAGCAACATAGGCACAACCAACCTCTACGCGGTGGGCATCACGGTGACCACCATACTGATTGCGGTGTATTTCAAGCGCATCACCACCAAGGTGCCCGGCTCGTTTGTGGCCATCATTGCCATAACCGCCGCCGTGGCCGTGTTCGACCTGCCCGTAACCACCATCGAGACGGTGTTTGGCGATATTCCCAGCACATTCACCCTGGCCGCGCCCAACTTCGACCTGAGCAACATCGGGGGCTACATTGGCCCAGCGCTCACCATTGCGCTGCTGGGCGGCATAGAGTCGCTGCTATCGGCTGTGGTGGCCGACGGCATGGTGGGCGGACAGCATCGCTCCAACACCGAGCTGATTGCTCAGGGCGTGGCCAACATCGTTACGCCTTTCTTTGGCGGCATACCGGCCACCGGAGCCATTGCCCGCACGGCCACCAACGTGCGTAGCGGCGGACGTACGCCAGTGGCAGGAATCATACATGTGCTCACGTTGTTGCTCATCATGCTTGTGTTTGGTCAGTGGGCCAAGCTCATTCCCATGTCGTGCCTGGCGGGCATACTGATTGTGGTGGCCTACAACATGAGCGAGTGGCGCAACTTTGTATCGATAATGCATGCCTCGAATTTCGACCGTATTGTGCTAATTGTTACATTTGTGCTCACAGTGCTGGTGGATCTTACGGTGGCCATAGAGGTGGGCGTGGTGTTATCGTCGCTGCTGTTCATGCGTCGCATGTCGGAGACCAACAGCGCGCTGAGCGAGCGTCAGGTGGACGCCGACCTGCTGGAACTGCACCCCGATATTCCCAAATCGATTGGAATATACGAGATTAGCGGTCCATTCTTCTTCGCCTCGGCCAAGGCCTACTGCGAGGTGATCAAAAACGTGGGGCAACGCTCGCAGGTGATGATTATACGTATGCGCCATGTGCCCTTTGTCGATTCTACCGGACTGAACAACCTGCGCGATGCGGTGCAAAGCTTGCAGGGGCGTGGCATAGAGGTGCTGCTGTCGGGGGTACGCCCCGAGGTGGCCGTTGAGCTGCGCCGCAGCGGCCTAGAGGCGTTGGTGGGGGAGGGGAACGTGCATCCTTCGTTCGATCTAGCCCTGGCCCACGCCAAGGGGCTGGTGGGGCAGGGCTAGCTGTTCACCATGGGCTGATGTTGTAGCACTTTCAGCCCCCGCTGGAAGTGTTCCTTCGCGAACTCGGCCAGCCCTGGGGCATGCGCGATGCGGATGTGGTCGGCCAGGCCGCAGTAGAACCGCCCCACGCCCTGTAGGTCAAATACGCTGGTGCTCAGCATGTAGCGATTGTTGCCTAGGTCTTCTAGCTCGCTGGTGGCCTCGGGGTACTCCTCTATGAGGATGTTGCGGGCCACGATGTCCAGCTCAAGGCGCATCTTTATGGGGTTTGCGCCCGTGCAGTGGAAGATGTCCATGGGTTCGCTCTGGTGTTGGGCCTTGTGGGCCCATCGGTCGCTGGTAATCTGCACGTTACCAATGTGCTGTATGCGGAGCACCATGTTGCGGGCCTCGGCCACGTTGTAGGCCCACACGAAGTCGCGGTTGTCCGTAAAGGCGAACGGCTCCGCGGTGAGCGGTTCCAGTTGGCTGTAGCCCAGCTCCGAGCATCCGTGGAGTATTACCTGCCGCTCCTCGCGTATGGCCTCGGTGAGGGCCACGATGTTCTTGGAGGGCTTGCCGCGTCGGGCCTCTATGCGCTTGGCCTCTATCTGCCGGCGTAGCGTCTGGCTCATCTTCACCGATTCTATGTTGTTGCGGATGTACGGTGTGCCCTCGAACTCTACCACGCCGTGCTCGTAGGGCTCCACGTGGATGGCCACCACCCTGTTGTCGTAGGCTGGCTCTATGTGGAGGCATAGGCGCACATCGAGGTCGAAGTAGCTGCGGGCGCGGTCGGTGATGTAGCGGATATAGCCATCGATGCCGCTGTAGCCAGGTGCCCGTTTGCCGAGGGCCTCCAGCTCGCTGTGGAGGCCGTTGATGCCGCCGCTGTCGTTCACGCCGAGGTAGAGGGTGCCGCCCTCGGGGGCGTTCAGGAAGGAGCATAGGCTGCGGAAGATGTTCTTCTCCTGGTTCTGCTCGTAGGCATCGGGCGGGGCGAAAAAGAACGAGGTCTTGAATTCCACGCGGCTGCTCTCCATGCCGAGGTTGGGCCCCACGGCCTCCTCGAAGTCGGTGCTGTCCTCGGTTTCCACTGCTAGGAACTTGGTGATCTCGCGCTTGATTACGGTCTTGATGGTGGGGTACACATCGTCGATTCGGTTGCACGATTGCACGAGCTTGGCCAGCTGCACTAGCAGCGGGTCGCGGCTGGTGTGTATTATGGTGCTGAGGTGCTCCGAGTCGGCATCGAGACCGTAGTCCTGCAATATGCGCACGATGCCCATTCGGCGGGCTATGCCGGGCTCGGCGGCTAGATTGGCATCTGGCTCCAGCGGCTTTATTTTGTCGATGTGGCCGCTGGAGAAGAGCATGAGGTTGCGCAGGTAGTCGCAGGCCACGGCGATGTAGTCGGCGGCGACGGTGTCGGTGGTCATGGCCGCTAGGATGCGGCATACGCACAGCACCCTGAAGCGCTCCGATGCCTGCACCAGGCTGCGCTGGTAGCGGAGCAGCAGGCGCGATAGCCCCTGTACTAGGCGGGTGTCGATGGTGGCCCATTGCGCTGGGGTGTCGGGTGCAAAGTCATCGCCGTAGAGGAGGTGCTCCACGCAGAAACGGCGCGATTCGTCCTCATCGACAGCTCCATCGGAGGGGCCCACCACCCGGGCGTATACGTATCCGTTGTTGTCCTCGCGGCCCAGGATGTATAGCTGGGCGGTTTGCCCCACGTCGAACTGCTGGCTGCAGCCCTCGCTCTCCACGTAGGCGGGGTAGCCATCGGCGGTCCACCAGGTCATCAGCCCGCGCTGGTTCACCTTTTGGAGCACGGCCAGTACCTCCTTGTTTACGACGATGGCTCTGAGCAGGGCATCGAGGAACGGCTTTTCGAGGGAGAACTCGAACCCATAGCGATTGCTGCCCACGAGCTCGGCATCGAATATGCAGCCCTCTGGCAGATATTGTCCCACGTGGCTGGCTTTGTATGCCCGCGTGTGGTTCGGCACCGATGATGGTGGAAACACGTTGGAGGCGTAGCGTATTTGCCCAGCAATTTGATGATGGGTGGCGTCTACGGTTTCTACTT
>JAFTDN010000099.1 GCA_017454165.1 Bacteroidales bacterium | reverse complement strand
TGTATACCGCCTGACTTCGCTCAAATATCTGATTTACAGTATGAACCTGCTAAATCCCGCCACCGCTGCCTCTTGCGCCTGCGTGGGCACCCGCCGCATGGAGGCTGGCCAGCCCTCGGCGTTAGGGATGCGGACGTGCGAGGGCAAAGGGGCAGAGCAGTGGCAGATGGCCATGGACTATGCCAAAGAGAAGCATCCGAAAGACAAATTTTCCGCATAGCGGAAATACAACTTTCCAGTGTACAGAGCTGGATGCAATCTTAATGCGTAAAAATTCACGACAATGAACACAGAAAAATTCGAAAAGCTCAGTGAGAGCAAGTTCAAAGCCCTCACCGATGAGGAGATGAAGGGAGCTGACGGCAAGGGATGGAGGGTGGAAAAAATAGAAATCGGGTACGATTCAAACGGACATCAGGTTTCTATTGGTACCATGGAATACTTTTTTTTGGGGAGGCCTACAGGCCGGTATCACGCGTTTAACGATTAATCACGAGGTTATGACAACAATGGAGGAAAAGTTCCAATCTGTTCGCCTGATGAACCAAGAGATGGCCCATATACAGGGACAAGGGTTTGTTGTGTGGGAGCAGCAGGATATAACAGGTGACGTGAAACCAGAGTTCACCGTGGAGCAGAGGTGCATATTCTGGGGTGCTATACGGACAAAGAAGACACGCCGCGATACGATTGAGTAAAAGAATGACAGCCACCATCCCCCGATGGGCACTAACGGTTGCCGTGGTCCTGCTATGGGCCACGGCGGCTGTTGCCCAGCCGCTCACCCTGCATTTGATAGATGCAGAAGATGGGCTGCCTATTTCATCCTGCCACGTGCTGGTGGGCGATTCCGCAATTGGGAGCACAAATTTGCAGGGCGAGTGGATTGTGCCAAAACACCTGAGGAGTAATACCGTAACATTGAGCCATGTTAGCTATGGGCAGCAGCATATGAATTTATCTGCTTTGCCCAATGGTACAGTGGATATAGCATTGCAGGCGCAAGGTTATAACATCTCAGAGGTTAAGGTAAAGGGAAAACGCAAAAGGGTTAAACTCAAAAAAATGGGGATAACCCGAAGCTTTAGCTGGAGTAAAAATGTATTCTGGTCAGCATTTTGGATTCTTTATAATAAACCGCTTGCTGTATATTTAGAGAATACTGAACCCGATAAGGAATATGAGATACAGCAACTTTTGATATACATCAATCCAACGGGAATACCGACAGCTCCGTTCTTTGTTTCTTTATGCGAGGCGCAGGCAGCGCATATTGCACCTGATACAGCAAACAAATTGCTCTACGGGCCATTGCTTACCCATGCTGAACGCGGCGGTGCATACCATCGCATTAATTTAGCGCATTTAAAATTAAAGATGCCCAAGGGGGGGGTGTACGTAGTGCTACGAAACTGCCCAACTAATCCCTATGAAGACCGTCCTCCGATAGTCATAGATGGCTATCAAGTATCAAGAGGTAAAGTTAATCATGCCGTAGTAGGAGAAGCATACGGACCCTACGAAAATAAATTTCTACATTGGAGGCTTCGAAAGCCTGCAAAATATGAATACAAATATTACACCCCAGATGTGCCAAGATGGATACGCGACACCATCAGAGTTGTAAAACATCCTGAAGGCGGCATAAGGGTTCAGGGCGAACCAATGGTGTATGTAACGCTAAAAAAGGTAGAATAGTGGTTATTATCTTTTCGATAGACGATGACACCTCCACGCATCAGGTGATGGATTGGCTCCACCATTTGGGCGAGCGGGTGATGGTGGTGTATCCGCAAACATTGGCCGTAAAAATAGGCACGATATTGAACTTGGTGCAGCGCGGTGAACGCCCAGCATTTTGGTTTCGCAAGTGGAGCAGCGCATACCACGAGCAAAAATACCTCAACGAGGAGTCTATCAAACTGCTGAACTACCTGCATTGCATCACAAAAGATAATTGCTACTGGCTCAACTCGCCCAGCGATTTAGATAGCAATAATAAGCTCATACAACCGCTGCTTGCCGAAGAGGCTGGACTAAACATAGCTCAACAGCATATCGTATCCGCAAAAAGTGAATTGCTGAAAATCATAAACAGCGACAAAAAGTTCATCACCAAATCGTTTGGCACAGCAATTTACGCCAATGGCGATGACGATACAACGCTTTTTGCATACACGCAGATGATTGATGATGCGCTGCTTGCAAAAATGCCCGAAACATTTTATCCTAGTTTAGTGCAGCAATATATCGACAAGGAGTTTGAAATACGTACATTCTATCTCGATGGCGAATGCTTCTCAATGGCCATATTCTCGCAGGAGAACGACAAAACCAAGGTCGATTTTAGGCACTACGATAATGCCATGCCCAACCGCAACGAGCCCATTTGCCTACCACGGGAGGTAGAAGAGAGATTGCGCCGTTTTGCATCTGCCATAGGCAGCAACTGTGGGTCGTTCGATTTAATTCAGGATAAAACGGGTCAAATTTATTTCGTTGAGTTCAACCCGCTTGGACAGTTCGGGATGGTGTCGCATCCGTGTGGCTATATGCTCGAAAAGCGCATAGCGCAATTGCTAAAAAGCAAAAACCAATGCAATACACAATATGAACGCATTGCAAAGCACGATGAAAGCCTGCTGCCGCTGTGCGTGATGCGCTTGGAACAAGTGTCCGATGGAGGCTATGAACTTTGCTATCATTCCGATTTTTATGAATCAGACTACGCCATCGTCCGCAGTCTACACAAACCAATCGATTTGTTAGGATGACCCACAAGGACAAGCTATACCTATTTCCAAGTTGTATTCCTGTAAAAGGTTATGCACGTAGCATCATCGTTGATACGCAGAGGCGGTGTTACAAATTTATCCCCAACGTACTATACCGTATTTTGCAGGAGCACAATGGCGATATCATCGAGCATATTATGCAGTTATATGGGAAGGAGAATTGCGAAATCATAGAAGAGTATATCGAATTTTTGATAGAGAATAATTTTGTGTTTATTTCTAAAAATGATATAACATTTAACTATAATTCCATCAAAAATTTTGACACGCCAAACCATATAAATAACGCGCAGTTAGACGTGGGTAGCATCATCCCATTCAATACCATCGATCTGCTCAGCGAGCATAACTGTACGGTGCTACAGATATTTGTGAAAGAAACTGCAGATATTGCTTTGTTGCTCAATTTGCTGGGCTATGTGCATAAATCGCGCATCGCCAGCGTATATCTTAATGCCAAGTATTCTTGCGAGATAGAGCAGAACCTACAGGCTTTGCTCGACCAGTCGAACAAGCTGCAACAGGTGTTGCTCACCGATGCCCCACGAACTGAAACGCTACGATTAGGGCCATGCGAGAGCTGTATTGTTTACCTCATAAACTCCGACATTTCGAGTAAAATGCAATGCGGCACGGTGCATCCAAACAATTTCGCCACGAATAGGCAGATGATGGCCGAAACGCTTTGCCATAGCAGCTGCTGGCACAAAAAGATAAGTATAGATGCTAACGGCTTTGTGCGCCCTTGCCGTTTTGCCGAGCAAGTGCTTGGTAGCATTGGTGATACTCCGCTAACCGCGCTTGCTGAACAAATTGTCGCGCTTAGCTCTACAACCAAGGATCAGGTTGAAGTGTGCCGCCATTGCGAGTTCCGCCGCATCTGCCCCGACTGCCGCGTGTTCACGCGCAACCCGCAAAGCCCCACCGCTCATCTCGCCCGCTGCGCCTACAACCCCTACATCGCCCGCTGGCAGGGGCAATCGGGCTACGTGCCTGTGGATCAGTGCGGCATGTTCACGCCCAAGGGATTTGTGCCTGATGCGGAGCGGATAGAGCAATATGCGCTGAAATTCTGCTAAAATTCATCATTAATTTTTAATTACAATGAAAATATTGCCTTTTCTTCTGGTTGCGATAATACCTGTTGCACAGTTATTTGCTACCGACACCACCACTTTTCGCCATCCTGAGCGCTACGTAGCCGCCACGGCCTACCATCTTCAGCAGCTTGCGCTCCAGCCGCAATCGGCCTACCACGCCCACCAGGCGGCCTGCTACTCAGCGCTACGCCAACTTCCCGACAGCATGTTGCGGCTATCGCTCATCGCCCTGCGAAACGGCGACCAACCCGAGGCTCTGATGGCCGACACCGACTTCAATCACCTTCATGCCACACCGCAGTGGCGCACCCTCACCGACACCATCCGCGCCATGCTGCTGCGCCGCAATCAGGGCATAACGCATCCCGAATTGGCATGGGAACTTTGGCTAATGGGCGTGGACGACCAACGCCCTCGCACCCTGTACCGTTACCACAAAAGCGGCGGAAATCCAACCGACAACGGCTATGAGCAGCGCGTGCAACGCATGGAGGCCATTGTAAAACAGCATGGATGGCCTACGTTCTCCATGGTGGGGCGCGATGCTGCACGTGCGGCATTCCTGATAGTGCAGCACTCCAACCTTATTGCTACATGCTTGCCACGCCTTATTGAGGCCGCAATGGCCGGTGAGTCCGAATTGCAGCACGCCGCTATGATGATAGACCGCCACCTGTGCATGCACGACCACGGTCAAATCTATGGCACACAGTTCATCAGAGCCCACACGTTCGACCCCGAATCCAAAACAATGCGTTTGGGCGATAGTTCCACCCCGCACCCCATCGCCGAGTTCGAATGGCTGTCGGCACGGCGCAAGCATGTGGGGCTAATACCGTTTGAGGAGGCTTGTGTGCAGCATCAAGCCCAGCTCTGCGATGTTAAAAATGCTGGACGCATACGACGCAGATGGATTCGAAGAGGTTATTTGCTTGGCATGTCAAAGCCAAGGGAGTAGATTTTCTTGAAAATTTTTGCCAAAATATTTGGATGGTTCAAAAATATTGAGTACTTTTCTGCCATGATGATTCCATCATACATAGCACAAGTGGAGCCTCGGAGCCGAGGGACGTGCCTATATATAAACTGCTCGGCTTCGATCAAACATCTGATTTACAGCATGAACCTCATAAATCCCGCCACCGCTGTTTCTTGCGCCTGCGCGGGCATCCGCCGCATGGAGTTCGGGCAGCCCCCGGCGTTAGGGATGCGGACGTGCGGGGGCGAAGCGGCGGGGCAGTGGCTGCTGGCTATGGGCTGTGCTAATAGGGAGCATCCGAACCGCAGTTTTCCGCAGGCGGTGAGCGGGAGCATTCGCTCGAACTTCGGACAAAGTAGAACAGGAAGCCCGAACTAAAACCAATGAGCGTTCGGGCTCAAAACACGAGCAAAAACAATGGACAGAGTACAAAAGGAACATAACAACGCTACGCAATTCAGCATCGAGGAACTGGAGCAGGGATTAGAGATGGCTGCACCCTCCGATGGAGAAATAGTAATTTCTCAAGATCCGCCTATCACGTTCGGGCCTGATCCTAATGGTGCAGGTATTCATTGGTGGTTCTAACTTTACATCCCACCGCATGGAATAGTTCCATGCGGTGGATAATTTTTATGGCTATGCTACGATTGATATTTTCAATTTTTGTGTTACTCGTAACAACAAATCTTTCCGCCCAAAACATTAGCGGTACGGTCTATGACGCTCAAACAAGTGAAACTATTCCATTTTGTACCATTGTTTTGGGCAAAAATTCTACCAATGGAACAATTGCAAATGCTAATGGAGATTATGTCGTAAATGATGTCCAAAATAACGACTCCATTGCATTCTCGGCTGTTGGATACGAGCGCAAGGTTTTTTCTTCCGCGCAGTTAATACAAGATGCAACTGTGATGCTAAATCCGCGCGTATATCAAATTGATGAAGTGGTTGTAAAACCAATAAACATTGACACTTTGATACAGCATATAAAAAGCAAAATGCTTGAATCGTGTCCACATCCATACCCTGTGCTGGGAGGTGTTTATCGCAAGCAGATCGTAGAGGAAGGCAAATTGTCGTTCTTGGGTGAGTGTGAGATGTATTGCAGCAACAAAATTGTAAAGGGTGTAAGCCAGGAGAGGGTTTCTACGCAAAACATACTTTTAACAAAAAACACGGCCATTTTTGGTCGTTTCTTCTTTCCTCGTGTTAGTAATTGTGCGAAGTTTTATGAAGCCTATAGATGGATATTTTATCAGTTAAACAATTGGACGTTGAACGAGATTAGCACATCTGAAGATGGGCAAAGTCCTGTGTATGTGCTATGTGCAACGGATGCGTATAACCAAACTATAACCATACACTACCATGTGAATGATAATGCAATTTTATGGATGGAGTTGCTTTATAAATGGGATACAACAAAACCATGGAAGAAAAGTATATCAGGTGCTAAATTGTATAGAAATCCATGGAAATTGTATTTCAAATATAGCAAGAACAGTCATGGCAAATATGTGCTAAAATATTCTCGAGTTGAGATGGATATGACTCTCGACAGAAATAAGGGCAGTTTGGTAAACTGTGTTTATACTATGGACTATTTGGTTACAAATGATAATGTAACCGATATAATACCTGATAGAAAGCCAAATTACGATCCATTTGAGAAAGCAAAGGGTAAAGTTGTAGAACAATCGGAACTCCGCGTAATACCGCCTGATTATGAGCAATAGCGTGGATACTAAAGTGCTTGCAGATTGCAAGGAAGTAGTTCTGAAGCATTGTGTGAATTTGCCTAACAACGATGTAATTATAGAGGAAAATTTTGTAAAGCGCACCAATATCATATACTTTGCCTATTCCGTTGTATTTGCAGAGCTGTTTACCTTTGATTTTGATTCTCGCTTTGTAGAACAATTATTAGGTTCCATGCTTTTGTACACGTGGGGTATGCTATCCATATTCGGGTAAACTATTTGTAAATAAAGGTGTTACGCTAGATTTGGAGATTCACGAAACCATCGATGATTATTTGCAATTATGCGAGTTGAAATTACCGTCCGCGATTTTCCCTCCGCAAATAGATGATGCGGCTATACAGGAGCAGGTGGAGCGCGAGCGGTATGAATACTATTAAAGTGCTTTTGCCGCACGACGTGGTGGTGCAGGCGGCGGTGAAAGAACTGAAGAAGCAGGTGAAATGAAATATAGGGCTAAGCTGGATTTATCCTAGTCCTATCCGCCGCGTAGGCATTTGCGCGGGGCGGTTGTAGTGCTATATTTGGCACGTGGCTAATGCTGTCGCCTTGTGATGCAATGGGGTGTGGTGCATACGCACATGAGTGCGCCAAAACCCAATGGCAAAAGGTAACATTGATATGTACGTGCCCGTAAAACAACGAGCTTAAATTCATTGAACGCTATGGGTTTATTAGACGACGTACTTTCCACAGTGTCCAAGGTGGCCAAGAGCGAGGCCGCGCAGGACATCATCA
This sequence comes from Bacteroidales bacterium, assembly GCA_017454165.1. Classification (GTDB taxonomy): domain Bacteria; phylum Bacteroidota; class Bacteroidia; order Bacteroidales; family Tenuifilaceae; genus RGIG6076. The sequence continues at coordinate 13,057 of JAFTDN010000099.1, read as the reverse complement.
AATCCATTGGCAATGGGACTGCCAAAAATGTTATCAATGCCATCAGCGGTGGCGCCCAGCCGTTGGACATTGCCGCCGGCCTCAAGGCCGCCCTCAAGGTGGGCATCGAAACCGCTGCCGCCAACCTTGGAAAGAGGGACGGCTTCTTAGCCGATGCCGCCGTGCGCATAGGCATTCCCGAGGAGGCCCTCTCCGTGTTCAATGCCGTGCAATCGGTATCGCAGAACCCCGCGTTCAACTCGCTGCTCAACACCGCAGGGGTGTCCATCCCCTCGTCCGACACGGTGGTTACGCTGCTGAACCGCGCCGCCGAGGATGCCGCCCCCAAGTCGGTCGGCATCTTTGCGAACGCCATCACCAGCATGGGCATAGCCGATGCCAAGAACATCCTCTTCGGGGCCGACAACGCCGCCACCGCCTATCTGCAGCAGAATACCTTCGCCCAGCTACAGGGGGCGTTCATGCCCACCATCAACTCCTCGTTGGGCTCGGTGAAGGTGGCCAACACCACGCCGCTTGCGGCCTGGAGCACCTTCGCCTCCTACAACAACAAGCTGGTGGAGATGATGGACCGCAAGACGGTGAAGATGGGCCTAGAGGTGGCCCGGAAAACTGGGGTGCTGAAAAATGAGCTTTTCGAAAGGCTGTCGGCCATAAAAATGGTGAACACCGACCTGTCCGACTACATCACGGGGAAGGCCCTCTCGGGGCTCTTCCTGAAGGTGTCGGAGAAGGAGTACGACATCCGCCACAACGCCAGCGCACGCGTCAGCGATGTGTTGAAGAGCGTGTTTGGGCAGCTCGATAGAAAGTAGGTCAAGCACCTTGAGTCCCCTCTCTAAAGCGCCCCCTCGGCTGGGATAGTACGGCTGTTTGGCAAAGCCAGACCGCAGTGCCCCTGTGTGTGGCTTGTGGATATTATGTTCGAAAAAATTTATCAAAAAAGTTGACCTATGGCTTGCTTGTTTCAGAGAAAAGTTGTACTTTTGTACCCGATGGAGTTGCACGTTCTACATACAGACGGAGCCTCGGAGCCTCGGAGCCTCGGAGCCGATACCTATGCGTATGTAGGTGTGGCTATCTTAGAATTGCGCGGCAATCTCAAATTCATCATGAACTCCCTAACGTCCGCCGCTGCCTCCACAGCCTGCGCGGGCATCCGCCGCATGGGGTTTGGGAGGCTCCTGCTGCTGGGGTATCGGGCGGCAGGGGCACATGGCCAGCCTACGCGGGCTTGGCCGCTGAGATGCCAAGCTTGTAGCCCGCAGGCGGAGGGGGTGTTCCATGCATAGCGGAGACATCCCAATCTGTGGGGCAATGCCCAGTGGGCAAAGTGTACATACTAGTTGAACAAGGAGCTCGAGCTAAAACTAAAAAGTGCTCGGCCCCACAACCCCGATTTTGAGTGATGAAAAGAATAGTTTTCTCAGTAATAGCGATGCTGATGGCCAGCGTGGCCGTAATCTCGTGCAAGGATGGCGACAACCTTGTAAACGTGCAGCAAGAGGTGTGTGTTGCTGCTAACAGCGATGAGGTAATAGCAGCGCTAGCTCGCGACATAGAGTTTTACAAGAACAGCGCCGCAATTTTGGCCCCGCTTAATGCCATTGGTAGCGGCAATAAACGGGCGATAGAGGATGGTTACATGCGTTTGCAAACTTACAGGCCGCAGTTGATCAATAGGGCGGCACTCGAGGAGCAAATGTCTATAGCATTTGAAAGTATGGCCCCTTTGCCTCGGCCAATGGGCGTAGACGAGCAGCTGGTAGAAAGCGTACTCGCATTCCTGTTAAAGAGTTTTGCCGATGATATGGTGCAGCCGCATATTTCCATAGAGCAGCTGGCACTCGACTATGGTGCGGCTATCAATAAAAATGTGTATCTCAAGGAATCGAAAGAATATTTCGCTCAGGTAGTATTAACCTTTTCCGATGTAATTGTTTCTGCGAGCACTATGGGGCTAGCATCGGCAGAGCGGGAATTTGAGAACTGTATGCGCAGAAAAATGGGCGGGATGAATAAGTTTGAAATGGCCGCATTTGTGATAGGGATTCCCGAGTCATTTCTGGTGGTGGCGGGAGCATGCCTATGTGAAACGATAACAGATGGATGTAAATAAAGAGACATGAGCAAGAAGGTGATTGTCGAAATTATGGGCTTAGTGCTGCTCGGCTTCAGCGGGGTGGCTAATAGGCTGATGGGGCTGTCCTTTTTCGTGGTTTTGGGAGTGGGGATAGCGGTTTCATTGCTCTACCTGCTCTACCATGGCCAATACTACGCTAATGAGCGCAACTTTTTATTGGAACTGGCTACCCGCTGGGTCATGGGGCTTGGCCCTGTGGGATTTACAGTTTGCTTCGTGTCGAAATATACTGGTGGGATAACGCTGTTTGCGGGTTGTATGGCAGCATTGTTAATCGTTGTGTTGCGTTATAGGTATGGCACTATCGATAGGGCCACGGTGATCAGAATGTGGTTTGTATACGGCGTGTTCATGGCTCCAATCTACATGCTATCCCATTAACCTACATGGGGAAAATTTTCTCGTAAGATTCACCCCTTGGCAGGGTAGGGTAGTGTGGCGGTTTGGCGAAGCCCGCTCGCAGCACCCTGTGGGGGCGGAAGTTGCGTTCGAAAAAATTTCTCAAAAAGTTGTCCCATGGTTTGTTTGTTTCGGAGAAAGGTTGTATCTTTGCCTTTGGAATGAACGCGATGATGCGCCGCATAGCGAACTGGCTGGGCCTCTAGCTTTGCGCACCTATATGCCTGCCGTATAAAGGCGGTGAAATACCTCATTATCAGTATGAACTTCAAGAAGCCCGCCACCGCTACCACAGCCTGCGCGGGCATCCTCCGCATGGGGTTTAATCGGCCCCTGCCGAGTAGTTCCAAGCACGGCAGGGGCACACGGCCATCTCGTGGTGGCGCAGAGCGCGGAGATGCCCATCGATAGCTTGGGCCGCAATCTCCTACAAGCGGTGGGCTGCGCGCTGCATGGTGCGGCAGCCCGGAAGGGCGCTGTGGGTACACCCACAGCGCTCAAAGTGGGAAAAATGTTGAACAGGGAGACCGGGCAAAAACCAAAGAAGAGCGCGGCTCCACAACCCCGATTTTGAATGATGAAAAGAATAGTTTTCTCAGTAATAGCGATACTGACGGCCAGCGTGGCCGTAATCTCGTGCAAGGATGGCGACAACCTTGTAAACGTGCAGCAAGAGGAGTGCACACGCGAACAGGATGTGCTTGCGTCTCTAAACGAGACGCAGCGCAATTTCTACAATATGTATGCCGCATTTTTTTGCCAGTTCCCAGACACCATGATGGTTCGTTGGATCAAGCGATCGATTTTGATGCCAATGGAAACCTTTTCGACTCGAAGGCCATGATGCTGGAAGACTTGATTACCGAAGACCAGTTCGACCGGTTACTTGTGGAGCTGTATGCGACATCGAGGGTCTATGAGGTTATCGTGCACGATGATGTGCATCCTGAACGCAGCAAGCGATTAAAAAATCCTAACTTTGCTAGTGATGGAGCCAAAGATGAACTTATGGGCACATTGGTGTGGAAAAGAAAACGAAACAGTGAATTTGGCGGCTGTACCTTTAGCCTGTTGAGCGTATGCACTATACAAGATGAGGTGATAATAGTGATGAATTAAAGATAGCACTGCATCATGAGGCTTAAAGTGCTGACAGTAGTATTGTTGTTTGCCCAGTGTGCCTCTCGTTGACTTGCAAGGAGGTGCGCTGGATCCGCAAGAGCTACGCTCTGGGCATCTGCTGCTGTTGGTGGCCAACACGGAGTGCGGCTACTGCCTGCGCGATGTGAAGTTCCTGAACCAGCTCGCAGAGCAGTATGGCGACAGGGTGCGTTTTGTGGTGCTGCTCGATAGCTTCCCAAAAGATATTGCGACCAGCCGTGAGCTGTATGCAGATAGGTTCGAATTCTACAATGAACACTGGACGGTGGTGCCCAATGCCCAAAAGCATGTCCGTAGGCTCTGGAAGAAACGTATGTGGCCTCAGTATTTCTTCTTCGCCGATGGGAAGTTCAAGCGGCACTACATCTACCCCAACGCGGAGACCTATCAGCAGCTCAAGGACTACCTATGCGCATTGCCCTGTGAGCATTAACAGCGTATTGGGTATGGTTTCCTTGGCATTCGGAGAGCACCCTCTAATTTAGAGGGTGCTTTTTCGTGGTGGTGCTGACGGGCATGGCGGGGCCTAGCTCAACTACCGCAAAGGCGGGGGCAACGGCGCATTGATGGTCGCATGGTCAAGCTGTGCGTATTTATGTTAAAAACCAAGCATCGCAAAAAGTTGCTGCTTATCCATTGTATGTAAGTTAGCGTAAGGCATGGCTCAGCGGCTCGAATGAGCCGAAGAAGAAGTCGGCGGCGGGGTTGGGGTGCTGTTCGGCGGGGGCAACCACCTGTAGGCAGTACATGGTGCTATGCACTAGGTAGAACCGCGCCTCGATGGTGGCCACACCGCCGCCCATCTCGGCCAGCACCGCCCGCCCGGGATGGCTACCCAGCGGGCTGTGGTAGGCCGCCACGAGCTGCGCTTGCGCCCCCTGCACTAGGCTCTGTGCGGCCTCATCGAACAGGGCATCCACATTGCGGTCGAGCGCGGCGTACTGCTCCATGAAGCTACGTGGATACTCGGCGAACGCTACGCTGTATAGTAGGGTGGGGTGGTGCTTGGGCGATAGCTCAAGGGTGTACATCACCATATCCACTGGCCCTATGCCAGTGCTGGTGGTGGTCAGGGAGCGCTGGGGCTGGCCCATGGGCATGTACACGCCGAAGCGGCCCTCGGCTCCGCCGAAACGCTGCCAGCGCGAGGTGTCGGTCGATATGAACCGTATCTCGTTGGGATTTAGTCCAGTAATACGTTTAGCCCCGTGGCCAATGAGGAACCATGCCGCAGCGCCTAGCATGGACATTGCGGCGGCCAAAACCAGCGCCACCACCATGGGATTGGCCCAGCTGGCGGGCCGCCGCTGCTCCATCACGGGCAGCTCGGCAATGCACTCGCTGCGCCAGAAATCGGCCAACGACTGCTCGGGGTGGCGCTGCTGCCACACGCTGAAGCTCCGAGCCAGCTTGTGGCCGCACCCCCCGCAGAAGGTGAGCGAGGGGGATTGGGCGGGGTTGGGATGCCCGCATCGGTCGCATACTAGGTAGGGCATGGCGTGGCTCTTAGTCTATTGTTTACGTGCTTAACAGCCTAGGCGTTTCATGGTCGCGCTGCCACGGCCCAATGGGGGGTGGATGTTGGGCCGAGCTGCTGGGTGAGGAGTGCTATGCCAAAGCACAGCAGGTGCCCATTGTGTACAATGTGGTAGGGGTTGTTGGTGAGGTGCCCCGCGTGGCGGTATCTATCCGTTGTGCCGAATATGCTGCTGCGAATAATTATCGGCACGGTGCTGAGGTAGCAAGGGCGCAAGGTCGGGTGCCGCGCTGCAGGTTTTAGGAAGAATAGGCATTATCCGTGGCCCGGCCAATAAAAGCTAGTAGTTTCAGACCACGTAGGTGTTGGTTCCGGGCTTGGGCACATGGTTGCGGATTATGGCTACGCTATCAACCCACGTTGCAGCAGCAGCTCGGCAATCTGCACGGCGTTGGTGGCCGCGCCCTTGCGCAGGTTGTCGGCCACCACCCATAGGTTCAGCGCGTTGGGTAGCGTGGGGTCGCGGCGAATGCGCCCCACGAACACCTCATCGCGGCCCTCGGCCATGCGGGGCATGGGGTACTGGTTGTGGCTGGGGTCATCGAGCACCACCAGGCCCGGGGCTGATTGCAGCAGGCCCAGCACATCGTGGAGGTCGAACTCGCGCAGCAGCTCTATGTTCACCGCCTCGGAGTGACCGCCCAGCACGGGCACCCGCACCACCGTAGGGCTTACCTGTATAGAGCTGTTGCCCAATATTTTGCGTGTCTCATCGATTAGCTTCTGCTCCTCGGTGGTGTAGCCGCTGGGCAGGAAGTCGCCCCCGTGGGGGAAGCAGTTCAGGTCGATGGGGTGTGGGTAGGCCATGGGGCCATCGGCCCCCCGCCGCTCGTTATGCAGCTGCTGCACGGCCCTCACGCCCGTGCCCGTAACCGACTGGTAGGTACTTATGACGATGCGCCTGATGCCGTACTTGAGCTGCAGCGGGCGTATGGCCACCATCAGCTGTATGGTGGAGCAGTTGGGGTTGGCTATGATGCGATGCTGCGGAGCTATGGCATCGGGGTTCACCTCGGGTACCACCAGCGGCACCTGGGGGTCCATGCGCCAGCACGATGAGTTATCGACTACGAAGGTGCCCCCCTCGGCGAACCTAGGTGCCCACTCCCGCGATGTGCCCGAACCGGCAGAGAATATCGCCACGGCGGGCTTAGCGGCTACGGCCTCGGACACCGACACCACCGGCACCTGCTGGCCGTTGAACTCCACCTTTTTGCCCACCGACCGCTCCGAGGCGGCGGCCACTAGCTCCGACACGGGGAAGCGGCGCTCGGACAGCACCTTCAGCATTACGCTGCCAACCAGGCCTGTTGCGCCCACCACTGCTACTTTCATTCTCTGGTATATTATGCGTTAAACGTTTAATGCTCAAAAATTTATCGCTACCCCCCGCCCAGCGGTTCCGAAATATTCGTACTTTTACGGGGCATAAAGGTAACAAAAAATCGAATTATGAAAGCCCTATTGCCCCTAATTTTATCCCTTGCTGTCCCGTTTGGGGCCATGGCCCAGAGCTCCGCCTCGCAGCTGCGGATAATGGAGCATCCCGTGCTGATTGCCAACGGTCAGCCCTTCGCGGTTATGGTGGAGGCCCTCGATGCCGCTGGCAACCGCGATGCCGCTTACAGCGGCACGGGTACCCTCGCGTTGACCCTCGGCGAAGGTACGCTAACCGCTGCCAGCGCTACGTTTGAGAGCGGCGTAGCCCGCTTTGCCAATGTGCGCATAGCCGCGCCCGTGCCCAGCCAGGTGGGCTACTTCGCGCTGGAGGCCATGGCCGGGGAGCTGCAGCGCGACACCACGGCCACCATGACAATGGGGTATAGTCTGCAAACGCATGTAAATGAGGTGTTTGAAAGCGCACTGCCCGTGTGGCAGGGGATAGACAATTGGGAGCTTGATGCGACTGCCATAGCAGGGGCTAAGTCGCTAAGACATAATAAGACTGGAGCGGCATCAAAAGACACGCTGCTATTCGCCCTGCCCGACACCCTGCGGGGGCAGGCAGTGGAGTGGCAGATTGCCATGCGGAATGGGAGCTGGGCCCCCTCCACGTCGAACTACTTCTACATGGTGCTGGCCGCATCGGAGGCCGACTTGGGAAGCCCTACATGCCGTGGGCTGGCCATGGGCACCAAGGGGGCCAAGATAGAGCTGTGGGAGTTCACTGGCTCGTCGCGTAAAGACCTGATAACCAGTGATATTGATTGGGTTGGCGGGTCTGCCTATGACCTGCGGGCCGCGCTGCTGCCCAGCGGGCAGGTGTCATTGTGGGTTCGGCAGAATGGCACCGAGCATTGGCGGCTGGCGGGTACGGCCACGCCCAGCAACGCTGTGGCTCCCGCCGTTGGGGGCTTTGTGTTCGTTTATACCAAGACTCGCGCAGGCCAGCTCTGGATCGACGATGTTATCGTGCGCTCGATGATGTTCGCTGCAGATGGCTCTACCCCTGGTGGCGGCGACCCACCCGCGCCCGTTGCCACGGCCACCCAGCTGCGGCTGGTCGATTACCCCGTGCTGATTGCAGACAATGAGCCGTTTAGCGTTACGGTGGAGGCCCTCGATACCGCTGGCAACCTCGATGCCGCTTACGGCGGCACGGGCACCCTCGCGCTGACCCTCGGCGATGGTGCGCTAACCGCTGCCAGCGCTACGTTTGAGAGCGGTGTGGCCCGCTTTGCCGATGTGCGCATAGCTGCGCCCGTGCCCAACCAGGTGGGCTATTTCGCGCTGGAGGCCATGGCCGGGGAGCTGCAGCGCGACACCACGGCCACCATGGTCATGGGCTACAACGAGCAAACTCATGTATCTCAGGGGTTTGAGCTCACGCTGCCCGCATGGCAGGGCATGGCCCAGTGGGAGCACGATGGGGCTAGCCCCATCGCTGGTAGCAAATCGCTGAGGCACAATGGCTCCCAGGGCAAGGACATGCTGCTATTCGCCCTGCCCGACACCCTGCGGGGGCAGGCAGTGGAGTGGCAGATTGCCATGCGGAATGGGAGCTGGGCCCCCTCCACGTCGAACTACTTCCACATGGTGCTGGCCGCCTCGGAGCCCAACCTGAGCAGCCCCACGTGCTACGGATTGGCCATGGGCACCAGGGGTGCCAAGATAGAGCTGTGGGAATTCAACGGATCATCGCGTAAGAGCCTGATAGCCACTGATACCGATTGGGGCTCGGCCTCCACCCACAGCCTGCGGGCCACGCTGCTGCCCAGCGGTCAGGTGTCGCTGTGGATTAAGTCTGGGGGGAGCGAGCGCTGGCGGCTAGCGGGCACGGCTACGCCCAGCGCCCCTGTGGCACCCGCCGTGGGCGGCGTTGTATTCGTTTACACATCGACCCGTGCGGGCCAGCTGTGGATTGACGATGTTTTCGTGCGCTCCATGGAATTCGCCCCAAGTATGCAAACCGCTCAGCGGTTGGGGGACAGCTATATAGCGGTCAGCTTTGGCGTGTGCCTACCGCCGCAGCTGGTGCAGCGGGCAGACCTGTTCCGGCTGGTTGATGAGCAGAGGCACCCGCTGACCATCGAAGCGGTACGGCTGACCGATGGCTGCCGCCGCTTGATGCTGCGCACTGCCCAGCTACCCGAAGGCTCTCTGTGGCTTTACTCCTCGGGCATCTCCACCGACCCTCATGGGCCTTTCATGGCCGACAGCATACGTATAGCCCCCGCCCAGCACGGCCTAGGGCGGCTGATTATCAGCGAGGTGATGCCCAACCCCACCGAGACCACCGTGCTGCCCAATCAGAAATACATTGAGCTGCACAATCCCACTGTCGACACGGTGCGCATGGCTGGCTGGGTGCTGCTGATGAATACCAAGCGGGCCTCGTTGCCGACCACGGCAGTGCTGGCCCCAGGCGAGTACGCCGTACTGTGTGCCAACGCTGCGGTGGCCGAGCTATCGGTCTATGGCAAGGCCATCGGAGTGCCGAACTTCCCTGCGCCGCTGGCAGGTGGAGGGCTCGTGCAGCTGCTCGACCACCAGGGGGGGCTTGTGTCGATGGTGCAATACGACAAGGCTTGGTACAGCTCCGATGAGCAGGCGCGCAGCACCTCGCTGGAGCGCATCGACCTGAGCAACCTCATTGGCGGGGCCGACAATTGGCGGCCATCGACTTCGGCCAATGGCGGCACACCGTGCGCCCCCAACTCGGTGCAGGCTCCTAACCCCGATGAGCAGCAGCCCACCATGGATGTCCGTCTGCTGAATGCACATGCTGTAAGCATAACTTTCAGTAAGCCAATGGATTCAATGCTCGTAAAAGATGTCGATTTCTACAGCATAAGCCATGGTGTGGGTGCGCCTATCGGGGCGGTGCTATCTGCTGACCTCTATGAGGTTCGGCTCGAACTGGGCACCGATCTGGCCGAGGGGCTGCGCTACACGCTCACGGTGTCGGAGCGGGTTACCGACCTGGCTGGGCTGCCGCTGCTCGACCGCGAGCTGGAGCTGGTGCGCCCCCATTCGCCTCAGCCCGGCGACATCGTAATCAACGAGGTGCTGTTTAACGCTCCATCGGGGGGGACAAAGTTCGTGGAGCTGTACAATAACACAACGGATAAGGTGTTCGACATGAGTGCATTGCGGCTGTCGACCCGTGCCGCGAGCGGAGAGCTAGGCGCGAACCATCCCGCCGCCGAGCACCTCCACCTGCTGTGGCCCGGCGACTACGCCGTGGTGAGCACGGCCTCGGAGTTGGTGGCCCAGCACTACGCCGTGCGCAACCCCGATGCGCTGGTGCAAGTGGGCAAGATGCCCACCTATGCCAACGAGAGCGGCGTGGTGGTGCTGGTGGACTCCGCCCTGCGTGTGCTCGATGAGATGGCCTACACGGCCAAGATGCACAACCGCCTGCTGGCCAATGTTAAGGGAGTGTCGCTGGAGCGCGTGAACCCTCAAGCCCCATCGGCACAGCCTGGCACTTGGCTCTCGGCGGCGGCCTCGGCGGGCTTCGCCACCCCCACCTACCGCAACTCGCAGCACACCGATGAGCATTCAGCTCAAAGCGTAGCGGGAGCATTCGCCCTCTCGCCCGAAACCTTCTCGCCCGATGGCGATGGGCATCACGACCAGCTGATCATCTCGTACAGCCTCCCCGAACCTGGCTATATGGCCAATATCCGCGTATTCAACACCTCGGGAGTTGAGGTGTACAGGTTGGCCAACAACCTCACGCTGGGCACCGAGGGCCAGCTTCGTTGGGATGGCAACACCAACGCTGGGGCCCGTGCGCCTGTGGGTATCTACATAGTGCACGTGGAGTATTTCAACCTGCACGGACGTGTGCAGCGCCAGAAGCTGGTGTGCGTGGTGGCGCAGCGCTGAGCGCAAATAGATTGGAATCTGTGCTATGGGCTACACCTACAAATACCCGCATCCTGCGGTGACCGCCGACTGCGTGGTGTTGGGACTCGATGCCAACGAGGGCCTGCATGTATTGCTTGTGGAGCGCGGACGTGAGCCACAAAAAGGCTGCTGGGCCTTCCCCGGTGGGTTTATGGAGATGGACGAAACCATTGAGCAATGCGCCGCCCGCGAGCTGTACGAGGAGACGGGTCTTAGGGGCATCGCCTTGGAGCAGCTACGGGTGTACTCCCACGTGCAGCGTGACCCCCGCGAGCGGGTGCTCTCGGTGGCCTTTGTGGGGGCAACGCGCTGCGAGGAACATAGGCCCGTGCCCGCCGATGATGCGGCCCGTGCGCAGTGGCACCCGCTGCGTAACCTCCCGCCCCTGGCGTTCGACCACGCCGACATGCTGGCCGATGCCCGTACATGGCTGCGCCATAGGGCCGTGCTGATGCGCTATGGGCTGTGGGAAGGGGCTGAGCTGGAGCTGCTTGGGCGGATGGCTACGCAGCTGTGAGCAGCGGTTTTGCGTCGCAAAAGCATGGCGATTTGAGAATTCTCTCGAAAAAATCGCCAAAAGCCTTGTTTGTCTCGAAAAAAGTTGTACTTTTGTACCCGATGGAGTTGCACGTTCTACATACAGACGGAGCCTCGGAGCCGATACCTATGCGTATGTAGGTGTGGCTATCTTAGAATTGCGCAGCAATCTCAAATTCATCATGAACTCCCTAACGTCCGCCGCTGCCGCCACAGCCTGCGCGGGCATCCGCCGCATGGGTTTGGGTGGCCCCTGCTGCTGGGGTATCGGGCGGCAGGGGCACATGGCCAGCCTACGCGGGCTTGGCCGCTGAGATGCCAAGCTTGTAGCCCGCAGGCGGAGGGGGTGTTCCATGCATAGCGGAGACATCCCAAACTGTGGGGCAATGCCCAGTGGGCAAAGTGTACATACTAGTTGAACAAGGAGCTCGAGCTAAAACTAAAAAGTGCTCGGCCCCACAACACGAGAGAAGATGGACAAAGAGAAATTCCCAAAAGCAGAGCTCACCCCAGAGGAACAGAAAGAATTTAAGGGTGGTATGCTTTGCGCAGAGGTTAGAGCCGATGACGTCATCAACGAGAACGCTGTGCATTACTGTAAGTGCACTTACAATAACCGCTCTGCCATTAGCAATAAAAATGGTGTTGAATTTTGTGAGTGCGTTTGCATATAGCACAGCCAGTTAGATTGAGGGGCAGAGACCCTAATGGGTTTCTGCGTCTCATCCTGTAACTTAAATTCAGTTAACCATGCATAAAGGTAAATTTTTTCAAGCGGCGTTATCTCCAGAGGAACAGAAAGAGTTCAAAGGAGGGCATATCTGCGAAGCAGCATGTCTCGAACGCGATGAAGTCAACATGAACGACACGGTTGGCTGTAGCTGTTCCTATAAGAATCGCTCGGCCATAATGAATGACAACAGAGCACAGGGGTGTCGCTGCAGATGCAGTTTTGCGTAGAAGCACGTGAAAATAGAGATAGATAAAAAGGGCGGATGGGGGAAATATCCCCCCACCCTTTTTCTAAATTGGAACTCATGAAACTCAGCAAATACGCCTATTTTGTAGAGTTCGGCGATGATGTGCTATGCTGCAACCTGCTTACGAAGGCAGCATTCGTCATCGACCGAAAAAAATATGACCTGCTCCAGCAATATTCCGAGCAGGCCGAACGTTTAGGGGACGTGAACCCGCACCTGTACTCCGCCCTTGTGAAACTCGGTGTCGTCGTGCATGATGATGCCGATGAGCTGGCCACCATCCGCTACATGTACTGCAAGGACGCGTTCGACACGAACATTTACCGCCTGACGCTCATGCCCACCATGGGCTGCAACTTCAGCTGCTGGTACTGCTACGAGACGCGCCCACATGCTGCGCAAACCATGTCAGCCGAGGTGCAGGATTCCATAGCGCACCACGTGGAGCGGCAGATAGAGCAAAGCGGTATAAAAATGCTTGAACTCGACTGGTTCGGCGGCGAGCCATGGCTCTGTTTTGATACCGTGATGTACCCGCTCGGAAAGCGGCTGATGCAGCTGGCAGATAAGCATGGAGTGGCATTTCAGCATCAAATCACCACCAACGGCTATTTGATACGGTCGGAGCATTTAGAAAAGATAGCGGAGCTACGCTTTCGCAGCTTTCAGATTACGCTCGATGGCAACCACCACTTCCATCAGCAGGTAAAAAAGGCCGAAGATGCCTACCAACGCACTGTGAGCAATATTGTTGCTTTATGCGGCATAGGCGGCGTAAATATCGGCCTGCGCATCAATTTTTCAGACAAAAACCTGGCGGGCATCACCGGCATCATAGCCGATTTTCCCGCCGTGGTGCGCAAAAAAATATCGGTATCGTTCCAGCGCATCTGGCAGCTCAAAGACCTGAACGCCAGCTACAACGAGCAGCTGCTGCCCATAAAG
>JAFTDN010000098.1 GCA_017454165.1 Bacteroidales bacterium | reverse complement strand
GCTCTCGTTGCGCTTGGTAGAGGAGTACGACTACCCCGACATCGCCCAGCTGACGGGCACTAGTCAATCGAATATCCGCTCGCAGTACTCTAGGGCCAAACAACGCCTATTGGAGCTGCTGCGCCAAGATGGAGTTAAATGTGTAAATAATTGTAAATGATGTATTTATGGTAAGATTGGAGGAGTTTTTCGATATGCATAGGGCGCAGCTCAGACAGGCTGAACCTCCGCACGGCCATGAGCTGCGCTTCTTGGCCATGCAGCACCAGCGGCATCGCTGCGGCTTGCGCCGCATAGCGATGCAGGTAGCCGCAGCTGCCGCTGTGGCCCTGCTCACGATAGGGCTCACGGGCTTGGCGGCGTGGTGCTCTATGGGTGAGCTTGGCCCCATGCGCTATGCGGTAGGACGGGCCATGGAGCACTATATATACATCGACCAGATAAATACCCAGCTCTCCGATGTGGAGCGCATGGCCCGCACCTGCCGGCCCGATCTGCTCCCCGAGGTAACCCGAGTGCGGCATGAGCTCCAGGCCGAGCACAGAATCCTGCTTGGCGACCTGCTGAGGGCATCGCCCAGCACCCTGAACCTGCTCGTGGGGGGGGAGCACGCCCAGATGCAGGCTGGAGAGCACCTGCGCCTAGCCATGGCGGGCAGCGGCTGCGATGACACCGAGAACAACTAAATACAATCAGAATATGAAACGAACCATCATCGTACTGCTAATGGCCAGCTGGGCCGTTGCAGCCAGCGCGGCGGAGCGCACCAAGGTGTACCAGCAGCACTTTGAGACCAACCCGCAAACCTCCCTGAAGCTCACCACCGAGTTCGGACGCATCGACATCCAAACCTGGGACAGCGCCGCCGTGGACATCAAGGTGGAGCTATGCGTTAGCGCCCGCTCTGAGCGACGCGCCGAGGACTGGATCAACTCCGTAATGGTGAACCTCCACATGGATGGCAATGTGGTAAAGGCCACGGTGGACAAGGTTAGCAAGGAGCGGTTCGTCGTCACCTCGTTCCGTGGCGACGATGTTAAAATCAACAACGTGTTTACCGTGCGTATGCCCAAGGGCATGGACATTGAAATCGACCACCGCCACGGCAATATCAACTTCGACGAGCTTACGGGCCTGGTGGGCATAAGGCTGAAGTACGGCAACCTGAAGGCCAACCGGCTGACACGGGGCCGAACCCAGCAGCTCAACACGTTGGTGCTAGCTTACGGCAGGGCCGACATCGGTGAGGTGGGGTGGCTCAGCGCCGAGGTGGCCTACTCCAAGATCGGCATTGAGTCCGCGCAGGCGTTGGCCCTGGAATCGAAGTACTCCACGGTGAGAGTGGGCACCTTGGGTTCGCTGGCCTGCGAATCGCGCTACGATACTTACAAGCTGGGACACCTGGACAAGCTCACGGGGCAATCGAGCTACACCCATATGGCCTTGGGCTCGTTGGCCCAGCATATGTCGATGGAGATGCGGTACGGCGAGCTGACGGTGAACCGCGTGATGCAGGGCTTTGGCCAACTGCAGTGCGAGGGCCACTACACAGGCATCGACATTAACTTTGACCCGCAATCCGATTTTGCCTACGAGCTGAGGACCCGCTATGGTGCCATCGACACGCGGCGGTTGGAGCTGCGCAGCAGCCAGCACCACAGCAGCTCGTCGTCCACGTACATGAACGGGCGCGTGGGCCATGCCAAGGCTAAGGGGGCCGTGAAGCTCTCCACAGAGTACGCCCACATCTACCTCGACACCATATAATGAGGCCCCATTTTATAGCCCGTGATGGTAGTCCTGATAGGTGCGGAAGAAGCACCCAGCCCCGTGTATTGAGGCCTCCGAGGGAGGAGTGCCTATGGCGCGTTGGGAGGTCAGGTCGAACATCAACGTGTCGGCGGGGCCCACAAAGCCATAGCCGTTGTTGAATGTGTAGAAAGCGAACTCTCGGGATGTGGGGCAATTCAAGTCTTTCGAGAAGATGAACTCCTCGTGGGGTAATCCCAGCTGGGCCAGCAGGGTGGCGGCTAGGTCAATCGGTCCGCCCACCTTGGCATTGATGCCTGGCGTGGGCCGTAGCGCACCGCCCAGCCATAGCATGGGGATGTGGAAGCGGCGGGCCATGTGGGCATCATCGTTCATCGGCATGGGGTGCCCGTGGTCGGCTATGAGCACGAACAGCGTGCTGTCGTACCAGCTGCGCTGCTTGGCCTGCTCCATGAACCATCCAATGCAGCTGTCGGCATAGTGCACGGTGCGCAGGAAGCGCTCCTCCTCGGAGCTGTTGGGGCGAGGAGGCCCGTACCTACGCGGCAGCTCGAAGGGCTCGTGACTGGTGAGCGTGAATAGCATCTTGAAGAATGGGCTGCGGGCGGTGTCCATCTCGGCCAGCAGCCGGGCGAGCACGTACTCATCGTGGGCACCCCATTTCGAGTTGCGCTGCTCCTTGGGGAACTGCTCGTGCGCCACGATGCGGTCGAAATGGCACTGGTACAGGAACCCTTGGATGTTGGCAAATGTGGGGTCGCCACCGTAGTAGAACGCCGTGCTGTAGCCGTGTTGAGCCAGCGTCTTGCTTATGGATGGCAGCCTGGCTGTTTTCGATGGGTACTTGATCACTGAGTTTTTGGGCTGGGCAGGGAATCCCGTGAGCACCGCCACGATGCCCTTGTCGCTTCGGTCGCCAGCGGCGTACAGACGGGTGTAGGCCAGGCCCTCGTGGGCCAGCGTATCGATGCAGGGGGTGCAGCCCAAGGCCCCGCCGCAGAACCCCACGGCCTTGGCCGTGAAGCTCTCGAGCAGCAGCACCACCACGTTGGGGCGCTGGGTGCGCAGCAGCGGCAGCGTGGAGCTGGGCTGCGTATGCATCAGCTGGGCAAAGCCCGCCTCTGCCTCTTCGGGCGACACTGTGTCGGGGAGGCGCCTGTCGAGGTCGCCCGACATGGTGCAGGCATAGATGAAGTTCCACATCACATTGAGGGCGGCGTGATTGCTATACATGCGTGAGCTGAAGTACACCTTGCCTGGATTCATGGGCGCTATGCCCAGCCCTCCCCTGATGGGCAGCACCATGCAGCCAGCCACCAGTAGCAGCACGGACATCACCCACCAGCGGCCCCGCTGTATTTGGTTCAGATTACTGTTGCACAGGTGTTTGTATATCACAAAGAAGCCCCATACCATCGCAGCGGCCAGCGCGATGAGGGCGATGGCCATCCCCAGCGGGGTAGAGGCCATCGCCTCTTTGGGGGAGCGCAGGTAGAGCAACGGTGTGGCATCAATGCGGTAGCCCCAGTGTCGGTACAGCTCCAGGTCCACCACTACCACCACGCTCTGCGCGGCAATCAGCGCGAGCGTCAGCCAGCGGAACACCCGCATGTGCCAATGTGCCCCCAGGGGCCACATCAGGGCCAGCAGCAGCGAGGCCAGCAGCATGATGTAGCCCGCCATGGAGAGGTCCATGTGCCATCCGTGCACCATGGCTCCCCCCGCCTCGGCCAGCGAATGCTGGTAGAGCATGAAGAGCAGACGCACCGCGCTGTAGTATAACATCCAAAAAAATAGGTACTTGCACAGAAATATGGCCCTGTGTTTCATCTCTGCAATGCATTGGTTAAATAGCATGGCAAAGATATGCATTTTACCCAAGCCCCGTTGCAGCGCGACATTCAGCGGTCGCGTGTTAGCCACCGCCCCTAACCAGCGGGCCAGCTCCCTGCCTCTGTCCCGTTGGAACTAGATTGCATCGCATGGCGGGGGCCCTGAATGCATCCACCGTCGGATCCCCAGTGGCTGGGTTGCCAAAAAAATATACTATTTCGGCCATGGTACCCGAAGTGTGCGAACAAATTGCGAACAATTTAGTACCTTTGCCGCGAAAAAAACTGCCCATGCAGCCCACCATCCTGATTCTCGACTTCGGCTCACAGTACACCCAGCTAATCGCCCGGCGCATCCGTGAGCTCAACGTTTACTGCGAAATACACCCCTATCACAAGATGCCCGCCATGGGGCCCCAGGTGAAGGGCGTAGTGCTATCGGGCAGCCCATTCTCGGTGCGCGATGCCAAAGCACCTCAGCCCGACCTATCAGCCATTAAAGGCCGAATGCCATTGCTGGGCGTGTGCTATGGCGCACAATACCTCGCCCACCGCTACGGCGGCGAGGTGCAACCCTCGGGCACCCGCGAGTACGGGCGCGCCACGCTCCGCGTGGGCGACAAGGCCGACCCGCTTTTCGCAGGGGTAGAGGCCGAGACGCAGGTATGGATGTCGCATGGCGACACCATTGTCGGCTTGCCGCAGGGCTACAGCATCATTGCGGGCACCAGCGATGTGCGCGTGGGCGCTTTCCGCATCAACGGCGAGGCCACCTGGGGCATTCAGTTCCACCCAGAGGTGTTCCACTCCGTACAGGGCGGCCTGATGCTCAAGAATTTCGTGGTGGACATCTGCGGCTGCGACCAGTCGTGGACCCCAGCTTCGTTTGTGCAGGAGACCGTGGTGCAGCTTCAGCAGCAGCTGGGCAACGACAATGTGGTGCTGGGGCTGTCGGGCGGTGTTGATTCATCGGTGGCCGCGTTGCTGCTGCACCGCGCCGTGGGCCAGCGCCTCACCTGCATCTTCGTGGACAACGGCCTGCTCCGTAAAAACGAATTCAGCGAGGTGCTCGAGTCGTATAAATCGCTGGGTCTTAATGTTGTAGGAGTAGATGCGTCGCAGCGTTTCTACCGCGAGCTCAAGGAGGAGGCCGACCCTGAGCGCAAGCGTAAAATTATAGGTCGCTGTTTCATAGAGGTATTTGATGCCGAGGCCCAAAAGCTGAGCAACGTGCGCTGGTTGGGGCAGGGTACCATATATCCCGATGTGATTGAGTCAGTGTCTGTTAACGGCCCATCTGCCACCATCAAGTCGCACCACACCGTGGGCGGCCTGCCCGAGCGCATGAGCCTGAAGGTGGTGGAACCGCTCCGCCTGCTATTCAAGGACGAGGTGCGCCGCGTGGGGCACGAACTGGGGCGTCCCGCAGCCATCCTGAACAGGCATCCATTCCCAGGGCCGGGCCTAGGCATCCGTGTGCTGGGCGAGGTCACCGCCGACAAGGTGCGTCTGCTGCAGGATGCCGACCGAATCTACACCGATGGCCTACGCCAGGCCGGCCTCTACGACAAGATATGGCAGGCGGGCGCCATGCTGCTCCCCGTGCAGTCGGTGGGCGTGATGGGCGATGAGCGCACCTATGAGTACGTGGTGGCCCTGCGCGCCGTAACCTCAACCGATGGTATGACCGCCGACTGGTACCCGTTGCCCTACGACTTCATGGCCCGCGTGTCCAACGAGATCATCAACAAGGTGCGAGGCATCAACCGCGTGGTGTACGATATCAGCTCGAAACCGCCCGCCACCATCGAGTGGGAGTAGGGCGCGTCAATTGAATCAACCCATACGGGTCGCCATGGGAGGCGGGAGCGACATGCCCCCTCGGGATGCGGCCCCGCAAAAATAATCGATATGAAGAGAGCCCCCCTATTATCAATGGTGCTTATGCTGCTCAGCGGCTACGCATGCACCGCGCAGCAATCCACTAGCATCAGCGCGTACAAGCTGGTGCGCTTTGTGCAATACCTTGGCGGCAGCTATGTGGATACTCTCAATATCAACCGCATGGTGGACAACGCCATAGAGGACATGCTCGCCAAGCTCGACCCCCACTCCTTCTACATCTCGAAAGATGATGTGCAGGCCATGAATGAGCCGCTCGAGGGCAGCTTCGAGGGCATAGGCGTGGAGTTCCACATCAAGGACGACACCCTGATGGTGGTGAACCCCATAGTGGGGGGGCCATCGGAGAAAGTGGGCGTGAAGGCCGGCGACCGCATCACCGTCATCGATGGCGATACCGTAGCGGGCATCGGCCTAAAAATCGCCGATGTGCATAAGTACCTGCGCGGCAAGAAGGGCACCAAGGTGCACATTACGGTGCTGAGGCGGGGGGTGAGCGGGGCCATCGACTTTACCATCACCCGCGACAAGATACCCATCCACAGCATCGATGCGGCCTACATGATAAAGCCCAAGGTGGGCTACCTAAAGGTGAACCGCTTCGCCGTCACCACCAGCCAGGAGTTCGCCGATGCCATGAAGAAGCTCGAAAAGCAGAAGATGAAGGATCTAATCATCGACCTGCGCGGCAACGGCGGCGGCCTGCTCAGCACGGCCTACGAGATGGCCAGCATGCTCTTCGAGTCGGGCAAGCTTATCGTGTACACCAAGGGGCGCAACAATCCGCGTACCGATTACCTGTCGTCCAATAAGGGCAACGTGTTCAAGGGGCGGTTGCTGGTGCTAATCGATGAGCATTCGGCCTCATCGAGCGAGATACTGACTGGCGCCATACAGGACTGGGATAGGGGTATAGTTATAGGTCGCCGTTCGTTCGGTACAGGTTTGGTACAAAATCAATTACCGCTACCAGATGGCTCGGCCATACGCCTCACCGTATCTCGCTACTACACCCCCACGGGTCGTCAGATACAGCGGCCCTACGATGATGGGGACGCAGAGAAATACCACAAAGACCTCATCGCCCGGTTCTCAAGCGGCGAGCTATTCAACGCGGACAGCATCCACTTCCCCGACTCGCTCAAGTATCGAACCCTAGAGCGCGGCAAGATTGTGTACGGTGGCGGTGGCATCATGCCCGACATATTTGTGCCCTTCGATACATCGTTCTATACCCCATACTACGGGGCCCTTGTACGTTCGGGCGCGTTCTACCAATTTGTGCTCAAGTGGATCGACGCCAACAGGTCGCAGCTCAACGCGCAGTACCCATCGTTCGAGCAGTTCAACAAAAAATTCAATGTCTCGGAGGCCATGCTCAACGAGTTTGTGGCACAGGCCGAGGCCAACCATAAGGTGAAGCCCAACCCCGAACAGCTAGCCACCTCGCGCAATGAGATAGAGATGCAGCTCAAGGCCCTGATAGCCCAGCAGCTCTATACTACCAGCGAGTCCTACGAGGTGGTGAACCCGTCCAACGAGATCATCCAGCGCGCGTTGGAGGTATTCGACCACTGGGAGCGCTACAAACACCTTGTCAAGTAAACATTCACACCTCCCCAAAACATGGAACAACCGCAACCGCTAGAGGGCTTCGCGCAGCTGGGCCTGTCCGAACAGGCCCTAGAGGCCATCAGGGCCAAGGGCTTCGAGCAGCCATCGCCTATACAAAAGCTCACCATCCCCGTGCTGCTCACCCAGCAATGCGACATCATAGCTCAGGCCCAAACTGGTACTGGTAAAACCGCTGCTTTCGGCCTACCCGTCATCGAGCTGATAGCCGACCATCCGGGCGGCATCAAGGCTTTGGTGCTGGTGCCCACCCGCGAGCTCGCCCTGCAGGTGTGCGATGAGATCGTATCGCTGGCCAACGGGCGCATCAGCGCCACCGCCGTTTACGGCGGCCAGTCCATCGCCGAGCAGCAGCGCCGCCTGAAAAAGGGTGTCGACCTGGTGGTGGGAACCCCGGGCCGCGTGCTCGACCTCATCCGCCGTAAGGATTTGAAATTCGAAGACCTACAGCTATTCGTCCTCGACGAGGCCGATGAGATGCTCGACATGGGCTTTGTGGAGGACATCGAGCAGATCATGGAGCACACGCCCGAGGCCAAGCGCACGCTCCTGTTCTCTGCCACCATGCCCGCCCGCATAGCCAAGCTGGCCAAGCGCTACATGAAGTCGCCCGAAACGCTGGCCGTGGACAAGACCAAGCCCACCACCGGCCTCACCGACCAGATATACTTCGAGGTGCGTGAGTCCGATAAATTCGATGCCCTGACGCGCATAATCGACATCGAACCAGAGTTTTATGGCTTGGTGTTTTGCCGCACCCGCAACGATGTGGACACCGTTACGGCCCGCCTCATCGAGCGCGGCTACGCCGCCGAAGGCCTGCACGGCGAAATCACCCAGGCGCAGCGCGAAAAAACGCTCAACAAGTTCCGCAAGAAATACATCAACGTGCTGATAGCCACCGATGTGGCCGCTCGCGGCATCGATATTGTCGACCTAACCCACGTCATAAACTACGGACTGCCGCAGGATGCCGAATCGTACATCCACCGCATAGGCCGCACGGGGCGCGCAGGCAAGGAGGGAACGGCCATCACCTTCGTGTCGCCCTCGGAGTACCGCCGCCTGTCTTTCGTGCAGAAGGCCACCAAAGCCAACATCCGCAAGGAGCTGCTGCCATCGCCCTCCGACATCGTGGCCGTGAAACGCGCCCGCCTGGTCGATGAGGTGCAGGAGATTATAGGCAAGAACTCCTACAGCGACTACCTCGACATGGCCGACGAGCTGCTGGTGCACAACAGCCCCGAGGTGGCCATCGCCGCCCTGCTCAGGCTGGCCTTCAAGTCGAAGCTCGATGTGAGCACATACCCCGAGATACGCGGCTTCAACGTCGATACCAAAGGCACCACTCGCCTGTTCATCGGCATGGGGCGCAAGGATGGCATGACCCCCAAGCGCATATCGGAGTTCATCCGCAAGGAGGTGCGCATCCCCGACCGCAAAATCGATGACATCGCCGTGCGCGAAGACTTCTCGTTCGTCTCCGTCCCCTTCGCCGATGCCGAGGACATTCTACGCGCATTTTCCCATCGCAAGGCCGATGGCAAGCCGCTCATCACCAAGGCTAAGGCCAAATAGGCCTGCCTTCATCATCAGCATTGCACATCACAACCCACCACATCACCCCCCCCAAAAAAAAGCCATGGACCAGACGTTCGACATGATCGCCAAAACCTTTCAAGGCCTAGAGCAGGTGCTGGCCGATGAGCTCACCGCCCTAGGTGCCCACGATGTGCTGGTGGGGTGCCGCTCCGTGAAGTTCAGCGGCAACAAAGAGATGCTCTACAGGGCCAACTTCGGGCTGCAAACGGCCATCAGGATTCTGAAGCCCATATACACCTTCAGTGCCCACACGGTGGACGAGTTCTACGGTAATGCCCGTAAGTACGACTGGGCCACGGTGATGGGCCTATCGCACCGCTTCGCCGTCGATGCGGTGGTAAACTCGCCCTACTTCAACCATTCGCGCTACGTGGCCCTCAAGCTCAAGGATGCCATTGCCGATCAGTTTCGCGACCGCCAGGGCCGCCGCCCATTCGTCGACCCGCAGAACCCCCACATCCAGCTCCACGTGCACGTGTACAACGACACCTGTACCATCTCGCTCGACTCCTCGGGCCGCTCGCTCCACCGCCGGGGCTACCGTCAGGGCCACGATGTGGCCCCAATCAACGAGGTGCTAGCCGCCGGTATGCTCCGTCTGGCCGGCTTCGATGGCACCTGTTCCCTCATCGACCCCATGTGCGGCTCGGGCACCATCGCCATAGAGGCCGCCCTGATGGCCTACGGCATCCCCCCTGGGATATTCCGCGAGCGCTTCGGGTTCGAGCACTGGTTCGACTTCGACCCCGACCTGCTACAGGACATCTACAACGATGATAGCATGGAGCGCCAGTTCGACCACCAAATCATCGCCAGCGACATATCGCGGCAGGCCATCGAGGTGGCCACGAGCAACGCCAAGGCCGCCGGCCTGCTCCGTAAAATCAGCATAGAGCAGCGCTCTATATTCGACTACGCCCCGCCCGCCGACCAGCCCGGCCTGGTAGTAACCAACCCGCCCTACGGCGAGCGGCTCAAGCTCGACCAGATGGAGCTGTTCTACAAGCAGCTGGGCGACTGCTTCAAGCAGCGCTACCAGGGCTACAACGTATGGCTGATTACCTCCAACTTTGAGGCCCTGAAAAGCTTCGGACTTCGTCCATCGCGCAGAATCCCCCTGTTCAACGGCGAGCTGGAATGCACCTTTCAGCAGTACGAGATGTTCAGCGGCAGCGCCCGCGACCGCGCCATGCAGCGTGCGGGCCACACCGATATTGAAGAAGGGGCTGTGATGTAACTATCTGTATATAATTAAGTTGTGTACAGGTTGGTGTGTTGATGTAGCCTTCGATAGGTAATTTAATTGGCCATAGATCGCCAATTGTCCAACAATAAAAATTATATTTGTGGGAAACTTGCCAACCTGCCGATGAGCATGCTCGAGTTTTTTAGCGATTGCTACGCAAAGATGTTACAGCACGGCGGAGAGACCTTGGTCGCTTTCAATGGGGCCATGAGCTCCAATGTGATAGCCGACACCTTGGGCCTGGTGGAGAGCAAGATGGACGAGGCTATGGCGCCCAGCGCCCAGCGCAAGCGCCTGTACAACGTGCTGGTGGAGTGCCTACAGAACCTGTACCACCATGCCGACATCCCGATGCCCGATGGGAGTAAGAGGGGGAGCTTTGTGCTATCGAAGAACGCCCAAGGATTCTTGATGAGCATCGGCAATATGGTTGAAATGTCTAGACAGCAGGTGCTTATATCAAAGCTAGACAAGCTGAACTCCCTGTCGAAAGACGAGCTGAAGGAGCTCTACAAAAGCATCCTGAACAACCAGACCTTCTCAGAGAAAGGCGGGGGCGGCCTAGGCTTGGTGGACATCGCCAGGCGCACGGGCAACCCCATCAGCTACCAATTCGTCGACTACGATGGTAGCGTCTTGTTTTTTAGAATGAATGTGCAAATCAACTCATAGGACAAATCACACGCTATGGAGATACTGAACATCGAAGGAACCCCCAAAACGCCCACCATCACTTTGAATCCCAACACGGGGGTATTAGAAATTAAAGGGCGCTCAATCCCCGAGAACTCGATAGAATTCTACCGCCCCGTGGTGGAATGGATTGAGATGTACGCTGCCTCCCCCGCCGCCAACACCGAGTTCAACGTGCGCTTGGAGTACTTCAACACCGCATCATCGAAGTGCATCCTCGATGTGTTTAAAAAGCTCGAGGCGGTGAAACATGGCAACAGCGCCGCCCACGTACAGGTAAACTGGTTCTACGAGGAGGATGATGAGGACATGCTGGAGGCCGGTGAGGACTACGAGTCCATCATCAAGGTGCCATTCAACATGATGCCGATGAAGTCCTAGTACGCCCCTCCGCAACCATTTCTTACATCACGTCCCCAAAGCGTCAGGGAGCTTGGCAGCGTTCCCTGCAAAAGCCCACAACTATGAAAAAAGCCTTCCTGTCGTTGCTGCTCGTAGCCGCCGCGTTGCGGGCAATATCCGCTGAGGTGCCCGAGCATGTGGCCCAGCAAGCTGCAGCCAACTACCTGGCGGCCAAGCTTGGCACCAAGGATGCCATGCCGCAATGCCTGCATCGGCACACCCATCGCGGCGAGGTGCAGCTTTACCTATTCGCCCGACCAGATGGCGGCTTCGTGCTGATGGCCGCCGATGATGCCGTGGAGCCCGTGCTGGGCTACTCCCCCGATGGTCGTGCCGCCGACCCCAGCGCCAACCCCTCGGTGCGCTGGTGGCTCAACCGCTACGCCCAGCAGGTGTACGCGATGCGCCGTGCTGGCAATGGCGCAAAGGGAGTCCATCCCCAATGGAGCAAGCTGCTGTCCTCAACGCCCCTCGGTGCACCGGCCAACACGCATGAAGCCAAGTACCTGATGAGATCCACATGGGATCAGAGCGGCGAGGGCAGTCGGTTTCGAAGCGGCTACAAACCCCTCTACGACAAGTACTGCCCCGATTCGGCTGGAGTAAAGGCCTATGTGGGCTGCGTGGCCACAGCCATGTCGCAGATTATGTACTATCACAAATGGCCCCAAAAGGGGCGCGGTTGGTACAAGTATGAGCACAAGCAATTCGGACTACAAATGGCCGACTTCGGGGCGGCCCCATACGATTGGGCCAACATGCCCAATAGGCTCACCAGCTCGAGCACCGATGCCCAGATTGATGCCGTGGCCACGCTCTGCCGACACGCAGGCGTATCGGTGAGCATGGGCTACGGAATCGATGGTTCGGGGGCCTATGAGCGCGATGCCTTGGCGGCCCTGATAACCTATTTTGGCTACGACCCCAATAGCATCCGGCTATGCGATGTGGACACCATTACGGGCAAGCTCCATGTCGATGGAGCCCAGCGTGAGACCTACGCCGTGATAAAGGCTGAGATTGATGCCAAAAGGCCCATATTAATCTCGGGCAGCAGCGAGGCCGATGGCGGCCATGCATTCGTGTGCGATGGCTACGACGACGAATCCCAAAAGGTGCACATCAACTGGGGCTGGGACGGCAATTACGATGGCTACTACAGCATAGCGGCATTGGCCCCCACAAGCCCCCTCTCCACCTCGCCTGTAGCCGACTTCTCCGAAAAGGTGGACATGATTATAGGCATAGCCCCGCAGAAGAGCGGGGCGGCCACGCCAGCATCGGAGCAGTGGGTGATACAACCATCGAATTTGGCCCAATACAGGGGGATAAGGCAGTTTGTGCCGCTCAATGGCAAGGAGTGCTGGGCCATCGCATACGATGGCATGGGTGCAGGCTATGATGCCAATCGCGACTTTGTGCGCACCATAGATGGGGGCAGAACCTGGACGGTGGGACAGGTGGGAGGCGATGAATATAGGCACTATGAGGCCACCATGCTCGCCGCGATTGATGCCAACACGGCCTTTGCTACAGTACTGCTGGCGGATGAAAGCACTCTGCAAACGCAAACGGGCATGGTGAGCACCAGCGACGGGGGGCTGACGTGGAAGAAAATACCAGGAGTGTACACCAACAGCGTGTCATTCGCCAATGTGGTTTGCCTCTGGGAGAACGGCAAGGGTTTTGCTCAGGGCGACCCTGTGAGCGGCTACTTCGAGGTGTACACCACGGCCGACAGCGGACGCACGTGGGTCCGTGTACCCCGGGCTAGTATCCCCGACCCCAGCAAGGGTAAAAACGGCCAGAATGATGAGTATGGCACCGTGGGGTACGCCGAGGTGATAGAGGGCGGTATCGGTTGGTTTACCACCAATAGGGGCAACATTTACCGTACCACCGACTATGGCCAAACTTGGACCAAGCACACTATTGATGCTCAGGTGGACTTTGCCCTGACCACCCGCTTCAAGAACGCCAACGAAGGCGTGGCCTTCGGTCGCAAAGCGAAACCCACCAAGGAGTATCAGTACTACCTGTATCGCACCACTGATGGGGGCAGCAGCTGGAAGGCCATGACCCCTAAGGGCGACTTCAACATGAATGACATGGACTACATCCCAGGCACCGACACGCTGCTATCTGTGGGTGCCGAATACTCAAGCTCCCGCATGGGCATATCGTATGCCGTTCAGGCCGATGTTAGCACCGATGCCATTACCTTTCACGACTACGCTCCGCACTACCGCAACTCGGCATTCTTGAGCGTTGCCGTTGCCAAGGACGGTGCTGCGTGGAGCGGAGGATGGGTATATGAGTATGGCGGTATATGGTACAAGCCCGCGCCCGGCTACGTGGAGGACTCGGTGATTGCCGATTTTGATGTGAGCCGACGGGTGATACCTATAAACGACCCCACGGCTACATTCACCGACCGCACCTATGGTCCAACCGACTCGCTATTCTGGGATTTTGGCCTCACGGCCACGCCTTCAATCGCCATGGGGATTGGGCCGCACACCGTGCGGTACGCCACCTCCACCGAGGGCTACCGGAGCGCTAGCCTCACCGTGTGGCGCGATTCCATCTGCCGCAAGGTGATAAAGCCCCACGCCGTGTATGTTGGCACACCGCTGGCCGTAGAGACGGTGGCGATGGAGCCCTCCGTCGTTGCGCCCCCTCACCTGCTCTACCCCAACCCCGTATCGAGCACTGATGCCTACGTGATCGTGTCGAATTTTGAGCGCGGGCTCATACAGCTGTTCGACCTACAGGGCAACTTGCTGTGGCGTTCCGAAGCAAGGGGTACCGATGGCCGGGTATACGTGGGCAACTTGCGTCCAGGTATTTATTTGGTACGCATCTATGATGCGTCGAAGGGCACGGCCGCTACGCTGAGGCTGGTGGTGGCCCAGTAGATTGGCATAGTGGCTATGCAAAATGGCATCCCCCAAGGGGGGATGCCATTTTGCATACAGCTGCCCAGCAGCTACAGCGTTAGCTCATTGGCGGCTTTGCGTTCGGCCACAATGCCGCGTATGTGTATCTTTTTGCTGCGTTCGTTGGAGGCGTTGCTCTCCACGGTGACCGTGCGGCTGATGACCTGAGGCTTGGGCTCTATGCGGAACTCCACATCGATGCTGCCCTCTTTGCCCGGTAGGATGGGGGCCTTGGACCACTGCTTGATGTTGGTGCCGCAGCAACCGCTCACCTTCTGCATGATGAGCGGTTGGTTGCCGCTGTTGGCCACCGTTATCTGTAGCTTGCCGTGGTTCACCGTCAGCTCGTCGATGAATATTTCGCCGAGGTTCACCGTGTCGGCCTGTATCTTGATGATGGGGCCGTTGGCGGCCTGCGGCTGCGCCATGGTGCTGGTGCCGATGAGCGCTGTGCAGCCCATGGTTGCGATGAGCATGAGGGACTTCATTGTTGTGTCGTGTTGGTGGCTATGGATGTGTTTCGAACAAAAACTATACCGAAAGAGGGAACGCAGAGTGCTGATTTTTGTTGTGCTACAGGTTGGCTGCATGGTGCTTGACCTCGCGGGCCAGTGCTTTGGCTCGCCCGCCGCATGTGCTGTCGAGCAGCTGCCAAAAATCGTTGCTATGGTTTTTCACCACGGTGTGGCACAGCTCGTGCAGTATCACGTAGTCCACTAGGTGGTCGGGCAGCTGCATTAGGTTTAGGCTCAGGCTGATGTTGTTGCTGGCCGAGCAGCTGCCCCAGCGGGTCCGGGTGTTACGGATGGTTACCTTGTTGTAGCGGAAGCCATGCTGCATGGCCAGCGCGTTGGTACGTAGGGGGAGCATAGCTTTGGCCTCGGCGCGGTATATCTCGGTGAGGGCGCTGCGGGCGAGCTGCTGCACCTCGGGTGCCGTGGGGGGCAAATGTGGGGGGTGTTCCACTATCACCAAACCCTCTGAGCGCCTTATGCCTAGAGCAGGAGCGGGAGCAATCTTCAGTTCGTGGAGCCTAGTGTTTATGGGCGATTGGATGAGTCTATTTTGCCGTTGCTGCTCAATGGCGTTGCGCTTGGCCACCAGTACATGCAGCTTGCTGAGCAGGAAATCCTCGGCATCATGGAAAGGGCATCGGTGTGGGATGGTCACTGATATTCGGCCCTCGCGGTTGATGTAGATGGCCACCCGCTGTGCTTGGGGGGTTATCTTGAAATACACCTCGCCTAGCTCGTTAGGGTAACATTTGCGGAATTGGGTGTACTTGTGAATCATTGCGGGCGGCTCATTACCCAGGCGGCGGGGAATGCCTTGGCGTGCTGCTGTTTGGCCTCGTTGGCCTGCTCACGGGTGGTGTAGGTGCCCAGCGACACAACGTAGGTGTCGTTGGGGCGCTTTAGCACCACGGAGGGGAGCCCCTTGCCCGCGAGCTCATCGGCAAGTTTGTCGGCGTTGGGCTGCTCCCTGAAGCTGCCCACTATGAGGTAGAAGTTGGCCTCATTGTCGGTTGGGGTGGCGGGCTGTGGTGGTGGTTTTGGGGTGGGCGATTGCCGTAGGTTCTGTTCGATGCGCTCCTCGGTGTTTTGGGGTTTGGGGCTGGAGGGGGGTGCATTGTCGGTGCCCATGTGTTCGAATTCTTGGTCGAGGGCATCTCCGCTGCTGCTTTTGTCCAAGGGCAGGGGCTGGGTACTGGAGGGGGCTGGCTGCGCGGTGGGTTCAGGGCGGTCAATTACGATTTGCGGGGCGAACACCGTGTAGCGGATGAGGTAGGCAATGCCTATGATTATGGCTACGGATATGGCCACGAATATGAGCGTGGCCACCAGCCGTTTGCCCCACGATGTGCTGGGGGCGGTGAGTGTTTGTGTTTTTCGTTGCTGGGGATGTGGGGCAGGGCGGAGGGGGGGGGGGGCTTGCTGTGATGGGGAGGGCTGGGGGGCTGGCCTGCTCTCGGGCTCTGGCTGCAATGGGTTTTCAAGGGGGGGCTCGCCCCCGTGGGGGTGGAACTGCACCTGTGAGCCCTCCTTCACTAGCACGCCGAGCCCCTCTATGGGGTGTCGTCCCGTTTGGGTAAGGTTTTGCGTCATGCGCTGGATGTAGCTGGCTACCTCCTTGGAGGCCATCTCGATGCTGCATCCATGTGCCCGTGCGATTTCGGTCTCTAGGAAATTGTCGTTATGACGGAGGAATACGCTGAATGTAAGGTTGTTGCTATTGAATTGGCCGTCATCGTCTTTCTTCTGAAGGAAGGCTCCGAACTGGGGGAGGATGACCCGCGTGTTGTTCTGGATGATGTGAGCTAGCTCTAGGTCAGTCATCTTATTGGTTGTTGCTTTGCAGGCCTGCCCGGCCATCGATTTCCGAGAGCACCTGCATCATCTTGTCGATAGAGTAGGGCTTGGACATGAACTGGGTGAAGCCTATGTTGTGGTAGCTCTCGATGAACTCCGATGGGGCATGGGCCGTGATGGCCACCACGGGTACGCCCCGTTTGGGCTGGGGCATGTGTTCGCGGATGTATTGGGTGGTTTCCAGCCCGTTCATCACGGGCATCTCGATGTCCATGAGCACCACATCGACCTCCTCGCGGCGCAGGATTTCTATGGCCTCCTTGCCGTTTGGGGCCTCTAGGCATTGTAGGTTCATCTTTTTGGCTATCTCTCTGAGCAACAGCCTGTTCATAAAGATGTCGTCTACAATAAGAATGGTTTTCATGGGGTGCTTGGGTATTGAACATGTTCCACGCCCTAAAGTTACAAATTTTTTGTGGAAACGGGCGTGGGGAGAAAAATATTCCTCAGGCGGAATGGCCGGCGGGGATGCGTGCCCAAAATTAGCTGTTTTTTGTAGGTATATTGTTGATAGCCATGTGTTTATGTTCCTACTTTGGGGGGCGCATGGGCACGTGGTTGCTATAGCTGGGCGTTGGGCGAATAATTCGAGCGTGAGGGTTTGACAATTACGCATCTATTTTATACATTTGCCAATGATTTGATAGCCCGAGTGGGGTTTTTGCTTACAGTTCTGCACCCGTGCTCC
Organism: Bacteroidales bacterium; assembly: GCA_017454165.1. Classification (GTDB taxonomy): domain Bacteria; phylum Bacteroidota; class Bacteroidia; order Bacteroidales; family Tenuifilaceae; genus RGIG6076. The sequence continues at coordinate 1,883 of JAFTDN010000098.1, read as the reverse complement.
GAGGGGCGCAATGGGGGGCGATGCTGGGTGAGGTTCACTTTGTGGGTGTTAAGTTGTTTGTAATCATAATATTAACGCGATAGACCAAATGGCAAAGAGAATTGCATTGCAAGAGGCCGTCGATAAGATTCACGACGGCATGACCATCATGATGGGCGGGTTTCTGGGCGTGGGCAGCGCCCATCAGCTCATCGACGCCCTGGTTGCAAAGGGTGTGAAGGATTTGACCATCATCAGCAACGACACGGCCTACCCCGACCAGGCCCATGGCAAGCTGGTGGCCAACCATCAGGTTAAAAAAGTGATAGCCACGCACATAGGCACTAACCCCGAGACTATCGCCCAGAAGAACTCGGGCGAGCTGGAGGTGGAGCTGGTGCCGCAGGGTACGCTGGCCGAGTGCATCCGCGCCGCTGGTGCTGGCCTGGGCGGAGTGCTCACCCCCACGGGGCTTGGCACTATTGTGGCCGAGGGCAAGCAGGTGGTGAACGTCGACGGTAAGGACTACCTGCTCGAGAAGCCCGTGCGTGCCGATGTGGCTCTGATTGGAGCCAGCGTTGTCGATGAGTCGGGCAACTGCGTGTACCTGGGCACCACGCAGAACTTCAACCCCATGATGGCCACCGCCGCCGACCTGGTGATTGTGGAGGCCGAGAAGGTGGTGCCCACGGGGCAAATATCGCCCGAGGCCGTGCATACGCCCAACATTTTTGTCGATTTCATCTACGAGAAAAAGTAACATGTCTATGGAGTACAAGTCAGTGATTAGAGTGCGGATGAGCCTACACGATGCCCACTACGGTGGCAATTTGGTTGATGGAGCAAGGATGCTCAACCTGTTTGGCGACGTGGCCACCGAGCTGCTCATCATGCGCGATGGCGATGAGGGCCTGTTCAAGGCCTACGACAGCGTGGAGTTCATGGCACCGGTGTATGCCGGTGATTTTATAGAGGCCGAGGGCCGCATCGTGTCGGAGGGCAACACCTCGCGCAAGATGGAGTTCGAGGCGCGTAAGGTGATTGCGCCGCGCCCCGACATATCGGATTCAGCCGCCGATGTGCTGCCCGAACCAATAGTGGTGTGCCGCGCTTCGGGTACATGCGTAACCCCCAAAAAATGTCAACGCAAATAGTGTAAATATCTATGGATAAGCTAATTATAACGGCAGCCATTTGTGGGGCCGAGGTAACCAAGGAGCAGAATCCCGCTGTGCCCTACACGGTTGAGGAGATTGTGCGCGAGGCCAAGTCGGCTGTCGATGCGGGCGCAGCCATCGTGCACCTGCACGTGCGCCACGACGACGGACGACCCACCCAGAGCCGCGACCGCTTTCAGGAGTGCACCGAGGCCATATTAAAGGTGTGCCCCGATGTGATTCTGATTCCCTCCACAGGCGGTGCCGTGGGCATGTCGCCAGAGGAACGCCTGCAATCGACCGACACTACGCCTGCGCCCGAGATGGCCACGCTCGACTGCGGCACGTGCAACTTCGGCGATGAGATATTCGACAACACCATGCCCACCATGCGTGCCTTTGGTAAGCGTATGATGGAGCGCGGTATAAAGCCCGAATACGAGTGCTTTGAGATGGGGCATTTGGACACCATCCTCACCATGGCCCGCAAGGGCGAGGTGCCAGCGCATCCCATGCAGTTCAATTTTGTGCTGGGCGTGCCTGGCTGCACCCCCGCCACGGTCGACAACCTGTGCTGGCTGGTGCGCAACATCCCCGCTGGCTCCACCTGGACCGCCACGGGCATTGGTCGCCACGCCTTCCCAATGGCTGCTGCGGCCATAGCCATGGGCGGCAACGTGCGCGTGGGGTTCGAGGACAACCTCTACCTCGAGCGCGGCGTGCTGGCCAAGAGCAACGGCGAACTGG
>JAFTDN010000097.1 GCA_017454165.1 Bacteroidales bacterium | reverse complement strand
TTATCTCAATACCATGCGCAGCACCCCCAGCATCAACTTGGCACGCGGGGGCCGCCCCTCCGCCTGCTGCCGTTGCGCTGCAAGAGGTTTGGGCTGCACCTTATGTAATAGGTATGCAGAGAGGGACACCGCAGCCCATACCGCGCAGCTGGCGCTCCCCCTCTCGCACCGCTGCCCACGGGGTAGCAAGTTTTTTGAACATAAAACTACTGTTTTACAATGAGATACACAAAGCATTTTGCAATGATTGCCCTCGCCGCCGCCCTGCTTGCAGGCTGCGCCGACGATGAGCAGCTGGGCACCCCCGAGGTGCCCGAGACCGTGGCTGAGGCCCAGCCCACCGCCCAAACTCAGCCCGTCCTCACGCCCGAGCAGCAGCTGATGAAGCAGAACCTCGATGCGGCAGCCCAGCTCTTAGTGGCTGCGCTCAACAAGCCCGCTGTGCAGCGCGAGCTGCAGCAGCTCGACTACCTAAAGACGCAGATTGAGGCTATTAGTTTCACTCAATTGTTACGTAATCCAGCTAAGGATAGCCGTTTCCGCAGTTTAGCAACTGAGCTTGGCCGTTCGCTCAACGCTGGAGCCAAGGGCAGCAATAATTTAGCCGACTACCTGATCGAGCAGGGCTGTGGCCTCTACATGCCCGTACCCCTCGAATACTATGAGCCGGGTACACCTATTGCCGTAGTTGGGGACCCTATCGCCGATGTTGACGAGAACATAGGCTACGTTTTCGATGCAATTAATGGAGTGCAGCATGCTGTGCTGGTGAATGAGGAGTACGTGGAGAAGAACCCCATACTGGTAGTAACGCAGCCCCTGCGGCTGATGCCCAGCGATGGCCGTGACCCAGGCATGGAGGAGCTGATGCCCGACCCCGACTGGGGCGGCGGTGGTGGAGGTTGGACACCTCCTGCACCCACTCCTACGCCTAGTGCCAGCGGTGATATAGTTGGCGATGAGGATTTCCCCGAGGATAGGGCTGGCAAAATCTGCAAGATAGAGATTGGTGCCGTGCATTTGGCAAGGAAGCCCAAGCTTTGGAGTTCAACAGTGCTGCGCGTTGGACGTGGTAATTCAGATAGTCCATCCGCGCAATTTAATACATTTAGTATACCGTGGAATGTTGCGCGCGCCGCCTCTAATGGGTGGACACAGCATGGTGATGGGGGATGGGTCGATAAAGACGCTCCTGTTGCATGGGACAGTAGGTGGTATTGCAAGTATGTAGACCAAGTTTTATATTCATACATAGAGAGGGGAGATGAGAAGTTTACAGTCAGCCTCTCCGTGAAGTATAAGGACTATGTCAATATCCAAATAGGGATGAAGGAGGTAAAATATGAGAATGCTGTTGTTGAGGCTATCTATGCAGGAGTTGAGGTATGCCAGCATCCTTTGAACCGTACCAGCTTCATCAGGTCGCTCATGAATCCGAGCTATACCCGCGTTAGTCCAAAAACAGGGGAGGTTTGGCCCGTTGTTAGCTTTGGCGATTTGACGATGACCATGCGTGTTGTTTGGGTATAGTAAGCTATTAGAAAACTGATGTTTAACCTGACCCAGGCGGATAGCCTCGGTTATTCGCCTGGGTCATTTTTTTGAATATCATGAAGCATTTGTGTTCCTTTTTGTTAGTGCTGTTTCTGTTGCCATCTGTTGCATTGGCAGAGTTCGACTCCACGTGTGTTAAATACGATGTGGTTGCTACCTATGGGATTAATTGTAGGTTGGATCAAAAATTTGCTGATATGGCTAATATATTGGGCGTACACGTGGAGGTGACCCGAAATTGGTATGGAGGTGGGCTATCTTTCTACTCGTATAATAATAGGTATAACTATAAAGACAACGCTGACCCTTTTTTTCAAGAGCAACTAGATCGCTATGCGTTTGGACCTATTAAGGAGCTTGAGGCTGGTTATATTGTCGGACTAAATGGATTGCTCATTCCATTACGTTCTAAGTATATTGATTTGTCGATGAGTGTAGGATTGGAATTTCAGAATATTAGTAAATTGGTTTTTTTTGAATGGGAGTATGTTGATGAATTGAGCGATGGTCGAATCTATGCTAATGTTCGGCATGAGCATACCCATTGTATGGGAATCTCAGGGAGGATAGGGCTTATGGCCGATGTGTATCTGTACGAACGGCTCTCGCTTCGCTTATATGCCAGCACTTCGACATCGAGTAGCATGAAGGTGAAAAACGAGACGTACTACGTCGACCCTTGGCTATCGTTCGGTGTTGGGTTAAAATTCAATTTCAACAAATAACAGGTGATGGAGAAACATGTTGTAGCTATATTGCTTTTTGTGCTGTATGCGCTACCCCTGATGGCGCAGGATGATAACGCTTGGGGAAGCGATAAGAGGTGGGCATTGCGCACAGGGGTTGGGCATTTTTGGTGTCCCCCTGCGCCTGGCAAGGGAATTGCCATTTGGGCCGAGGCCTCGTGCACGATGCCGTCATCGCTCGATGTGTACATCAAGATGCACCACTCCAAATCGAACATGAAGCTCGATGTGGAGCGCTACTGGCCCTCCGAATTGGGCTACACGCGGCAGGGAGAGCGTAAGTCTGATGTGTTCTACAACGTGGAGCTGGGCCTGTCGCGGGCGTTCGCGTTGGGGCGGCATCGCATCAGTCCAGGGGTGGGTGTAGCTTGGGTGCGTGGCGTTACATGGTTGCCATCGCACGAAGAAATCCTTGGCATTGCCGATGTGGGGGGGCAGGATATGCCTGTTGCAATTATCAACGATTATCCATTCTATCGGGCTGATAACGTTGTCGGTATCTGCGGCCAGCTGGAATACACGTTTCACTTCCGTAGCGGATTCTTTATTGGGCTGCGGGGGCATATGTGGTACACCAGTTGGGTTGAGGGCATAACCCTCACACCTGTAATCGGGGTGAGGTTCTAGGTTATTTTATTTTTATCGGCAAAAATCTCTTCATATGCTGTAAATATAGAGTTTTATCCATAAATGCAAGATGAAGTTTGGCGTAAATTTCGGCGGATGAATTATGATATACAATTTGTCATATATAGCGTATTATCTATGTATAATGAATATTTTGCATAAATGCAAAACGCATGCGTCGTGAAAATGATTATGATATTATAGTTCAGTTATATTATGCCAATGAATTTCCATTTTGTATATAATGAATGCTAACCTTATCAGTTGAAGGAAAATTGTTACGGCATAGTCGCATGTTGTATATTTTGCGCTAACTTTGCGGTGCTACCCGCAAAGCATGCCCCGCATGAATCAGCCCCAGCATAAGCCACCCCGCACCACGGTATTCAACCAGCTGATAGTGAATATTATGCTGCCCGTCATGGTGGCCATGGTGCTGCTCGGCGGCATCAACTACCTGTCCACGCGCAGCCTGCTGAAGACATCGAGCAACACGAGCAATATTCTGATATCCAACACTATAACGCAAGTGCTGCGCTTTCAGGACATCACCCTCTCGGTGCTGGAGGAGAACATCAACACCAAGGTGGGCGACATGAGCGAGTACATCGTGAGCTACGTCTTCAAATCGACCCAGGGCATAGAGCAGGCCGACCTGCGCAGCCTACGGGCCAGCCTGGGCCTCGACTCATCACTTTACGACCTCTACATCATCAACACCGACGGCATTGTGGTGAACACCACCTTCAGGCCCGACCTGGGCCTGAACTTCTTCGCCTTCGGCGAGGAGCACGAGCAGCTGCTGCGCGGCATATTCAGGCAGGGCAAGTTCGTGAGCGAGAAGTTCACCATGGAGGCCGCCACCCGCCGCATGAAGAAGTACACCTACCAGCCCACCCTCGACCGTCGCTACATTGTGGAGGTGGGCCTGCGCTCGGCTACCGCCGATGACATCATCGGCCTGATAAAGAGCACGCTCAACGAAATCAGCCTGCGCGAACCCTCGGTCGTATCGGCGGAGCTGTTCATGAACGCCGACGACCCCTTCTCGCTCACCAAGGACACGCCCATAAGCCCCGATGAGCGGGCATTCCTGAAGGAACGCTTCATGCACCGCGACACGGTGCAATTTGAACGGCGGGTCGATGGCCGCCGCCTGGCCTACCAGTACTTCTTCATGGAGCTGGGGGCCTCGGAGCTCTACAAGGGCTCGGTGGTGCGCATCGTCTCGGACCGCACCTACGAGATGCGCGGCCAGCTGCTCAGGCTGGGCGGCTACGGGCTGGTGTTCCTGCTCGTGCTGTCGCTCATCAGCATGGTGGTGCTGCGCAAGACGCGCCAAATATCCGACCCCATTAAAAAGCTGGCCGACAACGTGAACCGCATAGCCGAGGGGCATCTCAGCGAGCGGGCCGAGGTGGTGGGCAACAACGAGATCACCACCCTCTCGGTGCGCTTCAACTCCATGATAGCCCAGCTCGAAGAGCTCTACACCGACCTGGACCGCAAGGTGAGGGAGCGTACCGATGAGGTGGTGGCCCAGAAGGAGGAGATCGAGCAGCAGCGCGATATGCTCGAAGAGCACCGCAAGCACATCACCGACAGCATACAGTACGCCCGCCGCCTGCAAACGGCCATGCTCCCCTCGCGTGAGCGCATCAACAGCATATTTCCCGACTCCTTCATCCTGTTCAGGCCCAAGGATATAGTGAGCGGCGACTTCTACTGGTTCAGCCAGGTGGGCGGCAAGCACCTATTCGCAGCCGTTGATTGTACGGGCCACGGTGTGCCGGGTGCCATGGTGAGCATGGTGGGCAACAACTGGCTCAACTACGCGGTGAACGACCTGCACCAGACCGACCCCGTGGACATCCTGAACACCCTGAGCGATGGGGTGGACGAGACCTTCCGCCGCGACGACGGGCTGGTGGTGCTCGACGGGATGGACATCGCGCTGTGCACGGTGGACTACTCCACCATGACGCTCGAATTCTCGGGGGCCTTCAACCCCGCCGTAATCGTGCGCCGGGGCGAGCTGCTGGTGCTCAAGGGCGACAAACGGCCCATAGGGGCGAGGGCGCAGCACCAGCGCGTGGTGCTCGAGCGCACCAAGCAGGCGGTGAGCGTTGAGCGCGGCGACATGGTGTACGTATTCTCTGATGGATACCCCGACCAGTTCAACCAGAACCAGCGTAAGTTCTTGATGTCACGGTTTAAGAACCTGCTTGGCGCGGTGGCCGACCTGCCCTCTGAGGCCCAGCGCACCGTGCTCGACGACACCCTGAACGAGTGGATCGGGCCGGGCGGCGAGCAGATTGATGACATCCTGGTGGTGGGCGTGAGGATATAGCGCAACGCGCTATGCTAGTGCAGCCTAACGCCTATCAGGTGCATAAACTCCTCGCGGGTGCGTGGGTCGTTGAGGAACACACCGGTGAAGGCCGAGGTGGTGGTAACCGAGTTCTGCTTCTGCACCCCGCGCATCTGCATGCACATGTGCCCCGCCTCTATCACCACGGCCACGCCCTCGGGCTGTAGGTTCTCCTGTATGCAGTCGCGGATCTGCACGGTGAGCCGCTCCTGCACCTGCAGGCGGCGGGCGAAGGCCTCCACCACGCGGGCTATCTTGCTCAGCCCGGTGATGTACCCATTGGGGATGTAGGCCACGTGCGCCTTGCCGTAGAACGGTATCATGTGGTGCTCGCACATCGAGTACAGCTCGATGTCTTTCACAATTACCATCTGCGAGTAGTCCTCGCGGAACTTGGCCGAGTTCAGGATTGCGTGAGGATCGGCCTGGTAGCCCTGCATCAGGAACTGCATGGCCTTGGCCACGCGTAGCGGGGTCTTCGCCAGCCCCTCGCGGTTCACGTCCTCGCCCAGCAGCTTTATAATCTCCTGGTAGTGATGAGCCAGCCTCTGGGTGCGCTCATCGTCCCAGCGCTCAATCTTGGTGTAACCGCCATCGCTTCCTAGCAGCGCGGCTCCGTTGTTTATAACCTCCATTGCTACAGTTGTTTGTGTTGTTGTTGGTACGTCCCGTCCGAAGCAGGAATGCATGTTGCGGGGGAGCCCCTCCGATGCGGCAAATGTACAAAAAAGAGACCACGGCGCATCGCCGCCGGGGGCTAAAACCATCCGTCACTTTTCGTATTGCAACCAAGAATTGCTATCTTTGGGCCTGAAATTTTAACCCCATAGCCATGACCCGAGAAGAATTCCAGCAGCAGATTCTGCAAGGAATACCCGATGAGATACCCGCCGCCAAGCCGTGGGAGCCCAGCGTGAACCACGCCCCAAAGCGCAAGCACATCCTTACCCCCGATGAGAAGCGCCTCGCCCTACGCAATGCCCTGCGCTACTTCGACCCCAAGCACCATGCCGCCCTAGCCCCTGAGTTCGCACAGGAACTCGAGCAGCACGGACGCATATATATGTATCGCTATCGCCCTGATTATGAAATATATGCTCGCACGATAGCCGATTTCCCGCACCGCTCGGTGCAGGCCGCCGCCATCATGCTCATGCTGAGCAACAACCTCGATAGGGCCGTGGCCCAGCATCCGCACGAGCTCATCACCTACGACGGCAACGGGGCAGTGTTCCAGAACTGGGCACAATATCTGCTGACAATGAAATACTTGGCCACCATGACCGATGAGCAAACGCTCGTGCTCTACTCAGGCCACCCCATGGGCCTCTTCCCCTCGCACCCCGATGCCCCTAGGGTGGTGGTCACTAACGGCATGGTAATCCCCAACTACTCGGCCCGCGACGACTGGGAGCGCTTCAACGCCTTAGGCGTGTCGCAGTATGGGCAGATGACCGCCGGCTCGTTCATGTACATCGGCCCGCAGGGCATAGTGCACGGCACCACCATCACCGTGATGAACGCTGGACGAAAGCAGCTCAAGCCAGGTGAGACCGACCTGCGCGGCAAGGTGTTCGTGTCATCGGGTCTGGGCGGCATGTCGGGTGCCCAGCCCAAGGCCGCCGTGATAGCCGGCGTGGTGGGTGTGGTGGCCGAAATCAACCCCAAGGCCGTGCACACCCGCCACTCGCAGGGATGGGTCGATGAGGTGTACACCAGCCTCGATGAGCTGATACCCCGCATACGCCGCGCTTCAGAGGCCAAGGAGGCTGTATCGTTGGCCTACCAGGGCAACATCGTGGATCTATGGGAGCGGCTCGAACGCGACGGCATCGCCGTAGACCTGGGCAGCGACCAAACATCGCTCCACAACCCCTTCGCTGGTGGCTACTACCCCGTGGGCCTCAGCTTCGAGGAGAGCAACCGCATGATGGCCGAGCAGCCCGAGCTGTTCAAGGAGAAGGTGTACGAAAGCCTGCGTAGGCACGTAAAGGCCATCAACGCGATGGCCTCGAGGGGTATGTACTTCTTCGACTACGGCAACGCATTTTTGCTCGAAAGCAGCCGCGCTGGGGCCGAAATCACCAAGCCTAACGGCGACTTCATCTACCCCTCCTCCGTGCAGGACATCATGGGCCCCATGTTCGTCGACTACGGATTCGGCCCATTCCGCTGGGTGTGCACATCATCGAACCCCGCCGACCTAGCCACCACCGACACCATAGCCATCGAAGTGCTGGAGAACATCGCCCGCACGGCTCCCGCCGAGATACAGGGTCAGCTCCGCGACAACATCCACTGGATACGCGAGGCCGGGCGCAACAACCTGGTAGTGGGCTCGCAGGCCCGCATCCTCTACGCCGACTCCGAGGGCCGCATCAAGATTGCCGAGGCGTTCAATCGCGCCATCGCCGAGGGCCGCATCAGCGCCCCCGTCGTGCTCGGACGCGACCACCACGACGTGTCGGGCACCGACTCGCCCTACCGCGAGACCTCGAACATCTACGACGGCTCGCGCTTCACCGCCGACATGGCCGTGCACAACGTCATAGGCGATGCGTTCCGCGGGGCCACTTGGGTCTCCATCCACAACGGCGGCGGCGTGGGCTGGGGTGAGGTCATCAATGGTGGGTTCGGCATGGTGCTCGACGGCTCGGACGATGCCGACCGCCGCCTGCACAGCATGTTGCTCTGGGATGTGAACAACGGCATAGCCCGCCGCAGCTGGGCCCGCAACGAGGGTGCCATGTTCGCCATTAGGCGCGAGATGGAGCGCACACCGCTGCTACAGGTAACGCTCCCGAACCTTGCCGCCGATGACATCGTAAACACTGCCATAGCCAACGCGATAAACGGATGAACCGCGCTGTGATACTCTTGTGCGCCCTATTGGCTCCCTTCCTACAGGCCTGCAAGGAGTTCCACGACCCCATAGAAAGTATCGATGGTGCGTGGTACTGCGAGGAGCACCGCTCCAATGGCGACATCAAGTCGTACTACGTGAATGTGGAGCTGAGCATGAAGGACACCATGATGTACGAGGCCTACAACATGTTCGACCTAGGAGCAGAGTTCTGCGTACACCTTACGCTCATGGACACGGTGTTCCACATAGTGAGCGATGAAGGCACGGGCTACAATGTGCGCGGACATGGGCGGCTCTACCGCACATCGCCCATGCGTATAGAGTGGGAGTACGGGGTGGTGGGGCCCGAACGGAACGAACCCCACATGCGGGCTACCTACATAAGAGATTAGATTACCCCGACTCCATACAATCATCTATAGCATAAGTAGTTAGTGGTTATCTAGAGAGGCATTCGTACAAAAATTGTTGCGATAATTTTTGGAGAAATCGAACCAATGCCCTATCTTTGTGCCCCGATTGATGGGGGCGTTCTGCCCCCATTGAGGCGCATGGCTATGTGCCTACGGTTCCCCCCCCCTATCCATGCAAAGCTTGAACATCTGATTCTATCCACATTTTTTCACTCACCATAATTTTTATGTACGATATTCTTGAGCTAAACAGAAAGCTCTTGCCCGAGCTTAAAGAGATTGCCAAACAGCTGAATATCAAGCGCCCAGAGACTCTGCGTAAGCAAGACCTAATATACCGCATTCTCGATGAGCAGGCCATAAGCGGGGTTAAGCCCAAAGAGAAAGAGGCCAAACCAGCCCCAGCACCCCGTACAATAGACGAACCCGAGGGCGCACAGAAAAAACAACCTACGCCGCCCGCAGCCCCCGTGCCATCCCCCCAGCCTCAGGCCCAAGCGCAACCCCAAGCGCAGCAACCTGCCACCCCGACCCCCGCGTTGCCCTCCAAGGCTACCAACGGCGAGCCCGATAATAATGGCGGAGGGTCTGAGAAGGCCAAACGTCAGCGCTTTATGCGTCCAGGCAAGCCGGAGGCCCGCATGGAGTTCACCATCAACAACGGGCGCCGCGAGCACAAGCCGCTGCCGCCCAGCAGCAACCCTTTCAAGCTGAAACAGCCGCTGCCCGAGTTTGAATGGGAGCACCCGCAGGAAGCTGAAGCACCTCAGCCCACCGCCCCAGCAGCGGAAAAGGTGGGCACCGCCCCAGCCGACCCCCGCCCCCAGCAGCCTAGTGGCAATACCAATGCCAGCGGGCACAAGGGTGGTAGCCCCGCCCCAGCCCAGCAGCGCGGCAACGAGCAGCGCCCCGATTTCGATGGGATGATATCGACCTGCGGAGTGCTCGAGATGATGCCCGATGGCTACGGCTTCCTGCGCTCATCGGACTACAACTACCTCAGCTCGCCCGACGATGTGTACGTGTCGCAGGCCCAGGTGAAGCTCTTCGGACTGAAAACGGGCGACACCGTAACTGGCACCGTGCGCGCACCGCGCGAGGGTGAAAAGTACTACCCATTGGTGAAGGTACTCAGGATAAATGGCCGTAGCCCAGAGTTCATCCGCGACCGCGTGCCTTTCGACTACCTCACCCCGCTCTTCCCCAATGAAAAGTTCAACCTGATAAGCCCCAAGTCGAACCTGCTGTCGGCCCGCGTGGTCGACATGTTCTCCCCTATAGGCAAGGGTCAGCGTGGCCTTATTGTGGCCCAGCCCAAAACGGGTAAAACGATATTGCTCAAGGATATAGCCAACTCCATCGCCGCCAACCACCCCGAGGTGTACATGATCGTGCTGCTCATAGACGAGCGCCCCGAGGAGGTTACCGACATGGCCCGCAGCGTGAACGCCGAGGTGATCGCCTCCACCTTCGATGAACCCGCCGACCGCCATGTGAAGGTGGCCAACATCGTGCTCGAGAAGGCTAAGCGCTTGGTGGAATGTGGCCACGATGTGGTCATTCTCCTCGACTCCATCACCCGTCTAGCCCGTGCATTCAACACCGTGCAGCCCGCTTCGGGCAAGGTGCTCTCGGGAGGTGTCGATGCCAACGCGTTGCAGAAGCCCAAGCGCTTCTTCGGAGCAGCTCGCAACATCGAGAACGGCGGCTCGCTCACCATTCTGGCCACAGCCCTAACCGAGACTGGTAGCAAGATGGACGACGTGATATTCGAAGAGTTCAAGGGCACCGGCAACATGGAATTACAGCTCGACCGCAAGCTCAGCAACAAGCGCATATTCCCCGCAGTGGACATCATGGCCAGCAGCACCCGCCGCGATGACCTGCTGTTCGACCGAGACCGGCTACAGAAGGTGTGGATCCTGCGCAACTACCTATCCGACATGAACTCGGTGGAGGCCATGGAGTTCATGCGCGATAGGTTGGTGAAAACCGCCACCAACGAGGAATTCCTGATGTCGATGAACCGCGACATATAGCCCGCGACCTTTGCATCGCGCCATCATCGGGGGCTGGCCCACCGCTAGCCCCATTTTTTTTTTGCGTGTGTCCCCGACGGTTTGTTAAAAAAACGCTACCTTTGCACCGTTGGACATTGCGCCAGCCCAGAGGGGCCGACGTGGTTTTGACAGCAGGCAGAATGGGCCTGTAAGCATGCCGAGCGTGGTGAAGCTGGCTCGTTAATCCCAATCACAAACAATTAAACGGCGATTACAACTACGCTCTCGCTGCCTAGTTTTGCCAGGCAAAACAGCTTAATCCCTGCGCCCAGGCGCGTGGGGACGAGAAGTCCAGCCTAGGGCCCCACCCTGTTCCCCTAGGCACTTGGGCTCCGATTTTACAGGGTTGGCCAGCACCGAGGCCTTTAAGGGCTGGCGAGATTCTCAAAGGCTAAGGGCTGTCTTGGCCGTCCTCCGCCCGGCCAGTCCCGACAATCAAGGAGGTCTAAGCATGTAGAAAGCACGCTGGTTCCCTGTTTGGACGAGGGTTCGATTCCCTCCGGCTCCACACCATTCAAAAGGCATCCCGCAACGTAAGGGCGGGGTGCTTTTTTTTGCGCTAAGGGCGTGTTGGTCGTTGGGGATGATGTGTTGGGGGTGTCAAATTCGCCGCAAATGGGTGCTCTTGCGGCCCCCAAATCACCGATTGGAGGTGCTGTGCCGCATCGCGAAATGCGCCACCTTTGCAACGTGCGTCCGTATGGCAATGCATCGGGCAAATGCGCTGATGTCTAAATCTTTGGTTGTAGTTACTCTGTTCGGAATGGCGTTCCGCTCCCACGGGCTGCGATGACCCGATTGCCATCGCCCTCGATGAGGCAGCTCAAACGTACACCAGGCCCTGGGCGAGGCAGCGGCTCATCAGCTCGCACGCCTCGATGTACTGGCGCAGGAACTGCTGGTCGCTATCGCTGGAAATGTGGCCGATGGCACCATACATGTCTATGGGCATGTTGGGGTTTGTTGCTTTGTCGGTTTTCATTGCACTTATGCCGTGGTGTTCGCATGCTCACATATTTCGTCTTTTTCTGCCAAAACTCCAAATCTAAGGGGGAGCTAGATTGCATCATTATAAGCTATTGAGTATGTTGTGTTTATACTGCATATATGTGTGTAAGTTGCTTATAATCATGTATTTGTGTGTATTTTGTGCCTTTGTCTAATAAAATTCGACTAAAGTACAATCGAATTGTACTAAAGTATAGTCATTTCTATGCTAAAGTATGGTCAATAGTCCGAAAAAAAGCCCATAACTTTGCGGCGTGAAAATTGTTTAATCACTAAACACTTAACAAAATGAGTTACAATAAATTACATTTTGCAACTCTGCTGGCCTTGGCCATTATGGCCGCTTGTACCGAAGGACCACTTCCTACGCAAACTTTTGAAATTCAACATATTGAAACAGCGGAGCAGCACGATGGCATGATGATGCTTGGGCAAGAGCAGCAGGATCCCTACCGCATCGACATTATGCAGCAGGCCTACGCCAACATCACCGGGGCCAAGGAGCAGCTGCAGCCCACGCACCGCTACATGCGATTCCTGCCGAAGGCAGAGGAGGAATACGATGCGCTGAAATACAGTGGATTAGACCTGTTCGACTTTCCCCTGCACTACGAGATTGCCCAGCCCGGCGACCACTACCACGACCCCTCGTTGCCCGCCGAGGCCATCACCTGGCAGTACGCCGTGATACCTGTGGGGCAAGCGTTCCCAGAGAGCATCGTGCACGAGCTGCTCTACGAGGTGTTCATCCCCGACACGATGCCGATGGCAGCAAGGCGGGACTGCTCGAACGCCTGGAAGTCGAGGCCATGCGCCTCACTGGCCACGCCGATGAGCTACTGCAGGATGGAGCAAAGGGGCTGCTCCCCAACAAATGGAACCCCAGCGGCACCATCATGGTGTGGGACGATGTGCGCAATCAGTATGAGCCCGTAGCCGAGGCGCGTGTGCACGCCCGCTGGCTCACCCACGTGGAGACCTGCCTCGCCGATGCAAATGGCTACGTCCGCACTGCATCGTTCCGATTCGACGTGAACTACTCCATAAAGTGGGAGAGGGCCGACTTCGACATCCGCTCGGGCAACTGGGGGCAAGCCTGGTTCAACGGCCCCAAGAAAAGGTCCGAATGGAACCTCTTTATCGAAAAGAACGGACTGTCATGGGTGTACGCACAGGTACTCCGTGCGGCCAACAAATACTGGTATCACAACCCATTCGGCATAAAGGCTCCGCCGCAGAATACCACATGGAAACGCGCTGTGAAGATAGGCGTGATGGACGAGGAGGGCAGAGCCTACTTCAGCCGGCTCCATAGATGGACTTCCTTCCCAGAAATTAAGATATACAGGTATGAACACGGGGAAGAATGCAAAGCTAATAGGCTGCTAAATACTGTATGCCATGAATTGGCCCATGCATCGCACTGGGATATGGACAAGGAAACGTACAAGAATACGGATCGTATAGTAAAAGAAGCTTGGGCTGTAGCTGTTGGTGGCTTTTTTGAGGACAACGAATATGGCTCTTCAACAAACATTATAGATGACTGGAATCGTGGATGTAACTTTACATGGATTAAAGACAAGAAAAATGGAGAAAGTATCTATACTCCACTGGTCATCGACCTTGTAGACAACTACAACCAGCACTTTTTGTGGGGAAACAACTACCCCATGGATAGGGTATCGGGCTACAGCCTCTACCAAATAGAGCAGGCCCTAAAGGGCTGCACCTCCCTGCAGCAGTGGCGCGATAGGCTGAAGTCGATGTACTCCAACCCCACATCGGCATACCTCGATGAGCTATTCGACAACTACATAAACCTATAGTTTTGCCATGAGAAAGATTATGTTTTTCATCGCCATGTTTTCGATGTTTTCGGCCTGCGATGCATATACAGACAAATGCAAGAAAGAGCACTCCTGGCAAGTGGTGGTACGCAACACCACCAATACGGATGCACTCATAGTTTTCTACGGCGACAAAACTGGCAAGCTCCACGCCGTGGCCGCAAAGGCGAGCGGCACCACACAGTTCCTGTCGGGTGCCTCTTGCCCACAAGATGATTTTAAGGACGGCCCAAGCTATCTCTTCTTAGGCTACATTGACTCCGCCGCTGTGGTGTTCGCCGATGGCAAGCGGATATCCTTTGCGTGGTCTAATGTATCCGACAGCATCGCAGATCGCTACTCGCCCATAGCACACTGGGGGTACACTTATGACGGCGAAACACAAATATACACCATCGACGATGAGCTGTACTGCCTAGCTAAATAACTATGGCATAAGCGCATACAATACGAAGCAGGCTTTATGCCCGCTCCGTATTTCGATAACGCTCGCAATAAGTTTATAACCAATAGCTTACATTACTCTCTATACTTAGGTATAATAAAAATCGACCAAAGTACATTCGAATTATACTTTAGTATAGCCATTTCTATACTAAAGTATGGTCAATAGTCCGAAAAAAAGCCCATAACTTTGTGGCATGGAAACAATCAACCACTTAACTAGTTAATATAATGAAGTTCAGTAAATTACATCTTTCTGCTTTGATGGTTATAACCATTATGGTCGCCTGCACTGATGAGCCGATGCCAGTTCAAACATTTGACCCGCAGCGCATTGTGACCATTGAGCAGCCCGAAGGCCTGATGCGGCTCGGCCCGCAGCTGGCCAACCCCTACGCATTGGGCAACATGCGGCAGGCCTACACCAATATCACCGGGGCCAAGGCCGAGTTGCAGCCCACCCACCTCTACGTGCGCTTCCTGCCCCGCGAT
>JAFTDN010000096.1 GCA_017454165.1 Bacteroidales bacterium | reverse complement strand
GGGGCCGGGGGGGATACACGCGGGGCCGGGGGTGGCACACATACACACGTGACCGTGGGTTGGCACCCACGGCTGGGGGCTAACGCCCCGTTGGGGCGGCATGGCGGGTTGGAGCACACACGCGGCGCAGCAAGCCCTGAAAGGGCGGTAGATTACAAACGGGGGTGATAACCACCGGCCCAGGGCAGTAGAGCCCAAACGGGGTGATAGAGGGACACACGGCGCATATAACACGCATACGCGTATATTATCGGGGGAAACATGCATACGTACCCGTGGGGCACACATACACACGAAACGTGGGACGACACATACACATGTGACCGTGGGTTGACACCCACGGCTGTGGTCTAACGCCCCGCTGGGGCGGCATGGCGGGTTGGAGGACACACGCGGCGCAGCAAGCCCTGAAAGGGCGGTAGATTACAAACGGGGGTGATAACCCCCGGAGCTTCACCCAGTCACAGCAACCCCTGCTCTATCAGCTGCACCAGCTCTTCCATCAGGGCATCCTCGCCGTGCGGGTCGTAGTCGAGCTTCAGGCTGGAGCCAAACAGGCGGGCCACGCCCTGCCAAAAGCCCGCCGAAAAGCCGCCCTTGAGCTCGCGCACCAGGTTGTAGGTGGTGTTGCCCGTCTCGCGCTTCACGAGCTTTATGATTAGCTTGCCCTGCGTGATGGTGAGGTTCTTGAGCTGGCCCTCGTACTGCTTAAACAGGCGCTTCTCGGTCTCCTTGATCAGCCGTTTGCGCTCGCGGCTGTCGGCCACGTGCTGTAGGGTATCGTTGAGCACAAGCATCTCGCGCTTAGCTATTTGCGCGTATGGGTAGGCCTTCTTCAGATTGTAGATGAGCCGGTAGTAACGGCGCATGGCGGCTTGGCTGTTGAAACGACGGCGCCCCCGCACCACCACAGGCTCCACGGGCACTATGGGGATGGTGTCGCCATCGATTACCACGGCATGACGGCGCACCACAACGGGCTGCAAGGGCCGCTGGGCCAACAAATCGGGGGCCAGCAGCACCACCAACAGGGTCGCTATGACGGTTGCGCGGCGCATGACAGGCAAAGCTACTACAAATTTGGGGCAAAACGGGCATATCGGCCTATCGAAAAAAAATCCTAACTTTGCTATCTGGCTTAATCAGTCTAAATAGATAATACAAACATAAACATATGAGCAACAAGGTTTTACTCATGATTTTGGATGGATGGGGCATTGGCAAGGGCGATGCCGCCGATGCCATAGGCCGCACCCCCACGCCCAACCTCGACCAGCTAAAATCGCGGTACGCCCACACCCAGCTGCTCGCATGCGGCCAGCACGTGGGGCTGCCCGACGGGCAGATGGGCAACTCCGAGGTGGGACACCTCAACATTGGCGCGGGACGCGTGGTGTACCAGGACCTGGTGCGCATCAACAACGACATTGCCGCCGACCAGCTGCGGCACCGCCCCGCCATAGCGCAGGCCATGGCCCACGCCCGCGACAAGGGCGTGGCCCTGCACCTGATTGGCCTGGTGGGCGATGGCGGCGTACACTCGCTCAGCAGCCACCTGTGCGCCCTGTGCGACATCAGCCGCGACTACGGGCTGCAGCGGGTGTACATACACGCCCTCACCGATGGCCGCGACACCGACCCCAAGAGCGGGCTGGGCTTCATGAACCAGCTAGAGCAGCACCTACAAACAAGCGCGGGCGTGGTGGCCTCCATCATTGGCCGCTACTACACCATGGACCGCGACAAGCGCTGGGAGCGCGTGGCCGAGGGCTACAACCTGATGGTGCACGGCAAAGGCACCCCGTTCACCAGTGCCGTGGAGGCCGTGCGAGCTGCCTACGCCGAGGGCACCACCGATGAGTTCATCCGCCCAATGGTGCGCGTAGATGAGCACGGAAAGCCCGTAGGGCTTATAAAGGAGGGCGATGTGGTGATATGCTTCAACTTCCGCACCGACCGCCTGCGCGAGATTACCACCGTGCTCAGCCAGCGCGACATGCCCGAGCACGGCATGGCCACCGTGCCCCACCTGCACTACGTTACCATGACCAACTACGATGAGAGCTTCCGCAACATCCACGTGGCCTACGACAAGGACAACCTGCCCAACACGCTGGGCGAGGTGGTGGCCGCCAACGGCCTGAACCAGCTGCGCATAGCCGAAACCGAGAAGTACGCCCACGTCACGTTCTTCTTCTCGGGCGGACGCGAGCAGGAGTTCCCAGGCGAGCAGCGCGTGCTCGTGCCCTCGCCCAAGGTGGCCACTTACGACCTACAGCCCGAGATGAGCGCACCGCAGGTGGCCGAGGCGCTGATGCAGGAGCTGCGCCGCCAGCACCACCACTTCGTGTGCCTCAACTTCGCCAACGGCGACATGGTGGGCCATACGGGCGTGTACAGCGCCATTGAGCAGGCCATACGCGCCGTGGACACCTGCGTGGGGCAAGTGGTTAACACTGCACAACAGAATGGCTACCAGGTGATTATAATCGCCGACCACGGCAATGCCGACCACGCCCTGAACCCCGACGGCTCGCCCAACACCGCCCACTCGCTCAACCCCGTGCCGTGCATCATCGTGTCGGACGCATACCGCGCCGCCCGCAACGGCATCCTGGCCGATGTGGCACCCACCGTGCTCACCATGATGGGCCTGCCCATCCCGCCCGAGATGACAGGCAAACCGCTGTGCGACAAGATTTAACATGCCTATACGCCATGATGATAGAGATTGACGACAAGGTGGTGAGCACCGAGCTGCTCACGGAGCACTTCTGCTGCGACCTGTCGCAATGCCACGGCCTATGCTGCGTACACGGCGACTCGGGCGCACCGCTGCAGCCCGATGAGGCCGACACCCTGCAGCGCATAATGCCCCACCTGCGCCCCCACCTGCGCCCCGAGGGCGTGGCCGCCGTTGAGCAGCAGGGAACGGCCATCATCGACCGCGATGGCGACCTGGTCACCCCGCTGGTGGGCACCGCCGAGTGCGCCTACGCCGTGTTCGACGGCCCCACCGCCCTGTGCGGCATCGAACGCGCATGGCTGGCCGGCGATGTGGACTTCCGCAAGCCCATATCGTGCCACCTCTACCCCATCCGTACTCGCCGCTACAGCGGCTTCGAGGCGCTCAACTACGACCGCTGGAGCGTATGCCAGCCCGCATGTGAGCTGGGCAAACGGCACGGAACACCCGTGTACCAATCGGTTAGACAGGCCATAGAGCGAGCCTACGGCGCGGAATTCTACCAAAAGCTCTGCGAGGCACATAGGCTGCTGCAACAGAGCGATGATGAGCGTCAATAAATAACGCGAATAACTCACAATCAAACCCATAAATCCACACAACCCATGGAAAGCGTAAATGCTTACATCGACCAGAACAAGGAGCGCTTCCTCGACGAGCTGTTCGAGCTGCTCCGCATACCCTCCATCAGCTCGCAGGCCGAGCACAAACCCGACATGGTGCGCTGCGCCGAGCAGTGGCGGAGCATCCTGCTATCGGCTGGTGCCAACCGCGCCGAGGTGATGCCCACCAAGGGCAACCCCGTGGTGTACGGCGAAAAGCTCATCGACCCCAAGCTGCCCACCGTGCTGGTTTACGGCCACTACGATGTGATGCCCGTGGATCCCGTTGAGCTGTGGAACACGCAGCCCTTTGAGCCGGTAGTCAAGGATGGCAAAATATGGTGCCGCGGCGCCGATGACGACAAGGGGCAGGCGTTCATGCACGCCAAGGCGTTCGAGTACATGGTGCGCACCAACACCCTGCCCTGCAACGTGAAGTTCATGATCGAGGGCGAGGAGGAGATCGGCTCGGGCAGCCTGGGCCAATGGTGCGCCGAGAACAAGGAGATGCTACGCGCCGATGTGATTTTGGTCTCCGACACCTCGATGATCGCCCGCGATGTGCCCTCGATTACCACCGGGCTGCGTGGTCTGGCCTACGTAGAGGTGGAGGTGCAGGGCCCCAACAAGGATCTGCACTCGGGCATATTCGGCGGTGCCGTGGCCAACCCCGCCAACGTATTGGCTAAGCTCATAGCCTCGCTCCACGATGACCAAGGCCGCGTAACCATCCCCGGCTTCTACGACGATGTGGAGACCGTAAGCCCCGAGGAGCGCGCCGACATGGCCCGCGCCCCATTCAACCTCGACGAGTACAAGCAGAGCCTCGAAATTGGCGATGTGCAGGGCGAGGCCGGCTACTCCACCATGGAGCGCGTGGGCATACGCCCAACCCTCGATGTGAACGGCATCTGGAGCGGCTACATCGGCGAAGGCTCCAAAACCGTGCTCCCGGCCAAGGCCAACGCCAAGATTTCGATGCGCCTGGTACCCAATCAGGATCACCACAAGATTGCACAGCTGTTTAAGGAGCATTTCGAGCGCATAGCACCGCCCAGCGTCTGCGTAACGGTAACGCCTCACCACGGCGGGCAGGCCTACGTGTCGCCCACCAACACCCCCGCCTACCAGGCCGCCAGCCGCGCCATGGCCGAGGTGTACGGCGTGGCCCCCGTGCCCTACCGCAGCGGCGGTAGCATACCCATAATCAGCACCTTTGAGCAGGTACTGGGCATCAAGTCCATACTGATGGGCTTTGGCCTGGGCTCCGATGCCATACATTCGCCCAACGAGAACTACCCGCTGGAGCAGTTCCTCAACGGCATAAAGACCATACCGCTGTTCTACAAGCACTTTGCCGAACTGATGAAGAAGTAGGCACCCCGCTCTCTTAAAACAATAATGGGGAGAACCTATCGTTCTCCCCATTATTTTATGCCCGAATGACAGCGCTGGCTACAACTTGTAGTCGTTGTCTTCCAGTAATTTAGCGGCTATGCAGCGACGGGCATCGCGCACATTCACGCCGCGCTGGCGCAGTAGTACATCAACGGCAGCGTAAATATTGTCGGCCTCGGCGGCAGGCATGCTCGAGTAGAGCGCGTCTTTGGCGTTCTTTAGCGCGAGGCTGGCAGCATCCCATAGGAACACATCGAGCATGGCGCGATGGATGGCCGACTCGCCGCGCATTTGGTCGAGTTTCTGCACGCGCAGAGCCAGCGATTCGGCCTCGTAGAGCTCCATAATCATGTTCGACAGGTTGTTCACAGGCTCCTGCTCCGACATGTATTTCTTGCCCAAAGCGTTGGTTACCGCATAGGTAGTGAGTTTCACGGCCTTTTTTAAATTACGCACGTAGCGCATTTTTTCGTCGAAATACGACTCGTTGTCCTTTGCACCATCACATACCGCCGACAGGTTGGCGCACATAGCCTGAGCCTCACTAAATAGGTCGTATTCGCCTTTCATGGCGCGTTTGGTGGCACTCTCAACCACCAGCAGGCGGTTGATCTCGTTGGTACCCTCGAATATGCGGTTGATGCGTGAGTCGCGATAGCCACGGTCGGCGTTAATTTCGGCCGAGAAGCCCATACCGCCGTGTATTTGCACGTTCTCGTCAACAATGTAGTCGAGCATCTCGGAGCCATACACCTTCAGAATGGCATCCTCCACGGCATAGTGGCTGATGGCCTCAATGGCCGCACGGCCATAGTCCATACCGCTGGCTTTCAGGTCGTCGAGCATGGCATCAACGTCGCAGCTCACGCGGTAGATGGCCGACTCGTGGGCGAACGCCCTAATGGCCATTTGGGCCAGTTTGTGCTGTATGGCGCCGAAGTTGGCAATGGTGGTGTTGAACTGCTTGCGCTCGTTGGCGTAGCGCACGGCATCGGCGATGGCCTGCTTGGCTGCACCTATCACGTTGGCACCCAGTTTCATACGACCCATGTGTAGGATGCTCAGCGCAATGCGGAAGCCCTCACCGCGTGCACCAATCATGTTCTCCACGGGCACTTTCACGTCGTTGTAGTAGATTTGGGTGGTCGATGAGCCCTTGATACCCATTTTGTGCTCGTCGGGGCCAATCACCACGCCGGGCCAATCGTGCTCCACGATGAACGCGCTAAGGATGCGGTCGTTATCAATTTTTGCGAACACCACCTGCGTGTCGGCAAAGCCTCCGTTGGTAATCCACATTTTTTGTCCATTAAGGATATAGTGCTTGCCGTCTTCGCTAAGCGTGGCGCGGGTTTTGCCTGAGTTGGCATCGCTGCCTGCGCCTGGCTCGGTGAGGCAGTAGGCACCAATCAGTTCGCCCGTGGCCAGACGGGTTACGTAGCGCTGGCGTTGGTCCTCGTTGCCGTAGTACATAATTGGCATGGTGCCGATGCCGCAATGGCATTGGTAGGCCACTGCGAACGAGTAGCCAGCACCAGTTTTCTCGGCCACCAGCATTTGGGTGCGGAAATCCTGACCAAAACCGCCGTACTCCTCGGGTATAGATATACCCAGCATACCCAATTCGCCAGCTTTGCGCAGTATGCCTTTCATCAACTCGCGGTTGCCCTTGTCGAGCG
>JAFTDN010000095.1 GCA_017454165.1 Bacteroidales bacterium | reverse complement strand
GCAGCACTTCAGCGCCATCGCCCGCAGCAGCAAGCTGCCCATAATAGCCTACAACGTGCCGGGCCGCACGGGCGTGAACATGACCGCCGATACCACCCTGCGCCTGGCCCATCAGGAGCCCAACATCATCGGCGTGAAGGAGGCCTCGGGCAACATGGCCCAGATGGGCTACATCCTGCGCGACCGCCCCAAGGGCTTCCTCGTGCTATCGGGCGAGGACGGGCTGCTGCTGCCGCAGCTGTCCATCGGGGCCGATGGCATAATATCGGTGTTCGGCAACGCCTTCCCGCAACACTTCGCCCGGCTCCTCGACCTCGCCCAACGGGGCCAATACCCCGATGCCGCCGTGCTGCACGGACAGCTGCTGCACTTCATCGACCTGCTGTTCGCCGAGGGCAACCCATGCGGCATCAAGGCCGCCATGGCCTGCCTGGGCATAGCCCAGAACGAGCTGCGCTTGCCGCTGGTACCCGTGGGCCCGCAGCTGATGGAGCAGATAGAACTAGAGGTGGCCAAGCTACGGGCCATATAGCAGCACCCGAATTATACGCAAACATCTAACCACAAGCACAATACCGACATGAACTACACGCTACCGTTCATCCCCCAGCGCTCGGGCAAGCCCCGCCAACATGGTCTTACCATGGTGATGGACAAAGGGCTGAGCCTGACCGAGGCCGCCAGCATGGTGGAGGCCAGCGGAGAACACATCGACTTCGTGAAACTAGGCTTCGGCACATCGCTCATAACCAACAAGCTGCACGAAAAGGTGCAGCTCTACCAGCAGGCTGGCATCCGCCCCTACCTGGGCGGAACGCTCTTCGAGCTATTCGTGGTGCGCGGCATGTTCGATGACTTCGTGCGCTTTGTCGACAGCCTTGGCCTCGACCTAGTGGAGGTCTCCGACGGCTCCATGCGGATGGACCACAGGCAGAAGTGCGCCCACATTGCCCAGCTGGCCAAGCGCTACACCGTCATATCGGAGGTGGGCTCGAAGCAAGCCGATGTGGTAATCCCCGATGCGGACTGGGTGCGCATGATGCGCACCGAGCTCGAGCACGGGGCCTGGAAGGTGATAGCCGAGGCCCGCGAGAGCGGCAACACGGGCATCTATAACAAAGATCACTCGGCCAACACTAAGCTCATAGCCGACATCGCCGAGCAGGTGGGCATGGCCAACGTGATATGGGAGGCCCCGCTCAAGGCGCAGCAGGTATGGTTCATAAAGCAGCTGGGAGCCGAGGTAAACCTAGGCAACATCGCCACCAACGAGGTGGTACCGCTGGAGACGCTACGCCTTGGCCTGCGCGGCGACACCTTCTTCATGCATCTCCCAGACCACCTAAAGCAGTAGCCCAACATGAGGAGCCTAAAGGACTACATGATGCTGGTGCTCAAGGGCATGGGCATGGGTGCTGCCGATGTGGTACCTGGCGTATCTGGCGGCACAATTGCCTTTATAACAGGAATTTACGAAGAGCTACTGAGCTCCATCAAGTCCATCAGCCCGCGCAATCTGGGACTGCTATTCCGCCCCGGCGGGATGCGGCTATTCGCCGAGGCCATCAACCTGCGCTTCCTGCTATGCGTGGTGCTGGGCGTGGGCATCAGCTTCCTGTCGCTGGCCAAGCTCATGCAGCACCTGCTGGCGCACCACCCCGTGCTCATCTGGGCCTTCTTTTTCGGTCTAATACTGGCCTCGGCCTGGTACGTGGCCAAGGGCATCCCCCGCTGGGGCTGGCTGTCCGCCCTGAGCTGCACACTGGGCGCGGGGCTGGGCTACATCATCACGTCCACCACCCCCGCCCAAACGCCCAATGAGCTGTGGTTCATTTTCATCTCCGGGGCCATCGCCATCGTGGCCATGATTTTGCCCGGTATATCGGGCAGCTTCATCCTGCTGCTGCTGGGCAAGTACCACCACATGATGACCGCCATAGCCGAGCTACAGCTCACCACGCTGGCCGTATTCGCAACGGGCGCGACGCTGGGGCTGGTGGCCTTCTCTCACGCCCTATCGTGGCTGCTCAGCCACCACCGCAGCTCCACGGTGGCGCTGCTCACGGGCTTCATGCTGGGCTCGCTCAACAAGGTGTGGCCGTGGAAAATAGCACAGCAAACGCTCACCAGCACCGACGGCACGGTCACGCCGCTAATCGAGGCCAACGTGCTGCCCAGCACCTACGAGCTGCACACCCAGCTGCCCGCTCAAACGGGCTGGGCCATCGCGCTGATGCTGCTCGGCGTGGTCCTCATAGCAGCACTCGAACAGCTGGCGCTCAGCAACAAGCAGCCCAGCCAAAAAAAATAGCTATCTTTACGCCATCGAACCCCAAAACAACAGCCCACGCCATGCGCCACACCCAAATAGCCATCGCGCTCATAGCCCTACTCGCCCTGAGCGCCTGCAACAACGCCTCGAAGCTATTCCCCGGATGCTCGGTCAGCCCCACGGGCATACACTACAAGCTGGTGGCCCTAGGCGAGGGCAGCAGCAAGGGCCAGCCTGGATGCTACATCACGGCCCACATAGCCTACCGCACCGCCACCGACTCGCTCTTCTTCAGCGGCACACGGCAGCTCCAAGTGCATCAGCCCCCCTACAAAGGGGCCATCGACGAGTGCTTCCTGATGCTCACCCAGGGCGACAGCGCCACGTTCTACATCGCCGCCCAGCCGTTCTTCGAACAGACGCTCGAAACATCGATGCCAAAATTCCTAGGTCCCGATGATTACATCAGGGTGGACGTGCGTATGCTAGAAATACTGAGCGAGGCCGAATTCGCCCAAGAGAAAGAAGCATTCATGTCGTGGATTGAGGACTTCGGCGAATACGAGCGGGTGCTCATCCGGCAGTACATCGATGGCGAACAAATCGCGGTGCAACCCACCGCATCGGGACTTTATATCATTCCGCAGGAAACCAATGCCCAGCCGCGCATATCCGAGGGCGATACCATCACGGTGCACTTCGAGGGTCGTTTTCTGAATGGCAAAATATTCGACTCCACCCGCAAGCGCCACGAGCCGTTCTCATTCGTTTACGGCGAAAAATGGCAGGTAATACCAGGGATAGAGGAGGCGCTGGCCACCATGGGGCAGGGCGAACGCTCGCTGCTCATCATCCCCTCGGAGCTGGCCTTCGGGCAGGAGGGCAACTCCGATGGCCTCATCCCCGCATTCACCTCGGTGCTATTCGAGGTGGAGGTGGTGGAGGTGCAACCTGGCCCTAAACTCAGCAACAAACAATAACGTCAATAAAAAAACAAACCCCAGCAAATTGACAAGGCAAGGCACACGCATAATAGGAATCGTGGCGCTGCTCTCCGCAGCGGCCTGCGGCAAATCGACCGAGCTCACCAAGGCCGAGGCCGCTGACACCCAAATCGAACAGCGGCTGGGGCAAACGCCCCACACCAAGGCACATGGCGTGTACCACGTGGTCACCGCCCCCTCGTGGGGCTACGAGGTGAACGAGGGCGACACCGTGCTGCTATGGTACGTGGCACAGGTGCTAGGCTCAGGGCTGGTGTCCGACACCAATGTGGAGGCCGTGGCCGCTGAGGCGGGCCTACAGCGCAGCACCGCTCAGCCACTACGCGTGGTGGCGGGCCAAACCGAGCTAACGGCGGGACTAGGCAATGGGCTGCTGCTCTGCCGATTGGGCCAGACGGCCCAAATATACTGCAACCCCAGCCAGGGATTTGGCGGCGAATGGCGCGGGCTGGTGCCCCCGTGGAGCACGTTGATGTACACCGTGCAAATCGTGGGCCTCAACGGCCCTGGCATCGCCGCCGAGCGCAGGCAATGGGCCAGCATCGACCTACAGGGGCTCAGCCCCGACACCAGCGGCATGTTCCTGAGCATTGGCGGCACGGCCACCACCGAAGCCCTCCCCCAGCCCACCGACACGGTGCTGGCTTGGTACCGCTGCCTGCTCCCCGATGGCACACCGCTGTACGAGACCGACCAAACGGAGCAGCTCCCCATGCAGCAGCTCCCCATCGCAGTTGCGCTCTGCCTGCGCCAAATGCACCCAGGCCAAACAGCCGTATTGGTGGCCCCCTCGCCGCTGGCTTACGGCAAGAGCGGTGCGCAACAGCCGCCCGTAGCGCCCTACCAGCCGCTGCGCTTCGAGCTGCGGCTCGATGGCATAAAGTGAGCGGCTCGAGCAGGCCGGCGTGACCGCTACGGGCATCAACCCCGACACCAAATTGGTGGAGGTGGTAGAAATCCCCAAACACACATGGTTTATGGGCGTACAGTTCCACCCCGAATACAAAAGCACCGTGCTGAACCCCCCACCCGCTATTCGTAAGCTTCGTGAAGGCAGCATTGGGGCAGGTTGCCAAATAGTTAAAACCCTGAATTTCAAATATAAATGCGCAGACGTGGAGCAATCACGCTGCGCGTTTGTTTTAAACATACTCAAACACAATAGTTTACATTTGTATTGAAGACAAAAGATGGAATTTTTTTATCAAAGAATTGGTGGTTACAAACAAACACACTATTTTTGCAACTGGGATTAGAACAATCCCTTTTAATGTCAAACTTAAACCTATAAACCTATGAAGAAACTAATTGTTCTTCTGTTGCTTGCTTCAATTAGCATTTGTTACACCACAAGCCTAAATGCTCAAGTATTACATGCACAATACAAACAGACTATTGCAATTCCAGAAAACGTGAAACAGATGACAGATATATCTATGCGAGATTATATTATAGAGGAGATAAAAAAGCAACAAACAATTTTCAATTTGGTAACAAACAATGGAATATGTGGATTTTCTACAAATGAATTTACAAATGATAAATACAAAATAGACGGCAGCGGTAGCGTATATATGGACATGAACACTAATGAAAAATACTCCATAAAAAATATTATTGACAAGCCATTTTTAGTTACAGAAACATTAAAACTGTTGGAGTGGAATATAACCGATGAAACGAAAGAAATATTGGGCTACCAATGCTATAAGGCTACATACGGCGACACCGCAGCTTGGTTCTGCGCTGAAATCCCCATACCTTTTGGTCCTAGCGGCACATTTGGACTTCCAGGACTTATTTTAGAACTACAAACACCTACTGACTCCTATACCGCTACAAGCATAAATACACATAATACCACCATTGATATTGTTCTAAATTTAGATAAAAACAAGGCAATCACTCGCAAAGAGTATTCAAAAATTCAAAAGAAAAAACTTAAAGAATTAGGCGTAGATTCTGATGGTTCAGAAAAAGGTAAGCCTCAAGTTAAAGTAATAACAATGTAAAAAGGAATAACACACCTAACACCACAATGAGATTCTCCCAAATCATAGCCATGCTGTGCTTTTCCGCCTGCATGGCTGCACCGTTTTATCCCTCTGCTCAAAACATCAGCCTTACGGGGCGGGTAAGCAGCGAGGCCAACAGCGAGCCTGTACCCTTCGCCACCGTGGTGCTTTCGACCGACAGCCTGGGGCGGCAGGGCATGAAATTTACCACCACAAATGCCAACGGGCAATTCACGCTACGCGATGTGCCAACCAACCCACGCCAACGTTGGCTCATAGTGCGCTCGGTGGGCTACGAGCAGCACACCCAGCGCGTGGATATGGCCACGGTGCAAAGCCCGCTCAGCATCGCACTCACCACCAGCACCATAGGCATTGAGGAGGTGGCCGTCAAGGCGCGTGGGCGCGATGTGGTGCAACGCGGCGATACGCTAGTGTTTAACGCCCAAAACTACGCCTCTGGCACCGAGCAAAACTTGGGCGAACTGATTAGCAAAATGCCCGGCATGGAGGTCGATGGCGGCGGACGCGTGTCGTACCAAGGCCAAAAGATAGATAAAATGCTAATTGACGGCCGCGATGTGCTATCAAAAGCATCGTCGGGTGCAGCAATCAATACGCTTTCGGCAGATTTTGCAAATTCAATCGAACTGCTCACCGACTACAACGAAGGCGATGTAACAGATAAATTTAAGAACAAAGAAACACTTGCGCTAAATATAAAATCGGGACGCAAAGCCGCATTCAACGGCAATATAGAGGCTGGCGGTGGCATCAACAATCGCTATTTGGCCAAGGCTACAGTGTTTGCATTTATGCCCAAATTTACGGTTAGCATTTTGGGCAACGCCAACAACACGGGCGAAACCACGCTGTCGATGCAGGACTACATAGCCAATGTAGTGGGCTACTCCAATTTGGTGAGCGGCTCGTCGGGCGGCGGGTTCATGGAGTTCTCGAGTGCCATGCACCAAATGCTATTTCCGCCCAGCAACGAGTATGCCCGCCGTGCGCAGATGCTCAACCTGAACGCCACATGGGAGCCTACAGATAAATATAAGCTGCGCTACAACATCATTGCTCATGGGTCGAAAGCGCATGGCGGCGAGGAGCAGCTGCAGCGCTACACGCTGCCCGACAGCACATTCACCAACACCAGTCGAACAGAAAAGCAAAAAAGCGGCGTGCTATACAGCCAGCACCTCGACCAGCGCTGGCGGCCATCGGAGCGTTTCTCACTCAAGGCCAACACCATGCTCGACATTAGCAATTCGGCCTACAACGCCACATTTACCGATGTTTACGGCAACGAGCGAATGCACTCGTTCGACCGCACCAACAACACCGGCCTCGATGCCCACCAAACGCTCGACCTTGGCCTACAGGTGGGCGAAGGGCTGCTCTCTTTGGGCGGCATTGCCAAGTTTACGCAGGGCGCAACCCACGAAAACCTGGGCACAAACACGCCCCTACTCCCCATGCCCTTCGCCGCTGGCAGCGGTGAATATACTGCCCTATACGACCTCAACCGTGCCGAACGCAGCAGCGAGGCGCAGGGACATTTGGGCATGATTTACCCCATTGTGGCGGGCATAAACGCCAAGGCCGACCTGCAAGCCCGCTACGGTATTGAGCACTACGATATAGCAACGCCCAGCCTTACCGACACCGCCCGCGAAAAACTTACGCGCTCGGCCCTACAGGGCTATTTGGGGCTAATGCGCAACAAAGGCATGTTCCGATTCAATTGCGGCGCGCACGTCTCGGCTCACAAAGCCCGCACACCCTACACACAGATTGACACCAGCATGATTTGCATTGAGCCGCACCTGAACTTTAGTTTGCGTTTCAGCAAAAACCACTCGCTGAGCCTCACAGCCAAGCACAACATGTCGCCCAATGGTTTGTCGGATTTTCTGCAAACCCCATGGGCAAGCGGCTACAACACCATGCAACAGCCTTCGCAGCTAACCAACCCCTTTGGGCAGAGGCTCGAAATATCGGCGCACTACCTGCTCAGCAGCCTATTCCATGGCCTGATGCTATTCGGCGCG
>JAFTDN010000094.1 GCA_017454165.1 Bacteroidales bacterium | reverse complement strand
CGGTGGACATCAGCTCGTTGTACGCCTCGCTGAGGTAGGGCTCCATCATGAATTCGCGCTCATGTGAACGCACCTCACGGAACTGCTCGCTCTCGCCTTGTAGCCCGTATGTGCCCTCATTTTTGTTGATGCGCCCGTTGTCCTGCCGCATGACCCCAGAGAAGTAGCGGGCTGTGGCAGGGCCGTCCCACGAGGGATCCACCCGGTTGCTCATCCAGCTGTCCCACATGGCATCCACCTTGGGCGATGTGCGCAGCACCTGCACGTACATGTCGCGGAACAGAGTGCGCCATTGCTCATAGGGCACATGCTTGTACTCGCGGCACGAGGCCGCTGTGGTGCGGGTGGTGGTGAATATGTCGTCTATCCACTGCTCCACCTCTTGGGCGTAGAGCTGGGCGTGGGTGTCTACGAGCCTGATGTTGGTGGCCTGCATGTTGTGGGCCCCAGAGCGGCTCACGTAGAATGTAATCAGCACCAATAGCACCACGGAGGGGAGCAGGATGTACAGCAGTATCTTTTGGAATATATTCAGTTTGAGCCTCATATGGGGTATGTGTGGATTGCTCGTTGCGAAGTTTTGGGGGATAAATTTACCAAAAAGTTGGATACAATGGGGCTGCGGCCCTAGGCTTATACGCCTCCAGCGCCCTGTTGGTTCGATGCGCTGCCCTCTTTTTGGGTGCGCTGTGGGGCATGGTGCTTGGTGAAAATATTTTGTTACCTTTGTGGCTATCCTGTATGCTTCCCGCACGGTTTTGACCCCGCTCTGCCATACCGCCCGCTGTCTGCTGACGCTCACGCTGATGCTCGCCCATGCCCTTGCGGCCATGGGCGGCCACATCGATAGCCTAGTGCAGGTGCTGGCGTTGGCCCATTCCGACACGGCCAAGCATAGGCTGCTCATCGATATTGGTAAGTCCTATAGGGACAGCAACTACGTCAGGGCCCTCGACTACTTCAAGCAGTCGCTCGATGTGGTAGAGCACTCCCGCTACAAGGCGCATATTGCCAAGAGCTACCACATGATTAGCTATGTGTACACCCTGCAGGGCGAGGTGGATCTGGCGCTGAGCAACCTGAACAACGCGCTGGTCATATACGATGCGCTGGGCGATGACGGCGAGTCCGCTGGCATATCGAACGATATTGGCGTGGCGTACAAGAACAAGGGCAAGTACGATGTGGCCACGCACTACCTGATGCGCGCCATGAGCTTGTACGAGAAGACCCACGATGTGCTTGGCATAGCTAGGGTCACCAACAATCTGGGCCAGGTGCAGTACTTCATGCGCAACTACGCCAGCGCCATAGAGCACTTCACCCACTACTACGAGGTAAACCAGCAGCTCAACAAGCCGCAGGCCATGGCCGGAGCGGCCAACAATATAGCCAGCGCGTACCTCGAGCTGGGCGAATTCGACAAGGCCATCGACTACTACTTCGTGGCGCTCGGCATTTACGATTCGTTGGGCTTCCGCCTAGGGCAGGCGGTAATCCTCGACAACCTAGGGTCGCTCTTCTACGAGATAGCCCGCTACGATGAGGCCCTCAAGCACCACCAAGAGGCCATCGCCATATTCGAGGAGCTGCAGAGCACCTCGCGCCTGGCCTTATCGAAGCAGAACCTGGCCATGGTGCTCCTGAAGCAGCACCAGCTGGATAGGGCCATAGAGGAGCTCAACATGGCCCGGGACATGGTGCAGCCGCTGGGGCGCATAGAGCAGCTGCGCGATATATACCTGCTGCTGGCCGAGGCCCACGAGATGGGGCGTAGCTTCCAATTGGCCTACAGCTTTCTGAAGGAGTACAGGGTGCTGAACGACTCGATTGTGAGCACCGAGACCCTACAGAACATCGAGCGGATCAAGGCCGAGCATGAGGCCGAGAAGCGCAAACGCACCGAGGAGGCCACATCGCGTATGCTGGCCCTGAACCGATGGCTGGTGGTGGCGGTGTCGGTGGCCCTGCTGGCCCTACTGGGGCTGCTGGCCGCCATGCAGCGCAACCACAAGCTCCGACGCAACCACATGGCCCGCCTGAACGGGCTCAACCAGGCCCTGCTCGATGGGGCTGCCCGGCTGCTAAACACCTCGGCCCAGCAGCTCACGTCCCCACCGCTATCGCCATTTGTGGAGGAGTGGAGCGTGGCCCCGCAGCAGGGCCCCCTCCTCCCCCAGCTGCACCTGCGCTGCCAATCCCTCCAGGGCCACACGCTGCTGGCCTACATCGTGCTGCAGCGCAGCGCCCAGGCCCAGCCCGAGCTGGTGGACTTGGCCGTGAGCCAATTCCTGGCCCAGCTGCCCGCCGAGCCCGACATGGAGCACATCGACCTGAGGCTGCACCGCCATTTGGCCAGCTCGTCCCTCACCGCCCATCTCTCCTTGGCCACCGACTATAGCATTTGGCCCATCGCCGTGCGCGGCTACAGCGTGCTATGCCCCACGTTGGGGATGGCCTCCGTGTGCTCCAACGGCCAGCTCAGCCCCTTGCCCGATGGGCATTGGCAGGTGCTGTGCCCAGGGGACTTGCTGTATGTGCAAGCCACGGCGGAGGTTGGCCCGCCCGCCGACTTCATGCAGCTCATCAACACCCTGGTGCAATACCCATTCGGGCAGCAGCGCGACATTGCCGCCAACTCTCTTAGCATAGTCGAGATGGATAGAACATCGCTCATCTGCGCCCTGCGGGTGGGTAGCCCTAGTACGGACTCTAATCACCAAATTACGATATAGATATGGTTAAGCTTCTGCTAATTAGCAATTCCACCAATGCGGGGGAAAAGTTCCTTGAACATCCCAAGGAGGAGCTGCGGCGCTTCTTTGAGGGGGTAAAGCGGGTGACCTTCATCCCGTGGGCCGCCGTTACCTTCTCCTACGATGAGTACGAATCCAAGGTGCAGGGCCGATTTGCCGAAATGGGCGTTGAGGTGGAGTCGGTTCACCACTACAAGAACCCCCAGAAGGCCCTCCAGGAGGCTGAGGCCATAGTGGTGGGCGGCGGCAACACCTTCAAGCTGCTCAAGACCATACAGCAGCACGACCTGATTGAGGTCGTGCGCCGCAAGGTGCTGAGCGGAACCCCCTACTGCGGCTGGAGCGCGGGGGCCAACGTGGCCTGCCCCACCATATGCACCACCAACGACATGCCCATAACCGAGCCCATCAACTTCACGGCCTTCAACCTGGTGCGCTTTCAGATCAACCCCCACTACCTTGATGCCAACCCCGATGGCCATGCGGGCGAAACCCGCGAGCAGCGCATCATGGAGTACATCGCCGAGGAGCCCCACACCTACGTGGTGGGCCTGCGCGAGGGCTCGCTGATCACCCTCGAGGACGTGAAGCTGACCCTGAAAGGCTCAAAGCCCGCCCGTATATTCAAGGCTGGCAAGGTGCCCATGGAGGTGCAGCCCGGCAGCGACCTCGACTTCCTGTTCGACTAGGGGCGGGGATAGCGGGGCACTCTGTGCGGAGGGGCCTGGCTATGTGTGTACCATCAAAAAGCGTCTAGACGTGTACCCTTGCCAAGCAGCTTACATATGAAGCCAATGATTAAGTATAGGGGTGGAAAGTCGAAAGAAATCCCCAACATCATGTGGCATATCCCCCGTTTTACTGGGCGGTATGTGGAGCCATTTCTTGGTGGAGGTGCGCTGTTCTTCCATCTCGAACCACGTGAGGCGATAGTCAATGACATCAACGGGAGGCTAATCAAATTTTACATCGGCGTTCGGGATTGCTTCCCCAAGCTCCGGGAGGAGCTCGATGAATTAGAGCAGCTGTACAGGCAGCACCGAGCGGAGTTCGATGCGCTCAAGGCCGAGAACCCCAACGAAAGGGTGCCCGACCGTAACGAAGAGATGTACTACCATCTGCGTGCGCAGTTCAACGGGACGGAGGCGCAGCGCTACTCCGAGGCAGCACTATACTACTACATCAACAAGACCGCCTATTCAGGCATGATCCGCTATAATGCCAATGGGGAGTTTAACGTCCCGTTTGGACGCTACCCCCATTTGAATACCGATGCCGTTTCGCTATCGCATAGCTTGCTGCTTCGCCGGGCCGAGGTTTGCAACGATGACTACAGCAAAATTTTTGCGCTGTGCAAGGAGGATGACTTCGTTTTCCTTGACCCCCCTTACGATTGCACTTTTTCTGACTATGGCAACCAAGAGCATAGGGGCGGCTTCAACGAAGAGGAACACCGGCGGCTTGCACGGGCATTCTACGAGCTCCCATGCAAAGCCTTGATGGTGATTGGGCGCACTCCGCTCATAGAGGAACTATACGGCGATGATATTGTGGACGAGTACGATAAAAGCTATGCTGTAAACATTCGCAATCGATTCAAAGCAGGAGCTCAGCATGTAATCGTGATGAACTACCGTAAGAATTGGGACAACATAGAGCCGCCTGCCCCTCAAGCAGTACGATACGAGCTGCCCGAGACCGCGCAGCTAAGATTATTCGAGCCCAATCTAAGCGCGGAGAGGTATGGCAAGGGTTGATAGTCAGGTGCTGTTCTTGACCACATCACCGAGGACACCCGAAAAGATGATACCCGAGATAGGCCTGCTCATAGAGCATTTCAACGGGAAGATTTGGAATTCGGAAAGCCAGCGGGCATTCATGGAAGTGCTGCGCGATAAGGATTTTTTCAACGGGCGCGGAGCAAACGACCCTGCGTTCAGTGCTCGCGATAGGATAAACAGAGCTCCAAAATCGCTCGGTTTTGTAGTACTAGAGCCACGATTGCAGCTAACATCTGCTGGTCAGAAATTGCTCACATCACGACGGATTGACGAGGTGTTTTTGCGCCAAATGCTCAAATTCCAACTGCCATCGCCTTACCACAGGCCAACATCTAAGGCCGTTGCGTTCTGCGTGAAGCCCTATACCTACGTGGAGGGCCTGCGCGAGGGCTCGCTGATTACCCTCGAGGACGTGAAGCTGACCCTGAAAGGCTCAAAGCCCGCCCGCATATTCAAGGTTGGCAAGGTGGCATGGAGGTGCAGCCCAGCAGCGACCTCGACTTCCTATTCGACTAGGGGCGGGGATAGGTAGACTCACGCTCGCATGGATTCGACTTGTAGAGCTGTGGGAGCGTATCTGTGTGCGTGGCTGGTTGCCAATGGGGCTGTAGGGTGGATTTTATTGGGCGGTTCGGGCTGTGCCTGAGTTCAGCTCCAATATTTTGAACCACATTATCGCTCCGCTTGCATCGCAGTACTTCAATGCGAATTGGACAATAAACCTTGTAATCATCGCATCGTACTCCCGCACGTAGGCATCGTTTCGTTCTTTGGCCTCGGTGCCCATGGGCTCTATTATGTCGATGTAAAGCCTATCTGACCCAGAAATGAACTGCCAAAACTCCTGCCCGCAGATTTTGGTGCGGGTGTCGTTCTCGCTGTGCTCGCGCCCGTAGCAACAGCCCTCAATGGCAAGGCATGGGATTTTATTCCCGCTGGTGTGGTAAACTTTGATGGCCTTGCGGAAGTGCTCCATCTGCTTGCGCAGCGATGTGGAATTCGACCATCGCGGCCCCGATTTTATGCTGATTACGTAGTGGTAGCCGTCTTTATCCATTTCAAGGTCAATCCCATCAGCAGCGCTCTTTCTCCCGCCGTACACCTCACTGGCCACGAAGATGGCTAGACCTTCAAGCCAGTCGCCAAACATGGTCTCCTCTGCCGAAGACATGAATGCCGAGGCTAGGCTGCGCACCAGCGTGTCGGCGGCGTTGATGTTTTTGGCCTTGTACATGTACGGGTTCTTCTTTTTCAGGAGATCTTCCAATTTTAAAGTCTTCAGCTTGTTGATTCTTGCTTCGTGGAACTGCGAGATGTTCTGCCGCACGTACAGCTCCACCTTTTTAATCAATTCGCTCATGCCGATAGGGTTTTGCGGTGCTGTTTTTTTCTCCTCTCAAATAGGCGAGAGAACTCGAAGTCCGTGGTGTTTCTGTAGCGAGAGTAGGGTGCACGATTGCGCTCCTCCTCATGCATATCGATGCGCCCCGCTATGTGCTCCATGATTTGATGGCCAATGGCGTACCCTAACCCAACGGGCACAGCGTTGCCTATCTGCCGGTACACCGCCTCAATGGGGCCATGAAACTTCCATGTGTCTGGAAATTGTTGGATTCGGGCGTACTCCTCGGTGGACAGCGGGCGTAGCCTTGTGGGATGGCAGAGCAGGGTGGCGGGCATTGTGGGGCTTGTTACCAATGTGGGTGCGGGCTCATCGAATTTTAATCTTCGCAGGAAGCCTGTTTTTCCGCCTGTTAGCATGTATGCCTTGCCCATCGCCTCGCGTGCTATTTCGGGGGGCAGTTGGCGCCAGTTTTCACCCTCTTTAAGCATCTGCATGTATGGCAGGCATTTGGGGCGTAGCGGGATAAAATGGAGATCGTCGCGATTCTCCAGGTCGCCTATGGCATCGCGTAGCGTTTGCCAGCGCGCTGTGCCATGGGCACCGTTTGGGGTGTGGGTGGGGCTGGGTATGGGCACACGCCCCCCTATATGGCCAATGATTACTAGTCTTTCTCGATGTTCTGGTACTCCATAGTTGGCCGAGTCGAGCAGCGCATAGCTAACCTCGTAGCCGAGCCTCTTAAACTCGTCTGTTAAAAACTGAAGGACGCTCCCTTTTATAGATTTAATATGTTCATAATCATGATATTCTTGGGGTATATGTGTCAGCATGGCTGACATCAGTCCGCGCACGTTTTCCATGATAAAGTAAGGGGGGCGAATATCGGCTATTACCCGTAGGTATTGGAGTATCACATTGCCCCTAAAATCAGCTAGCCCTCTTTGCTTTCCTGCGGTGGAGAAGGCCTGACATGGAGGCCCACCCGCTACGAGCATCACCTCGTTGCGAGCCAAGCCTGCTGTTTCGAGAATTTCATCGGTCGTTATGGTGTTTATGTCCCTGTCAATGACTGGGATATCCGTGTTGGCCTGATGGTCCCTACGGCCCGCTTGTCCATCTCCACGCAAACGCGCACCTTGAATCCTGCCTTTTCGAGGCCGAGGTCAAGGCCCATAGCTCCTGAGAATAAGGATATTGTGTTCATCATCGCGTTGCAATTGGTTTTACCCCGTGGCCCAGCTCTCGCGGTCGAGGCAACGGTACTGTATGGCCTCGGCCACGTGCTGCTGCTCAATGCGCTCGCAGCCAGCTAGGTCGGCTATGGTGCGCGATACCTTCAGTATGCGGTCGTAGGCGCGGGCCGATAGCCCGAAGCGCTGCATGGCGGTTTTGAGCAGCGCGGTGCTGGGCGCATCGAGGGCGCAGAACTGCTGCAGGTGGGGGGCGGTCATCTGGGCATTGCAATGTATGCCCGCCCATTGCACAAACCGCTCCTCCTGTACCTGCCGGGCCTTCACCACGCGGGCGCGGATGTCGGCGCTGCGCTCGGCGGGCGGTGCGCCGGCCAGCTTGTCAAACGGCACGGGCACCACCTCCAGGTGCAGGTCGATGCGGTCGAGCAGCGGCCCCGAGATTTTGTTCAGGTAGCGCTGCACCGCGCCGGGCGAGCATGCGCACTCCTTCTCGGGGTGGTTGTGGTAGCCGCAGGGGCAGGGGTTCATGGAGGCCACCAGCATGAAGCTGGCTGGGTACTCCACCGAGAATTTGGCCCGCGATATGGTGATCACGCGGTCTTCGAGGGGCTGGCGCATCACCTCGAGCACGCTGCGCTCGAACTCGGGCAGCTCGTCGAGGAAGAGCACACCGTTGTGGGCCAGCGATATTTCGCCCGGCTGGGGGTACGATCCGCCGCCCACCAGGGCCACGTGGCTGATGGTGTGGTGCGGGCTGCGGAAGGGGCGGCGAGTCATGAGCGAGGTGCCCCTGTCGACCTTGCCCGCCACGGAGTGTATCTTGGTGGTCTCCAGCGCCTCGCGCAGGGTGAGCGGGGGTATGATGGTGGGGATGCGCTTGGCCAGCATGGTCTTGCCGCCGCCGGGCGGGCCTACCATCACCACGTTGTGCCCCCCCGCAGCGGCCACCTCTAGGGCGCGTTTGACGTTCTCCTGCCCCTTCACATCGGCAAAATCGACCTCGTAGTCGTTGGCGCGGGCGGCAAACTCCTCGCGGGTGTTCACCACGGTGGGCTGCAGGGTGCTGCTGCCGTTGAGCATCGCCACCACCTCGGACAGCCGCTCCACGCCGAAAACCTCCAGATTGTTCACCACGGCGGCCTCGCGGGCGTTCTGCTTGGGCACGATGATGCCCCTGAAGCCCTCCTCGCGGGCCTGTATGGCCATGGGCAGCACCCCCCTGATGGGCAGCACCGTGCCGTCGAGCGAGAGCTCGCCCATGATGAGGTACTCCTGCAGCAGTTCGGCGGGCACCTGCTCCGAGGCGGCCATGATGCCCACGGCCAGCGGCAGGTCGTAGGCCGCGCCCTCCTTGCGGATGTCGGCGGGCGACATGTTGATGACCACCTTGCGCTTGGGGAAGCTGAGGCCGTTGGTCTCCAGCGCCGAGGTGATGCGCTGCTGGCTCTCCTTCACCGCGCTGTCGGGCAGGCCCACCAGAAAGAAGTTGATGCCCTTGGTTACGCTCACCTCAATGGTGATGGTGATGGCCCTGATGCCAAACACCGCGCTGCCGAATGCTTTTACCAACATGTGCTCTATGCCGTTTTTGATGAACAAATGGGGGTTTTGCTGTTGGTTCAAAGATACAAAAATATCGGCTATCAGCCGCATGGCACTAGCCCTTATGCATTAGAGGTGTTGAGATTTGTTTGCGAATAGCACCATGTTGGCCCAATAAATTTGTATATTCGCAAGCTGAGACTCTGAACCGAACACCCCGCAACCAGCCATGCCATATCGTCGATTGCCCAACACCGACAGCGCCCGCATACGGGCCCTGAAGGCGGCCTACAGCAAGGGGAAGTCGCTCCCCCCGTTGCAGCTGGCCTACTCACAGAGCACCTACGCCAAGGTGGAGCTATTCATCAACTCGTTCGAGAAGGCCATGGCGCACTACAAGTCGGCCTACCGCTCCCAGGTGGAGCGGCGGCGCGAGTACGAGCAGAGCCTCAGGAAGGCGCGCATCTACCTGTCGCACTTCATACAGGTGCTCAACATGGCCATAGCCCGGGGCGAGTTCCAGCCCTCGCTGCGCGAGGTGTACGGCCTCGAGCAGGATGAGCGGCGTATGCCCTCGCTCAGCACCGAGCAGGAGCTCATAGACTGGGGCAAAAAAATCATCGATGGCGAGACATCGAGGCTGCAACGCGGCCAGCCGCCCATCACCAACCCCACCATCGCCGTGGTGAAAGTACGCTATCACCAATTCGTGGAGGCCTACAACCACCAGAAGATTCTACAGCAGAACACCCAGCGCCAGCTCAACGAGCTGAACTCGCTGCGCGGGCGGGCCGATGACATCATCCTCAGCATCTGGAACGAGGTGGAGGCCAAGTTCGCCGACCGCCCCGACGAGGAGCGCCGCCGCTTGGCTGCCGAGTACGGCGTGGTGTACGTTTACCGCAAGAACGAGCTCCGCGAGATGGCCCTAGTGCAGCGCAACCTGGCAGCGCTATTCGGCGAGCAGTGAGCTGCCATCGCCCTCCGAACCACCATGCCCCTTCGCATCATCAGCAGGGGCGGGGGCTGAGCGCAGCTTGGAGAGCATGAACACCACCACAGCCAGGCTGGCCACTCCCAGCGGCCACAGGTTGTCCAGCGAGCCCAACGTGTCCATATCGCTCCCCTTGCCCAGCACCGTGTAGGCGCTTATCGACATGAAGTTGTTGAGCGCGTGGGCGAATATGGGCACCCAAAGGCTGTTCGTGGTTGCATAGAGGAAGCCCAGCACTGCCCCCAGCGCAAAGCGTGCTAGGAAACCTTTGAACTGAAAGTGTATGGCACTGAATATGAGCGCAGTGATG
The DNA here is from genome assembly GCA_017454165.1 of Bacteroidales bacterium. Taxonomy (GTDB): domain Bacteria; phylum Bacteroidota; class Bacteroidia; order Bacteroidales; family Tenuifilaceae; genus RGIG6076. The sequence continues at coordinate 29,155 of JAFTDN010000094.1, read as the reverse complement.
ATAATGCCCCCGATTTGGCTGCGCGTCAGGCGCGTCAGGTGGCGCTGCATCAGCCCACGGAACACAAATTCCTCGCCAAACGCAGCCATTATGCTTATTACAAGCACATTGACAATGTAGCCAGCTATGCCGTTGCTGCTCAGCATGAGCTCCAGCTGCCTTTCCATCAGCTCCTCCATCTCGATCATCCAAGCGGGCAGCTGCGGCAGGTCGTTGATCGACATCAGTAGGTTGATGCCGGGGAGGACGCCCAGCATGATGAACCCTGCTGCGGCAAAGTTGTGGCTGTACGTGCGTCGCAGGCCTAGGTAGCTCCAGGGGGTGCTGGAGTAGAGGTGGGTCAGCACGGCACCTGGCAGCACGAACGAGCACAGGCTGCCGATGGCTACGGCGATGCGTAGCGTCCAGGGGTTGGAAGGGCCGATGATGATGGCTGGGATGGCAGCTATTATGCTGCCCACTAGCTGGCCTGCCAGTATGGCCAGCACCAGCAGCAGGAGCTTACGCCCCGGCGATGTTTGTTCGAATATGGGGAACATCCAGCGGGAGCCCTACTTCTTGCTGGCGGCGTACTCGGCGTTGAGGCCAGCCAGCACCTCCGTGGTGATGTTGATGGACGGATGGCCGTGGAGCAGCGGCCCGCCAAATGAGTAGCTCATGATGAAGAGGTAGCCCTTGTCGGCGTTGTACTTGTTGAGGTACTCGGCTATGCTGTTGTGAATTTTGCGCAGCTTCACCTGTTCCTCCTCGGCTAGGCGCAGGCGGGCCTCGTTTTGGGCCTGTAGCAGGGCCTGCTGCTTGTTGCCCAGCTCAGTCTCGCGCTGTTGTGCCTCCGAGCGGGTCATTAGGCCCTTCTGCACTTTGTCCTGAAAATCCTTCACCTCGTTCTCGAAGCGGCGGCCCTTAGCGGTGAGCTCTGCCTCGAGGGTCTTGCCCTGCTGCTCCACTTCGGCTTGGTAGTCGATGTACATGTTGTAGTTGGGCAGTATGGTGTCCATATTCACCCAGGCCACGGGCATGGCCGCGCTGGGGGTAGCCACGTTTTCGGCGGCGGAGCTGCTGGCGTTGGCGTTGTTCTGCCCGCTGGGCGAGGTGCTACAGGCCATGGAGGCTGCGGCAACGGCCAGGCTGGCGATGAGCGTCAGTTTTCTCATTGTGTGCGTTTTGTGTTGATATTCAGGTGTTTGTAAGTGGTACTCGCGATGGGCGACAGGATGCAAATATAGGAATTTTGGGCATGAGGTGCCGTGCTGCGGCCTATTTTTTCTACAGCAGGTGCTGGCGTAGCTCCTGGGCCGATAGCGGTGCTAGGAGGCTCGGTGCGATGTCGAACACGGTGCGGGCGCCCGTTTGTCCCTCTTGGGCCATGCGGGCCACGGCGCGGGCGTAGGCCACCAGCACGCTGGCGGTGAACTCGGGGTTGCTGTCGAGCTGTAGGCCGAACTCCATGCGCTGCTTGGTGCCGGGGCTGGTGGTGCCCGTGCGCAGCACCATGCCACCGTGGGGCATGCCGCTGTGGTGGGCTTGCAGCTCCTCGGCGCTCACAAAGTGTACGGTGGTGTGGTAGTCGGCAAAGTAGTTGGGCATCTGCTTGATTTCCTGTTCGATGCGACTGAGGTCGGCTCCAGGCTCGGGCACCACATAGCATTCGCGGGTGTGCTTCTGGGCGGTGCTCAGCGTGGGCTGCGCCCCCGATCGCACCTGGGCTAGGGCCTCATCGATGGGGATGGTGTACTGTTTGGCATCGGCCACGCCGCTGATGCGGCGTATGGCATCGGAGTGGCCCTGGCTCACGCCGCGTCCCCAGAAGGTGTAGTCGGCCCCTTGGGGCAGGGTGCTCTGGCCCAGCAGGCGCATGAGCGAGAACAGCCCAGGGTCCCATCCTGCCGATATTAGGCAGAGGTGGCCATGCTGCCGTGCGGCGTTGTCCACGCGCGCGAAGTGCTCGGGGATGCGGGCGTGGGTGTCGAAGCTGTCCACGGTGTTGAAAAGTTCGGCCACGGCGGGCGACTGCTCGGGCAGGTCGGTGGCCGAGCCGCCGCAGAGCAGCATCACGTCAATTTGGCCCTTGTAGCGCTCCATGTGGGCGAGCGAGAGGGTGGGGGGCGTGGCGCTGGCCTGCTCGGGCTGTGCGCGGCGCGAGAAGATGGCCACCAGCTCGGTGTCGGGGTTTTGGGCTATGGCCCGCTGCACCCCGCGTCCGAGGTTGCCCATGCCCACTATGCCTAGTCGTATCATTGTGCTATATTTCTATTAATTAGATATTTACATCGGTCTAAAGCCGATAATCTCGCGTACCTCGGCTATGGTTTTGGCGGCGCTGGCGCGGGCCTTCTCGGCCCCCTGGGCGGCCACGCGGTGCAGGTAGTCGGTGTCGGCCATTATGGCATCGATGCGCTCGCGCATGGGGGCGGTCAGGGCGACGATGTCCTCGGCCAGCTGCTTTTTCATGTTGCCGTAGCGGATTTGGCAGCTGTTGTAGAGGTCGTCGAAGTGCTTCACGGTGTCGGGGGGCGATACTGCCTCCATTATGGTGAACAGGTTCTGTATGTACTCGGGCTTTGGCTGGTTGGGCTGCGTGGGGCCCGAGTCGGTGAGGGCCTTCATCACCTTTTTGCGTATGGCCTCGGGCGTGTCGGTGAGGTAGATGGCGTTGCCCTCCGACTTGCCCATCTTGCCCGAGCCATCGAGGCCGGGTATCTTCACCAGCTTTTGTGTAAATGCAAACGCCTTGGGCTCAGTAAAATAGTCTACTCCGTAGATGCGGTTGAAGCGGTTGGCGAATGTGCGGGTCATCTCGAGGTGCTGCTCCTGGTCCTTGCCCACGGGGATCTTGGTGGCGCGGTGTATTAGTATGTCGGCGGCCATCAGGGTGGGGTAGGTGAGCAGGCCAGCGTTCACGTTGTCGGGGTTCTGGCGCACCTTGTCCTTGAACGATGTGCAGCGCTCGAGCTCGCCCTTGTAGGCGTTCATGTTGAGCAGCAGGTACAGCTCCACGGTCTCGGGCACATCGCTCTGCACGTATAGGGTGCAGCGGTCGGGGTCGAGGCCAGCGGCCAGGTATTCGGCCAGCACCTGCCTGACGCTGCTGTGCAGGTCGGCGGGGTTGGGGTGGGTGGTGAGCGAGTGGTAGTCGGCTATGAAGAAGTAGCAGCGGTGCTCGTGCTGCATGGCCACGAAGTTCTTGAGCGCACCTAGGTAGTTGCCCAGGTGGAGCTTGCCGGTGGAGCGTATGCCGCTCAGCACAATGTCGTCCATGGTGATGGTGGTGATGTTTCGGGATTGATGGATTTGCCCACAAATTTAGCGATTAATCGGCCAAAATGCGTCCACTGGGCCAAAATAAGCCGTCCATGCGGCGGCAGTTCCGATTATTCGATGTATATTTGGCCTTCAAATACACCAACCCCATCAAATGGCATTTGGCATGAAACGAATAATCGTACCGATCGACTTCTCCGATGAGGCCGTGCATGGGCTCAAGCTGGCCATCATGTTTGCCAACCAGTATGGCTGCGCCATCGAGATGGTGCATGTGCTGCGCCCTCACGAGCCCTCGCATAGCCGCTACCACGAGGTCAAGGAGCAGATCGAGCAGCAGCTGCAGAACCTGGCCAACATCTACACGCCCAAGCTCCAGAGCGGGGCCTCGATAAGCTACATAGTGAAGCGCGGCAAGGTGTTCCAGGAGGTGGTGAACCAGGCGCAGGCCTTCGATGACGCGGTAATCGTGTGCTCGACCCACGGGGCCTCGGGATTCGAGGAGTTCTTCATAGGCAGCAATGCCTTCCGCATACTCACGGCCACCACATGTCCGGTAATCACCATCAGGCATGGGGCCATGCACAGCAACATAGAGCGCATAGTGCTGCCCATCGACATCACCGCCGAGAGCCGGCAGAAGGTGCCCATAGTGGCAGAGCTAGCCCAGGCCTTCGGGGCCGAGGTGCACGTGCTGGGCGTGGCCTCATCGCAGGCCGATGACATAGACCGCCGGGTGCGGCAGTACACCGCCCAGGTGGCCGACTACCTCGGCGAGCACGGTGTACGCCATGTGGTGGAGCATGCGCGCGGCGGCAATCTGGCCAACATCACCATGGAGTATATGGAGCGCGTGAACGCCGACTTGGTGGCCATCATGAGCGAGCAGGGTATGAACATCGCCGATTTCGTGCTGGGCAGCTACGCGCAGCAGATGTTCAGCAAGAGCACCGTGCCGGTGCTGTGCATCACCCCCCGCGAGCTGTCGCTCGCCTCTGATAGCTTCCGCGCTCAGGGATAGCTAGTTAGCTATTCATTGTGTAAAAAAAAAGAACGCACCCCAAGGGGTGCGTTCTTTTTTTTTACACAATCGTCGCGCTACAGCTTGAAGAACGCGATGAGCTCCTTGATCTTGCCTGCCTGCTGGTTGAGCATGTCGGCGTCGTTCGACATCTCCTGGCTGCTCTGGGCGTTGTGCTGCGTAACGTTGTTGAGCTGCTGTATGGCGTTGTTGATTTGCTGCGCGCCGGTGCTCTGCTCCTGGCTGGCGGCGAATATCTCCTGCACAATCTGCGCGTTCTTCTCCACCTGCGGTATGATGGCCTGCATCAGCTCGGCGGAGCGCTGGCTCACCTCCACGCTCTCTTGGGCTAGGCCCACTATGGAGTCGGCGGCGTTCTTGCTGTTCTCGGCCAGCTTGCGCACCTCGCTGGCCACCACGGCGAAGCCGCGCCCAGCCTCGCCAGCGCGCGCCGCCTCCACGGCGGCGTCGAGCGCCAGTATGTTGTTCTGAAACGCGATGTCGTTGATTATGTTAATCTTGTTGGCGATGTTGCGGATGCTCTCTAGGCTTGTGGCCGACGACTCACCCACCTCCTTGATGTTGCTCGACACGTTGAGCGCGAGCTGGTTGGCCTGCTGGGCGAAGTCGCTGTTCTGCTGAATGTTGGCCGTCATCTGCTCCATGCTGCTCGAGATTTCCTCCACGCTGGCGGCCTGCTCCGAGGCACCCTGCGACACCGACTGCGAGATGCCATCGAGCCTAGTGCTGCTGGCCGCTAAGTTCACCACATCGGTGTTTAGCTGCACCACGATGTCGCTCAGGTTGTCGCGTATCTTCTTGGTGGCTAGCAGCAGCTGGCCCAGATCCATCTTGGGATTGATTTTTGTCGTGTCGATGTCCACCGACAGGTGCCCGTTGGCAAGCTCACCGAGCTTGCCAACGGCCTCTCTGAGAGGCCGCACCACGGCTGTTGCCGTGTAGATGAAGCCCGAGATGCCCACTATGAGGTTAAAAATTAGGGTGCCCACGTGTACGGCGGTGTTGCCATCGTAGAACTTGGTCTTGAAACCCACGTTGAACATGACCACTAGGATGGTTATCACCCAAGCTATGCCCACCTTGGCAAATATGCTTGTGCGGAAGAATCTGAGGATGATGAATGCGGCTACTAGGAATACTAGAATGATGGTAGCCAGTTGTGTGATGAGCCAAGTGGTCATGTCAGGATATGTTTAGTGGTTAGAAGTCGATTGAGGGATGCGCATTGGCACAAGGCCATTAACGGAACCCTATCTATAAAGTTTCATGTCAAATGGGGCTTGACGCTCCGTATCTAAAAAAAAAAGCCGATATTTCGGGCGGCAATCGTGCCGCATCTAAATCGTCTCAAAGCATGACAGCAAGACGCTCCACATTAATGACCTCATGCTGGTCCATGGCCCTGGTGCTGGGCCTCTCGTTCAGCACCAGTGCCCAGCGCGCCCAGCTCTCCCTCGAAGACATCACCAAGCGCGGAACGTTCAGAGCCAAAAGCGTTTACGGGCTAAGCTCGATGAACGATGGCGAGCGCTACACCGCCTACACCACCCAGCGCCAGATTGCACGCTTCGCCTACGCCACGGGCCAGCAGGAGGCCGTGCTGTTCGACCCCGCCGAGCACTCCGCCGCTACGCCCGACCTGAAGCAGCTGGGCGGCTACTTCATGAGCCCCACCGAGCAGCACATGATGCTCGAAACGCACATCGACTACATCTACCGCCGCTCATACACAGCGGTGAACTACCTATACGACCTTAACTCCAAGCGGCTCACCCCGCTCTCGAGCGGCGGGCCGCAGATCCATGCCGAGTTCTCGCCCGATGGCAAGAAGGTGGCCTTCGTGCGTGGCAACAACCTGTTCGTGGTAGATATTGAGCGCGGCACCGAGCAGCAGCTCACCTCCGATGGGCAGCACGGGCACGTGCTCAACGGCTTGGCCGACTGGGTGTACGAGGAGGAGTTCTCCCTCACCACGGCCTTCCGCTGGTCGCCCGACAGCCGCCGCCTGGCCTACTACCGCTTCGATGAGAGCCAGGTGAAGCTCTTCAACATGACCACCTTCGGCGGACAGCTATATCCCGAGAATAGCACCTTCAAGTACCCCAAGTGCGGCGAGCAGAACTCAGTGGTGTCCATCCACGTGCACGACCTGCAAACGGGCCGCACTGCCACCATGGACGTGGGCCCCAACCCCGATCAGTACATCTCGCGCATCGACTGGACCACCAACCCCAACGAGCTCTGCATGGTGAGGCTCAACAGGTTGCAGAATAAGGTGGACATACTGCTGGCCGATGCCAGCAGCGGTGCCTCGCGCACGCTATACTCCGAGAGCAACAAGTCCTACATATCCGAAACCAGCGACACCTACCCGCTGTTCACCCCCGATGGCAAGGGCTTCATCATAGAGTCGGAGAAGGACGGATACAAGCACCTGTACCTGTTCGACATGCAGGGACGGCAAACCCGTCAGCTCACCAGCGGCCCCGATGAGCTGGTGGAGGTTTACGGCTTAGCCCCCGATGGCAAAACACTGTACTACCGCGCCCACGATGGCGGCCCCATGAACACCGCTGTGTACGCTGTGTCGGTCGGCAACGCCAAGGTGAGCCAGCTATCGACCCAGAAGGGCACCAACTACGCCAACTTCAGCAGCACGTTCCGCTACTATGCCCTGTACCACAGCAGCACCACTTCGCCGCTTATGGTTACGCTCCATAACCATAAGGGTAAGGCAATCAGGGTGATGGAGGATAACCATGAGCTGCGCCAGCGCATTAAGGGCTACGAGCTGCCCTCTAAGGAGTTCTTCAGCTTCAGGACCAGCGAGGGCGTCGAGCTCAACGGCTACATGATAAAGCCATTTGGCTTCGACTCCACCAGGTGCTACCCCGTGCTGATGTACCAATATAGCGGCCCGGGCTCCATCACGGCGGTGAACCGGTTCGAGGTGGCCTGGAACGACTACATCGCCTCGCTGGGATACCTAGTGGTGTGCGTCGATGGGCGTGGCACCGGCGGGCGCGGTGAGCAGTTCAAGAAGGTGACCTACGGCCAGCTGGGCCTCTACGAGTCGGACGACCAGATAGCCACCGCCCGCTACCTACAGCAGCTACCCTACGTGGATGCCAACCGCATAGGCATCTGGGGCTGGAGCTACGGTGGGTACATGTCATCGCTGTGCCTGTTCAAGGGGGCCGATGTGTTCCGCATGGCCATAGCCGTAGCCCCTGTAACCAATTGGCGCTACTACGATTCGGTATACACCGAGCGCTACATGGGCCTGCCCCAGGACAACCCCATGGGCTACGATGGCAATTCGCCCATCAACCATGTGGACAAGCTGCGGGGCAAGCTGCTCATAGTGCACGGCACCGCCGATGACAACGTGCACTACCAAAACGCGCTGGCCATGGTGGAGAAGCTGGTGGAGGCCAACAAGCAGTTCAGCTTCTTCACCTACCCCGACAAGAACCATTTCATCAGGGGCGGCAACACCTCGCACCACCTATACACCATGCTCACCAGCTACGTGCGCGAGAACCTGTAGCTCCTCCGCGCACTTCAGCCATTCGGGGGGCTCGTGGTGGAAGTCTGGGCTCCCCCTACAGTAGCCCCTCATCGGCGAACGACAGGCATTGGCCGCAGGTGACAATGATGTGGTCGAGCAGCTTGATGTCGAGCAGGGCGGCGGCCTCGGACACACGCTGGGTGATGCTGCGATCCTCGGGGCTGGGGCTGGGGCTGCCCGAGGGATGGTTGTGGGCTAGGATGATACTCGCGGCCAGCTTCTCCATGGCGGGCCTCAGCACCAGCCGCACGTCCACCACTGTGCCCGACACGCCGCCTTGGCTCACACGCTCGGTGCCCAGCACACCGCCAGCGCGGTTGAGCAGCAGCACCCAAAACTCCTCGTGGGGGAGGTCGGCCAGCTTGGGGCGCATCAGGGTCAAGGCATCGGCGCTGCTCCTTATGGATGGCCTCTCCATGGCCGATGTGGCCCCGCGCCGCCGGCCCAGCTCGAGCGCGGCCAGCACGGTAACGGCCTTGGTTTGGCCCACGCCCTTTAGGCGGGTGAGCTGGTGCACGGAGAGGCGCCCCAGCTCGTTCAGGTTGTTGTGGGCTAGGCCCAACATCTGCTGGGCCACCTCCACGGCGGTGCTGTCGGCGTTGCCCGAGCGTAGCAATATGGCCAGCAGCTCGGCATCGCTCAGGGCGGCCACGCCCTTAAGGAGCAGTTTCTCTCGAGGACGGTCGTCTGCGGCTAAATCCTTTATGGTAAGCCGTTTATGCTGGTCATCGGGCAGGTGGTCATCACGCATGTTTTGGCTTGTAACTATATGATTTCTATATCTTACCCGCCAAACAGCATTAGGGCCATGGAGGCGAATGTGCAGGCAAACGCGGCCATCTCGGCCCAAAAGGTGAGCGAGCTGCGCATGGTGCGGGAGGTCGAGCCCAGCAGGAGCATCAGCAGGGCCGCAGCGGGAATCATCCACCAGGTGTGGGCCACCAGCAGGCACCACAGCACGGCGGCCACGGCGCACACAATGGCCGCTATGCGGTGTATTGTCCCCTCGAATTGCTCTTGGAATCGAGGCGCGGCGGCCACGAAGGCCAGCGCGGCGGGGAATAGGAACGCCAGCACCTGTAGGTTTTGGCCCTTCGAGAGCTCTAGCCCCACCATCATGATGGCTAGCACCAGCACGATGTTCACCAAGTAGAAGCTCAGCCCCCAGCCATTGCGGCGCTCGTCCCAGAGGTAGTACAGGGCCGAGTAGGCCCTAGGGATGCCGAAAAACGCCAAGCTCATGGCGAGGTAGCCTAGGAATAGGGCCATGGCGGCTAGGTATATAATCTTGAACATCAGCATAGTGCTAGCGTTTGACGGTATCTCCCTCTAGCTCGGCCAGGGCGCGCTGTAGGGTTTCATCGATGTCTTTTATGTAGGGGTAGAAACCCTCGTTGTCGATTATGTTGCGGGCGATTACGGCCCGCAGCTGCGCCTGTAGTATGGCCTGCGATGTGGCTATTTGCTGGGCGTTCGGGGGTACATCGTTGGTGCTAGCGTAGGCCACGAATTCGCCCAGCAGGTCGAATTGGCGTAGGAATGCGTCCACCTCGTCAAAGGTCTTGAGGGTGCGGGTGGCACGGCGGTGCTCCTCTACGAACTTGAATGCGTAGCGGTATACTAGGTTTTTACGCGACACGCGCCTGTAGTAAGGGGTGATGCCCGTGGTGTCGAGCGGCACGAATATGTCGGGCATGATCCCGCCGCCGCCATACACCGTGCGCCCGCCCACGGTTTGGTAGCGCATGGTGTCGGCTAGGTGGATGCTGTCCTGCTCGCTGAACTCGCCGTGCATGTAGCGGCGGCTGATGTCGTAGAAGTAGTCATCATTGTCATCGCCAAGGGTGTAGGGCTTTTGGATGCACCGGCCCGAGGGGGTGTAGTAGCGAGCGATGACGAGGCGCAAGGCCGAGCCATCGGAGAAGAAGATTTGCTCCTGCACCAGGCCCTTGCCAAACGAGCGCCGGCCTATGATGCTGCCCCGGTCGTTGTCCTGTAGGGCTCCGGCCAGAATCTCGCTGGCCGAGGCCGAGAACTCGTCTATCAGCACGGCCACCTCCACGTCGCGCAGGTGCCCATGGCCGTTGGAGAACATGTCGCGGCGGGGGCGGTTCTTGCCCTGCGTGTAAACGATGAGGCGGTTCACGGGGAGCAGCTCGTTGGCGATGCGGGTGGCGGCCTCCATGTATCCGCCCGAGTTGCCGCGCAGGTCGATGATCAGGCGGCTCATGCCCTGCTGGCGGAGCTTGGCCGTGGCCTCCATGAACTCCTTGTGGGTGTTTTGGGCAAACGAGCTGATTTTGAGGTATCCGGTGGAGGCAGACAGCATGAAGCTTACATCGACGCTGTAGATGGGGATGTGGTCGCGCACCAGGTCGAAGCTGATGGGGGCGGGCTCGTAGGGGCGCATCACGAGCACCTGCACGTGGGTGCCGTGGGGGCCCTTGAGCAGCCGGGGGATGCTGTCGAATGGGAACTTGACCCCAGCGATATTCCGCCCATCCACGGCCACTATGCGGTCGCCCGCCAGCAGCCCGGCCCGCTCCGAGGGGCCATTGGGTATCACCGTGATGACGGTGGCCGTGTCGGAGTTCATGTTGAACTGTATGCCTATGCCATCGAACTCGCCCACCAGCTGGGCGTTCACCGCCTCGAAGTCCTTGGCCGGAATGTAGACCGAGTGGGGGTCGAGGTTCTTGAGCATAGCCGGTATGGTGTTCTCCACCAGCGTATTGATGGAGATGGAGTCCACGTATTCCTCGCTGATGTAGTTCAGGATGTTGCCCAGCTTGTCGGTTTTGGGGTACACCGTCAGGGAGGGGCGCTCGCCGCGCTGCCCCAGCTTTAGGCCCAGCAGCAGCCCCACGACTAGGACTGCTGCCAGCATTATGGGCAGGGCTATGTCGCGTTTACCGTTCCTATAGGTCATCTGTGCTCTTTGCTATGTTTGGTGGGCCTGCGGGAGTGCCCTGCGCATCGTTGCGCTGGCGGCAAAGGTAGCAAAACTATTGCAACGCCATGCACTGGGCGGGGGCTAAAGCACGATGCGTTCCACTGCCACCCCAGCGCGCTCGAGCAGGGCCAGCCCATCGGCGTTGCGGTACTCGTCGCAGTACACCACCCGCACGATGCCCGCCTGGATGATGAGCTTGGCGCACTCCATGCACGGCGATGAGGTGACGTAGAGCGTGGCCCCATCGGAGCTGTTGCCCGACTTGGCCACCTTGGTGATGGCATTTGCCTCGGCGTGCAGCACGTAGGGCTTGGTGCAGTTGTGCTCGTCCTCGCACTCGTTCTCGAAGCCCGATGGGGTGCCGTTGAAGCCATCGGAGATGATCATGCGCTCCTTCACCAGCAGGGCGCCCACCTGGCGGCGGCGGCAGTAGGAGTTCTTGGCCCAAATATGGGCCATCTCGAGGTAGCGGCGGTCGAACTGCGTCTGGCGCTGGTCGGGGGTGTCGGGTGTGGGGGTGCTCATGGCTGGGCTGAACGAAAAAAGCCCCCGCTCTGTGCTGGGGGCTGCGGGTGTACCCGGAGCCGGGGTCGAACCGGCACAGGGGTGAACCTACTGGTGTTTGAGACCAGCGCGTCTACCGATTCCGCCATCCGGGCCTGGGAGCAAAGGTAGGGCTTATTTATGAGCTGTGCAAATGCGCGGCGTAAATTTTCGGCATGGGCCCACATCACAATAGGTCTCTATGGTGTGAGTAATATATTGAAAATCAATGCAATAATAGTTTGTGCAAGGGAGATTCCCGCAGCATTCGGTATTGAGCGCCTTCGCCCGCACTGGTGGGGGCCAGCGGTTCGATGGCCGCCTCGATGCCCATAGGGCGCTATGGGCTCGGTGGCCGTCGTTCGCTGCGGTGATGCGATGGGGCCAGACGGTGGCGTACCAGCGCTCAAGGGGTATCTGTTTCTGTTTGGTATGTATTTGGTTGTCAAGTAATTGTTGTTGCATGGTAAAAAAATACTCAACTTGTTTACAATGTAAATTAGTTTATTTATATTTGCATCGTGATTGGTTCCTGACTGCGCAGCTGGTGCCAATTGCACAGAAAACGCATAAACAGTTGAAAATTATGGACAATGACAAGAAGATGACGGCTCAGGAGAGCCTAGCGCTCATCGCCGAGACGATGAACAACAACCGCCGCGACATCCTTAGGGATAGCGCCCGGCATTTCGTGATATGGGGCGCGTGCATAGTGGTGTTCGCGCTGGCCGTCTACCTGCTCTGGAGCGGCACGGGCAATCCAGCGTGGAACTGGCTGTGGTTCGGCATAACCCCTGTGGGCTACCTCGGTGTTTGGCTCACAAAAGACAATGTGCCGTCCCTTCCTAAAAGCGAGTTAGGCCGTATGATGGGGATGGTGTGGATTGTGTACGGCGTGTTTTGCCTATGCCTCTGCCTGGTGGGCATATTCATAATGCCCATGCGCCTAACGCAGCTCGTGGTGCTCATGCTGGGGATGGCCGAAAGCATGTCGGGCGCGGTGCTCCGCAGTTGGCCGGTGGCCATCGGTGGACTCATGCTGGGCGTGGGCGGCGTGGTGCTGACCATGCTTTTGGCCGGCGATGCGCAGGTGCTCCTGCTGGCTTTTGGCGGAGCGCTGCTGCTGGCCACGGGCATCGTAGTGAAGCTTCAATACAAGTAGGCCATGCTCCCGAAACTCGACCCGTTGCTGCACTCAGAGCTACGGCTGGCCCTGATGTCCATCCTCGCGGGGGTGGAGCAGGCCGACTTCACCTACCTGAAGGAGCAAACGGGGGCCACCTCGGGCAACCTGAGCGTGCAGCTCGACAAGCTGGCCACGGCGGGCTACATCGCTGTGGAGAAGGGGTTCAGAGGGAAGATGCCCCGTACCACCTGCAGCATCACCCCGATGGGCCTCGGTGCCTTTAGGGCCTACGTGGAGGCCCTAAAGGAGTACATACAGGCCAGCGGCTAATGCTGCTACCGACTGACAAATGGGGGGCGGATCGTTCCGCCCCTTTTTTGCCCCCGAAGGGCGCGTCATTGCGAGCATAGCAAAGCGATCCCCCAAAGAACTAGAGCCGATGCATCGCCCCATAAGGGACGGATGAAAATTTTGGGAGCATATTGAGCTGATTCAACGAAAAAAAACTACCTTTGCGGTTGCAATGGTTCCGAATGCATCGCGTTGCAAAGCGCTGTGCTACTTAGGATTAAAAGGGAATCCGGTGCAAATCCGGAGCAGCTCCCGCTGCTGTAAGTCCCACCGAAAGCCCTGAGAGTTTGACCCTTGGGGCGCAAGGAGAAGGCTCCGACACATCTTAGCCACTGGCAGCCACGCTGCTGGGAAGGCTTCGGAGACGGGGGATGAGCCAGAAGACCTGCCACTTGCACAGCTGGATTGTACGGTCTACGGGAGTATTAGACCTAAAAAATCGGTAGAGGAGCGATGCTCCTTGCCCCGCCTCCCTGTCAAGACCATGGGAGGGGGGGATGCTGGCCGTTCGCCGTACACAGCGCAATGAAAGTTGAGCCACCACACGAACGCCATGCACCTCTCACCGCTAAAACCGCTCATACTTGCCATCGGACTGCTGTCCGTGCTGCCCGCCCTGTGGGCGCAGCCCGACACCGTGAGCATCATGCGCGAGGTGGACATCGAGGAGGTGCAGGTGGCGCGTAGCCGCATACAGAAGGAGGTGATACCCGTGCAGCTGCTCGAGGGGCAGCAGCTCAAGCGGCTCAGCGTGCACTCGGTGGCCGATGCCGTGCGCTACTTCTCGGGCGTACAGATAAAGGATTACGGCGGCATTGGTGGCCTCAAGACGGTGAATGTGCGCAGCCTGGGCAGCCACCATGTGGGCGTGTTCTACGATGGCATTGAGCTGGGCAACGCCCAGAACGGCGTGGTGGACCTGGGCCGGTTCTCGCTCGACAACATGGAGGCTGTGGCCATGTACAACGGCCAAAAGAGCGCCATATTCCAGCCCGCCAAGGACTACGCCTCGGCCAGCGCGCTCTATTTGCAAACGCGTATGCCGCGTTTGGCAGAAGGCCAGCGCCATAGGCTGAGCGTGGGCATGAGCGTGGGCTCGTTCGACACCTACAACCCCTCGCTGCTATGGGAGCAGCGTATTGGTCAGCGCGTGAGTAGCTCTGTGAGCACCGAGCTTATGCGCACATCGGGTCGCTACAAGTTTACCTATGCCAAAAAGGACGGTTACGACACCACCGCCGTGCGCCAAAATGGAGATGTGCTTTCGATGCGGGCCGAGGCGGGCCTGTTCGGCCAGATGCAGCGCGGCGAGTGGCGGGCCAAGCTCTACATGTACCGTTCGGAGCGGGGCTACCCAGGGGCCTCGGTGCGAGAGGAGCCGGGCAAGTTCAAGCATCAGGATAGGCAGTGGGACAACAACGTGTTCGCGCAGGCATCGGTGCGGCAGCAGCTGGGGCAGGCATTCAGCCTGCTGCTCAATGGTAAGTACGCCTACGACTACCTGCACTACGTGTCGGATCCGCGCCTCGATGTTACCACCATGTATGTGGACAACACCTACCGCCAGCAGGAGGTTTACCTGTCGGCGGTGAGCCTCTACGCCCCGGTGGACTGGTGGAGCGCATCGGTGGCCTGCGACTACCAGCACAATAGGCTTGACTCCGACATGGCCAACTTTGTGTACCCGCTGCGGCACTCGGCACTCACGGTGGCCGCTACCTCGGTTGATTTGTTCCGCTTCAAGCTGCAGGCCAGCCTGCTGCACACCTACACCCACGACATCACCCGCCGGCAGGGCTCCGAGGCCGCCGATGATAAGAGCCGCTTCACACCCGCGCTGGTGGCCTCGTGGAGGCCATTCTGGAGCACCGATCTCAACCTGCGGGCGTTCTACAAGCGCGTGTTCCGCCTGCCCACGTTCAACGACCTGTACTACACGTTCATAGGCAACATCAGGCTGAAGCCCGAATACACCACGCAGTACAACATCGGCGTAACCTACGCCAACGCTTGGAAACGCCAAGCTTTGCGTCGCATAGAGCTGCAGGTGGATGCCTACTACAACCAGGTGGAGGACAAGATTATAGCCATGCCCACATCGAACCAATTCCGCTGGACGATGCTCAACCTGGGCTATGTCGAAATTCGCGGCATCGATGCGGGGGTTCAGAGCGGCTGGGCCTTGGGCCCAGTAGATATGGATTTGCGCTTGAGCTACACCTACCAGCGCGCCCAGGACTACACCACCCCCAGCAGCGAGTGGTATGGCGGTCTGATACCCTACATACCGTGGCACAGCGGCTCGGTGATAGCCGCCCTCAACTGGGGCAGGTGGGCACTCAACTACAGCTTCATATACACCGGCGAGCGCTACGAGGCCGTGGCCAATATCCCCGAGAACTACTCGCTGCCGTGGTACACCCACGATCTGAGCCTATCGTACAGCCAGCTGCGGCTGGCGGGCGTGGAGTGGCGCGTAACCGCCGAGGTGAACAACCTGCTCAACCAGCAATACGAGGTGGTGCAGTGCTACCCCATGCCTGGCATAAACTTTAAACTCAAACTAAACGCAACGATATGAAATATAGCCATTTGTCATTCGCGTTGCTAGCATTGCTGCTGTTGGGCTGTCGCAAGGCTGAAATAATTGTGCCAGAGCAGGTTATACCAGTAGCTCCGCCTGTAGATTCGGCAACATCCGCCGAGTCGGACTACTTGGGTTTCTACCTGCTCAACGAGGGCAACATGGGCAGCAACAAGAGCACGTTGGATTATATGGACTTAACAACGGGCAAATACCATCGCAACATATTCGCCGAGCGCAATCCCCATGTGGCCCGCGAGCTGGGCGATGTGGGCAACGACATTGGCATCTACGGCAGCAAGCTCTACGCCGTGATCAACTGCTCGCATTTCGTTGAGGTGATGGACGCGCAAACGGCCACGCACATCGGCGTGGTGTCGATTCCCAACTGCCGCTACCTGTGCTTCCACGGTGGGTACGCCTACGTAACCTCATACGCTGGGCCGGTGAAGATAGACCCCAACGCCCGCCCAGGCTACGTGGCCAAGGTGGACACGGCCACGCTGCAGGTGGTGGATACCTGCGTGGTGGGCTATCAGCCCGACGAGATCGTTCGCGTGGGCAGCAAGCTCTACGTGGCCAACTCGGGCGGATACCGCGGCGCCACCATGGAGAACGAGAGCAGCGAGCAGGCCAGCCAGCGCTACGACCGCACGGTGTCGGTGATCGACATCGGCACGTTCAAGGAGATCAAGCGGATAGACGTGGCCATCAACCTGCACCGGCTGGAGGTGGACGCCGATTCGGCGTTCATCTATGTGTCATCGCGGGGCGACTACTACGACATTCCCTCGCGCACGCTCATCATCGATCCGCACATCGATGAGTGCGTGGGCGAGGTGCTGGCCCCCAATGGTGGCCCGCTGGCCTGCACCAACATCACCCGCCATGGCGACTCGCTCTACCTCTACAGCGTAGAGTGGAGCTGGTACGAAGAGCGCAACACCATCACCTACGCCATCATCAACACGCAAACGCAGCGGGTGGTGTCGCGCATGTTCATCACCGATGGTTCGCACAGCGGCATAGAGATTCCCTATGGGCTGGCAGTGCACCCTGAGAATGGCAACATCTACGTAACCGATGCCAAGAACTACGTAACGCCGGGCAAGCTGCACTGCTACTCGCCCGATGGCAAGCACCTATGGGAGGTGACCACGGGCGACATCCCGGCGCATTTCGTCTGGCTCAAAAAGAAAAACCATTAGCCCCATTCGATATGAGAAAGCAACTATTCTTGCTGAGCCTCTTGCTGCTGATGGGCTCAGCCACGCTGAAAGGGCAATCACCCAAGGCCAATAAGGTGTGGGAGTATAGGCCCGCCCCAGGGCAGTTCGTCAACAAGCTGCCCAAATACGAGGAGGGAGACGATGCCGCCGCCATGGCGCAGAAGGCCACCGAGTACCTCGCGAACGATGGCCTAATATCGCTGGGCGGTTACGGTGGCTACGTTACGTTCAGCTTCGACCACCCCATAAGGAACGTGCACGGGCGGTACAACCTGCGCATACTGGGCAACGCGTTCTACGCCAACGCCAACCCCAACCCCAACGCGCCCGCCGAGGGCGGTAGCTGCGAGCCGGGCATAGTGATGGTGAGCCGCGATGCCAACGGCAACGGCCTTCCCGATGACCCCTGGTACGAGCTGGCCGGCAGCGAGTACAACAGCCCCAAAACCGTGCACAACTACCGCATAACCTACACCCGCCCGGACGACATGACCAAGGCGCAGAATGTACCCTGGGCCGACAATCAGGGCGAAACGGGCTTCGTGCTGGCCAACGTGTACCACTCTCAGCCCTACTATCCGCTATGGCTCGATGAGAGCACCATGGTGTTCGAGGGCTCCAGGCTAGCCAAAAATGCCATTGATGAGAGCGGCCAGGGCACCTACTGGGTGCTGTATTCATACCCCTGGGGCTATGTGGACAATCACCCCAACAACGATGAGCGATCAAATTTCAAGATAGACTGGGCCGTGGATGCCGAGGGCAACCACGTGAACCTAGAGGAGATACACTTTGTGCGAGTTTTTACGGGGCTGAATCAGGACTGCGGCTGGCTGGGCGAAACCAGCACCGAGGTGGACGCGGCCTACGACTGGAACATGTTGGGCGGCTACGATACCGCATCCATCTGCGGCAGTAGCTATATCTGGAACGGCAAAACCTACACCGCCAGCGGCGACTACTACCACATGCTGCGCAGCAAGGCCGGTTTCGACAGCTCGGCCACGCTGCACCTCACCCTCAACCCCGCATACGACATCATCACCCAGGCCGATGCCTGCCGCAGCTACACCTGGGAGGGCAATACCTACACCCAAAGCGGTACCTACTCCAAGACCCTCACCTCGGCCTACGGCTGCGACAGCACCGTTTCGCTGAGCTTGAGCATTGTGGATAGCTACGAGCAAACGGTGTACGCAGTCTCGTGCGATGGTAACTACGAGTGGGAGGGCACAGTTTATACCGAAAGCGGCACCTACACCAAGACGCTAACCTCGGCGGGTGGCTGCGATAGCACTGTTACTCTGCACCTGTACGTGAGTCGGCCCAGCAATACGCACGTGTGGACCATCGCCTGCGGAGGCAGCTACACCTGGGAGGGGCAAACCTACACCCGGGCAGGGCAGTACACCCGCACGCTCACCTCGCCCTGGGGATGCGATAGCACCGTTACCCTGCATCTAGACTTTGCTGATACGCTACGCACCGAGCT
Organism: Bacteroidales bacterium; assembly: GCA_017454165.1. Classification (GTDB taxonomy): domain Bacteria; phylum Bacteroidota; class Bacteroidia; order Bacteroidales; family Tenuifilaceae; genus RGIG6076. The sequence continues at coordinate 11,003 of JAFTDN010000094.1, read as the reverse complement.
ATGGCACTCCGCCTGCGACAGCTACACCTGGGAGGGCGGCACCTACACCAAGAGCGGCACATACTCCAAGACCCTGAAAACGGTGGATGGCTGCGACAGCATCGTTACTCTACATCTCGAAGTGAATAAGATAAAGCCACAAACATTGAAAGAATATGCCTGCGGTTGTTTTGTCTGGGGCGACTCCACCTACACCCAACAAGGAACATCTACTAGCTCCATTCTCAAAAGAACCTTCACCTCGGCTAGCGGTTGCGATAGCGTTGTAACCATAATAGTTACCTGGAGACCTTCTTTAGTCTCCACACAACAGGTAACCGCCTGCGACAGCTACACCTGGGGCGACTCCACCTACACCCAGAGCGGCACGTACACCAAGACCCTGAAAACGGACTGCGGCTGCGACAATAAAGTAACCCTAAAGCTGACCATAGTCGACAAGCTGACGCACGAATTTGCGGCCACCGCCTGCGACAGCTACACCTGGGAGGGCGACACCTACACCCAGAGCGGCACATACACCAAGACCCTGAAAGCGGCCTGTGGTTGCGACAGCGTGGTTACGCTCAACCTGATGGTGAACAGCTCCGTGAATCATGAATTCTCGGCCACCGCCTGCGGGGCCTACTTGTGGAACGGCATTGCCTACACCGCCAGCGGCGACTACCAGCAGGTGCTCCGCACCCGCACGGGCTGCGACAGCATCGTTACGCTGCACCTGACCATCGCGCAGCCTCCAGCAGTAGCGGTGGATACCTCTGTCTGCGGCAGCTACTACCACGGCGGCACCACCTACACCCAGAGCGGGCGGCAGCTGGCCATGTATGGCTGCGACAGCGTGGTGGAGCTCAACCTCACCGTGCACCCTGTGCACAACGTGGCATTCGCCCAAACCATCTGCAAGAGCTACACTTGGGAGGGAGAAACCTATACTGTGGGCGGTATATACACCAAAACCCTAACATCGAGCCAGGGCTGCGATAGCACCGTAACTCTCGACCTGCAATTGCTACAGCCCAAAATTTACACCCTCTACGACACCGTGTGCGGCGGCATGTTGTGGAACGGCCAGCAATGCTCGTCCACGGGCACCTACTCGCACACCATAACCGGCGGTGCGGCCAATGGCTGCGATAGCATAGTGATGCTCGACCTACAGGTGAACCCCATACACACCATACAGCTCACCGACAGCGTGGTGCGCGGTGTGGGCTACAGCCGCAACGGTTTCAGCCTGACGGCCAACCAAACCCAGAACTCGCGGGTGCACATGCTCTACCTGCAGAGCAGCCAGGGCTGCGATAGCACCGTGCGCCTGCAGCTCATCGTGCTCGATGCTACCGCCGTTCCTACCATGCTGGCCGAACGGGTAAGCCTGTACCCCAATCCTAGCAGCGGTGTGCTGCAGGTGAGCGGCGCTACTTCTTTTACCCAGGCCGAGGTATACAGCACTACAGGGCAGCTGGTATATAGTAGCAATGTGGGGCACAATAAGCTTACGCTCAATCTGCAACATCTGCCCGCTGGCGTATATACCCTACGCCTCTGCGGTTCGCAGGGCTGTGTGACACGCCGTTTTGTGATGATGTAGCCCCCATATAACCGTAATTTAACCCAAGACTATTTCCCTAGCGGGCGTATTGCCCGCTGGGGGTAAGGGGGCGATATGTCGAAACTTGTTTTTATTGTCAATCTAAATATCTGGTTATGAAGAGATTATTACTTTTGTTGCTATGCCTATTCACCATGGGCACAGCATGGAGTCGCGACACCCTGCGGCTCGACCTGAGCCAGCCTACCATACCCACGGTGCTGGAGTTTGATCCCGAAAAGGGGCATTGGGTGGGCACCTACGATGAGCAGGAGCAGTTGCAATTCAACGGTGTGTTCAACATGGGCAGGATGAGCGACTCCTATGGCGGTTTCTACTGGGAGGGCTTCACCGTGTGCACCAGCGGCGATGTCGCCAACTATGGCAATGGCGGCAGCACTAACTGGGTAGAAAACCAATGGGGCTGCATGGCTGGTGGTGGCATCAAGACCGATGTCAACGGACGGGTGGTGAAGGATGCCCTCGGGGGTGTAGAGGCCGAACAGGGCATTCCATACCTAATCATGTTCGGCAGCGTAAACCCATCGGCTGGATACGAGCCCAACCAGCAGATTGATCTGGCCGATGGCGTGGCCCGGCAGGCACTGGGCATATACATCTGCAACCACCCGTGGCCATACTGGGGTTTTGCTCAGGGCGATGGCTTTTCCCGTCCGCTCGACCAGCCTGGCGACTTTTTTTCCATCACCGCCTACGGTGTGCACGCCGATGGTACCGAGAGCTCAACCACCTACATGCTGGCTTGGAATGGGCCGGGCGGAGTAGAAAATCTACAGGCGAGCGACCGTTGGGAGTACTGGGACCTGCGGGCGCTTGGTGAGGTGGTAAGCATCTACTTCCGCTACGATGGCTCCGACCAAAACCCTCCTTACGGCATCAATACCGCCGCCTACTGCTGCATGGACCGTCTGGAGATGCTCGAACCCGAAGTGCTTACTCCCGTTTCGGTGCGCATCAACATGAACCCCGTGAGCACCACCATGAAGCTGCGCAACAAGGCTACAGGCGTGGAGGTGAACGTGGGGCAACCCACCCGTCCGGGGCCTGGGGGACCTGGTGTATATAACTTTAGCACCCTGCCTGGCACATACACCCTTACGGGCTATGCGCAAGATGGCAGCACCGTGAATGGCAGCATCGACATAGAAATCACCAACGAAGCCTCGCAGACCATCGGCATTTATACGGCCACCACTTGGGCCACCAACAGCGGTTGGACGTTAGGAACCGACTACACCATAGAGCTGGAGAGCCTTTCTGGCTCCGATGCCACCGTGCGTACCTCCACCATGGGCAGCAGCAATACCGCTGGTCGCGCTACATTCCTGCTGCTCAATGGCGATACCTACGTGGTGAAACTTGTCCCCAGTGCCGCTAAGCAGGCCGCAGGCTACATGACCAAAACGCTTAATGGCACGCTGAACAGTAACGGCGATGTGTCGGGCGAAATAACCATGGGAGGCAACTACAACATCACCGTGCCCGAGGGCGTGAGCGTGTTTGTGGGCACAAAGCCCAAGCACTACGTACCCTTTGTCGAGGTGCAGCCCGAGAGCGTGAGCACCAGCGGTGGCAAAACCGTGTATGCCTACAGTTTGGCCAACAACACGCAGTATAACTATCGCGTGTCGCAGCCTGGTAAGCTCACCCACGGTGGCATTTTCTACATGAACAGCGATGCCACCAAGCGTCCCACGCTTGTATTTACCGAAGCAGACATGAATCGAGTTGCGCCCACATTCGTTGACCGTGAGGTGAGCGGCTCAAAGGTGGCCGATATATTCCTGAATATCAATGAGCGCCACCACCTGCGCATGAATGTGGGCGGTGAGCATAAAATGCTTGCCCAGCGCAACTGGCAGTTGGTGGAGAACACCATCAACAACTATTTCATCGACCCCGACTATCACTATACCGTGCTCAACGCCAACGGCCAGCCCGACAACAGCGTGGTGCGCGTGGAAGATGTTAATGGTATTAGCACTGTTAAGGCCGTGGGCAACGGTACTGCCATAGTGCTGGTTTCCTACGATGCCATCTATTTAGAGCAGTACCAACGTAACTCCGCTCTTCCTACAGCATTTGCTGCGGGGAGTCTGAATGGGGCTATATGGCCCGAGAATACGGGTGTGTTCGTGGTTACGGTGGGCGATCAGCCTTCGGGCATCACGTCGAATATGCTCATCAACGAGGGGCGCAATACCACTCAGCACAAGCTGGCCGGCGATGCAGTAGATGCCGAGCACGATGTGTTCTACTATTTAGCCCCCGATCAGGGCTACTCCTACACCTTTAAGCCCACAGGAGTGGCCAGCGTGGCTATTGCCAAGCCCACTCTGGGTGCAAATATGGCCACCTACGATGGTTTTGAAACCGTACAGCCCAATGCCGATGGTAGCTACACAGTGCTGCTAACTCACGGGCGCAGCATTGTGCGTCTAACCAACGCCCAAGGAGTGTCGGACTATCAGGTGCTCACCGCCAAGCAGGCCGAGTTCACCATCACCAATCTTACCAACAACGGTAAGCCCGTAATACCAGGCGACCAGGTTGAAATTCTGCTCGGCGGGTTATACCATCCAGCCAACAAGCAGGCTGGGACTTACAACATGAGCGCTCAGGTGGAATATACCTCTCCTGCAGGAAACCATACCGCCAATGGGGGGCAGTATAGCTTCGCTTCGACTGCTAAAAAGTTTAAGCTAACCATTCCTGCCGATTGGGACGTAGATGCCTCGAATAGCTTCATCATTACTGACGGCACTATCAAATCGGGAGGTTTTGGCGACCCCTACGGAAACCATCGCAATGTGTCGCCCTCCGAGGGTCGTGCTCCGAACTTTACGGCAAATCTGCATCCCGCTTGGTTTGGCGCGTTGCCCGATATTCGCGTAAAGGTGCAAAAAACTGCCGAGTGTCAAGATGTGATGGACTCCTACACCGTGAATGTCTGCGGCAGCTATGAGTGGGAGGGCAACACCTACACCGAGAGCGGTATCTATACCATCAACGGGCAAACTCACTGCGGGGCCGACCATGTTAAAACGCTGCGCCTAACCATCAACCAGCCTGTAACCCATGAGTTTACGATTGATGCTGTGGGTAGCTACACCTGGAACGGTCAGGAGTACGCCACCAGCGGCGACTATGTGCAAACCTTCACTGCTGCCAACGGCTGCGACAGCACCGTAACGCTGCACCTGACTGTAACGCCCGCCGAGTGGACGCTTGTGGGCGGCGTGGCCATGCACTCGAACAACAGCTGCGAAAATACGTCCCCGCTCAGCAATGGCGGTTATTTCCATGCTATAATACCTCAGGCGCGTATCACCTGGGGCGGTGGCTACATCCATGTGTTCTCGAACTACGAGGTTACGTGGTCGTTGGAGGACAACAACGAAGAGGTTGTTTGGGAGGATGATAACCAGTATTGGGCTGGCAATGAGAAAACTAAATGGTGTTCCGAAGCTAGGAAATATGGCACATTTGTGCTAGTTGCCACCCGCACCGATAATGGCGAACAGCAGCGTATCCGCATCATAGTGGAGGAGACACTTAGTGCCGATCCCATTGGGCTAAGCGGGGTGTCGCTGAGCGAAACATCCAAGCAACTTACTGTTGGTGAACAGTTTACCTTAATTCCAGTGTTCGCCCCTGCCGATGCCTCCAACAAGCAGGTGGAGTGGAGTAGTAACAATGCTTCTGTAGCTACCGTTGCGGACGGCGTAGTAACCGCCGTGGGGACTGGTTCGGCTACTATCACTGTAACCTCCAAAGATGGTGGCCATACGGCCACATGCGATGTAACGGTTGCCGCTGCGGTATCGGCTCCCACGGTGTACTTTGTGCACACTGGCGGGCATAAGCAGCTGCTCGATGGCAACAACATCATGGAACTCAACGTGCTCAATACTGGTCGCTTCTACTTCGAGGGCGAGGGATGCACGGTTTTGGATAAGTGGGAGGGTCGCGAAGAAACGTTGCAGGGTGGCTGGCACTACTGGCTCGACCAGTGGAGCGATGACTTCACCAACTGTCGTTTCAATCCTCGTACTACCACAGAGGGCCGTCAGATAACCATTCCCTACATCCAAAACGGTGTTACCAAAACGTTATCGTTCACCCTTAGGGTGGTGGCCAGCGCAATAGAGGAGATTAAGGCTTATGTTGGCACTACCGAACTGTCGATGGATAACCCATACACCGTGCAGGGCAACGAGCGCACCTACATCACCGTGAAGGGCCGTTATGCCAACGCAACCGATTGGGTTGAGCTGCCCGTGTCATCGTATCGCATAGCCGATAGCGATAAGGTGCATATCCTAGACAATAGCTTCTCCTTGTGGATGACGGGTGAGTATGTGCTTACCGTGGAGATGAAAGACTCCGACCTGAAGCTCGACTTCAAGGTAATATCGGCCTTTGTACCGCTCACCGATTTCAGCGTGCTTGTGCCCGCCACATGGACCATCGAGAAGTGGAATGCGCTTAACGATAAATATGTGGGTATCAGCGAAGTTGATATGGCAGATAAGGATCATGGCTATGTGCTTAGCTTTGCGCCAGAGAATGCAAGCAATACCGAACTCGAATGGGAGTCGCTTACCCCCGATGTGGCGGTGTTCGACCCGCTCCATTCCAACGGTATAGTGCCCAGCAAAGCGGGCGAAGCACGATTCCGTGTACGCAGCGTGAGCAACCCCGAACTGGTGCGCGAAGTTACGGTTACCTTCGTTTACAAGCACCCCCTATTGGCGGTGAGCGGCCCCAGCGAGCTACACCTCAACGCTGGTGATGAATTAGACTTGGGCGCACAGCTGGCATTTAACCCTGCCAATGCCACTGAGCAGCGTCTGGAATTTACCTATAGCGCATCGGGCATTGTCGATGCGACTTGCGCTGTTGAGGTGGCCGGTGGCGTTGGTCAGCACACCACCAAGCACACCCTAACTGCCTTGGCCAATGGCGTAGCAACGCTCACCTGCACCCCATTCGACCAATCGGCTGGTGCCGAGGCGTTCGATATTATAGTACGGGTTGGCTCCTATACGCTCAATTACACGGCCACCAATGGCGGCAGCATTAGCGGCGCGGCCACGCAGAACGTACCCCATGGTCTGAGCGGTGTCGAGGTGGCTGCAGTGCCTGAGGTGGGCTTCAAGTTCCTACGTTGGAGCGATGGTCGCACCGACAACCCACGTATCGATGTCAATGTGGAGGAGAACGTCAGCGTAACCGCCGAGTTTGTACCCGAAAATACCACCATCTATACGCTATTATACACGGCCACCGAGGGCGGCAGCATCAGCGGCGCAGCCCAGCAGAGCGTGGTTGAAGGACAGAATGGCATCGCCGTAACGGCTGTGCCCAACAAGGGTTACCGTTTTGTGCAGTGGAGCGATGGCCGCACCGAGGCCATCCGCATGGAGGAAAACGTAACCAGCGATATGACCATCGAGGCCGAGTTCATCAAGCAGATACGCGTAGATTATTTGGCCGCCGCCAATGGCCGCATCGATGGTCCTGCCACCCAGACAGTGGATAGGGGCGTAGCCACCGAGGCCGTAACCGCTACCGCCGATGAGGGCTACAGGTTCGTGCGCTGGAACGATGGCCGCACCGAGGCTACCCGTGCCGACATCATCGATGCGAATATCGACGACACCATCTTTGTGGCTCAGTTCGAGCTCATTCGCTACGAACTCACCATCAGCGTGGTTGATGCGGATGCCAAGCCGCTGGCTGGTGCCAAGGTAACGCTCGATGGCAAGGAGTTCACCACCGATGCCAAGGGCAGTGCCATCGATACGCTGGTGCCCGGTCGGTACGCCTACACCGTTGAACTCAGCGGCTACGAGCCGAAGAGCGGCGAGGTGGTGCTGTCTGCGGATAGGCAGGAGAAGGTGGAGCTGATCAAGACCCCCAGCACCGGCCTACGTAACATCGAGCGCGAGAGCCTGAGCGCCTACCCGAACCCCACCATGGGCGAGCTGTGGCTAACGGTGCCTGAGCCTGTCGAAGGCACCGTTGAAGGTGCCGCCGCCGAGGTGCTGGTGTACAGCATCAACGGGCAGCTGATGCTGCGAGTGCCCATGCGGGCTTCGGCAGGCTCAGCCCCCGCCGCAGGTCGCATCCGCATCGACCTGAGCGGTCTGCCCGCAGGTGTGTACATCATCCGCGTGGGCAACGCCGTGGCTAAGGTGGTGCGGCTGTAGCCAATGCAAGGGGTATGTATACCCCTTGTCAGAAGGCAGAAGACAGAATGTAGGGCTGTGATATTATCGCAGCCGCAAACGAAGGAGAGGCGAACCCTACGGGGTTCGCCTCTCCTTTGGGGTAAGCGTTGAGGTGTGTGCGGCCACAGTCCTCGCATAAACATTCCCCTTTGTCCATGTTACGGATGTTTGGAAGCGTCTGTCCTATAGTTCGTGCCCCCGAAAACGTTGCTCATTTACGATCAGGACGCGGCGAATCGCGTCTGTGCATCTGCGCAAGCGTGCGTAGGATTTTGGGGGAGATACGCATAGCCTTGCGTCTCCCCAGATATATCATGCGCAAAAAACGCCCGCATGGTAGTTAAATATATAACAATCAATGGTTTAATGAATTGGTATATAGTTAAAAAATACTAATAAGGGGGGGGTAAAATAAAGACGCTATCTTTGCCGTATCAATTCAGAGAACTAAAGCATACAGCAATGAAGTCAAAAGTGATTCTATTCCTAGCTCTGCTAGCGTTTGCAGGTTGTAAGGACGACACCGAGGTCGATATTCGCGATACCCTGAGGTCTTTCGATTGCATGAAGTCCGAAGCCTACGGCAATATCGTGTTTATGCAGGCCAACGAGAGCACAATTCATATCAGCGGTTCGCGCAAAATGGTTAAAAGGCTCCGCTATAAGGTTCAGAACGGCGAGCTGCTCATCGATTCAAAAGATGGTGTTGGCGTGGTGAATGCATCAAGCGATGTGCGGATTGTTATCTCCGTGCCCGACATCAGCCGCGTTGTGCTCAGCGGGGCAGGAAGTTTTACAGCCATGGGGGTGCAGCTCAACCACGACCTATATGTGCGGCTCGATGGGGTAGGTAAAATCAGTTTGTCCGACCTGCAATGCGAGAACTTTGAGCTGCGAAGCAGCGGTGTGGGCAATTTTAGTGGTCTTGGTTTGCAGTGCGAAAATGCCGATGTGTCGGTGTCGGGTGTTGGCAAGGCCGAGCTCAATGTGGAGTGCCGTAACAACCTTACCGTTAAGGCGGACGGCGTCGGCTCCGTCTATATCTGGGGCTCCACCCAGAACCTAACCGTTCAGGAGGATGGCGTTGGTCGTGTAAACATCGACAACCTCGTAGTTTTAGGTTTGTAGAACTTGAAACGCTCATAAGTATTGCGTTTTACGACTGCGTGGAATGAGAGGCGAACTCGCATGGGTTCGCCTCTCATTTTGGGGAGCAGCGCGGAGCGCTGCAACATATACTGCCTTGGGCATCGCCCAAGGCGGGGTGTTGCGCAATGAACATGCAGCCTGTAGGGCTGCAACACCACCATCCGCCCACGTCGTAGCGAGGAGCCTGCGCCCGACTCGGAGCCTGAGCTTGTCGAAGGCTCCGCCTGCTATGGGGCTTCGACAAGCTCAGCATCCACCGAATGTTCAGCACTCATTCCAGTCCTGCGTACTTCGCGTGGGTGCACGGGGCTAATCCGTCAGGGGTGCCAATGGCACTATAGAACATCTGCATAAAAAACAGCATGTATGCGGGGCCGTTTGGCGAATTGATGTATCTTTGCCATGTAGTAAACCCGCAAACGATGGAATTTACCGCGCAGATGATAGCCCAATTCTTGGGCGGCAGCGTAGAGGGCGATCCCAACGCCAAAGTGAACACCGTGGCCAAAATCGAGGAGGGATTTGAGGGAGCGCTCTCGTTCTTGGCCAATCCCAAATATACGCCCTATATATACACCACCCACTCCTCGATAGTGCTGGTGAACAGCAACTTTGAGGCCGAGCAGCCTGTGCGGGCCACGCTCATCCGTGTGCCCGATGCTTACGGTGCCTTCGCCCAGCTGCTCGACCTTTACGCCCAGGCGCAGCTGCCAACCAATGGAGTGGAGCAGCCCTCGTACATCAGCTCCTCGGCCCAGGTGCACCCCGACACCTACGTGGGGGCCTTCGCCTACATCGCCGATGGCGCACAGGTGGAGCAGGATGCCAAAATCTTCGCTCAGGTTTACATAGGCCGCAATGTGCACGTTGGCCAGGGCACGGTGATATACCCCGGAGCCAAAATATACGATGGCTGCCACATCGGTAGCCGCTGCACCATACATGCTGGCGCGGTGATAGGGGCCGATGGCTTCGGGTTCGCCCCCCAGGAGGGGGCCAACTTCCGCAAGATTCCCCAAATAGGCAACGTGGTGATTGAGGATTACGTGGAGATAGGTGCCAATGCCACGGTCGATAGGGCCACCATGGGCTCCACCTACATACGCAGGGGAGTAAAGCTCGACGACCACGTGCACATCGCCCACAACGTAGAGGTGGGCGAGAACACCGTGATGGCCGCCCAGTGCGGTGTGGCGGGCACCACCACCATAGGAAAGAACTGCATGTTCGGCGGCCAGGTGGGCATCACCCCCCATACCAAAATCGGCGATGGGGTGAGGTGCGGCGCCAAGTCGGGCATATCGGGCGATGTGAAGCCCAACTCCACCATATTCGGCATGGTAGCCCAGGACGTGAGCAAGGAGCGCCGCGTGGTGGCCGTATACAAAAACCTGCCCGAGCTGGCCCGCCGCCTCGGCGAGCTGGAGCGCATGGTGTCCAAGCTGAAATCCAAAGAGGAATAGGGCTATTGTGCTTATTTATAGCGCAATATGGTCATAGTGTAGCTCTATGTTGGTGCGTTTTAGTGCTAACTATGGTCTTGAAATGCCAATTTTTTGCTAACTTGCGCCGCTATTTTTATGCAGCCTAAACAGCCATCGCGCTTACACATGGAACAGCATACCGACAAGCAGCAGACCATAGATAAACCCGCATCGTTCAATGGGAGAGGCCTCCACACGGGCGTAAACGTAGAGGTCACAGTGCTCCCCGCCGAGCCCAACGCAGGCATTGCCTTCCAGCGCATCGACCTCGAAGGGCAACCCGTCATAAAAGCTTTGGCCGACAATGTGATAGACACCTCACGCGGCACCACAATCGGGCTGAAGGACAACCCGAACGCCCGCGTGAGCACGGTGGAGCACATGCTGGCCGCCCTCACGGGCATGGGAGTCGACAACGCCCTGGTGCAGGTGAATGGCCCTGAGCTGCCCATCATGCAGGGCAGCTCGCGTCTTTTCGTAGAGGGGCTCAAGCAATCGGGCGTTGTGGAGCAGAATGCCGAT
>JAFTDN010000093.1 GCA_017454165.1 Bacteroidales bacterium | reverse complement strand
CGGCCACCTGCTGGAAGTCCTTCTGCCCGAAGTAGGCCCTGTCGGGCTGTACCAGCTCGAACAGGCGGCTCACCACCTGGGCCACGCCGTTGAAGTGCCCCGGGCGATGGCTGCCCTCCCTCACCCGGTCGAGCAGGCCGAAGTCGAAACGGCGCATGTCGGGTTCGGGGTACACCTCCAGCACCGAGGGCATGAAGGCCAGCGCGGCGCCGGTGGGCTCAAGCAGGGTCAAATCGTGCTCGGGGGTGCGGGGGTAGGTGCTGAGGTCGTTGGGGTTGTTGAACTGCGTGGGATTCACGAAGATGCTCACCACCACGAAGCCATTCTCGGCCACCGCCCTGCGCACCAGCGATAGGTGCCCGGAGTGCAGCGCCCCCATGGTGGGCACCAGCCCCACGGTCATCCCCTGTGCGCGGGCCCCCACAAGGGCGACCTCCAGCTCGGCCCTGGTTTGTGCAACCTTAAGCATGTAATGTGCTGTTTATATGTTGTTTATGCATATTCCCCATTACAATGTGCATGGAGCACATGCGGGTGCAAAGGTTGCAAAAAATGTTCAGCCGATGAACAATGCGGGGCCAAAAAATGCGGTAAAATCGCGAACGTTTACCCCTAAAGAGCGCGGGGAGGGCTATTGGCGTGGGTATGCGGCAAATCGATTTTTTTAGTATCTTTGCGGCATATTATGCGCATAGATCCATTGACGTAAAACGCATCTGCTACCGAAAACGCTAGGGCCGCATCCCCACAGGGACGAGCACAGCGCGGACATAAACCATACCCGCATGGAAAACCCCAAAGTGTTGTTCATCTCGCAGGAAATCAATCCTTTCATGCCAGAGAGCGAGCTATCGCTCATGAGCCGGCATCTGCCCCATGGGCTGCACGAGCTGGGCGTAGAGGTGCGCCTGTTCATGCCCCGCTTTGGCTGCGTGAACGAGCGCCGCAACCAGCTCCACGAGGTCATACGCCTCTCGGGCATGAACCTAGTAATCGATGGTGCCGACCACCCGCTCATCATCAAGGTGGCCTCGATGCAGAACACCCGAATGCAGGTGTACTTCATCGACAACGAGGACTACTTCCTGCGCAAGGACCCCATCAGGGACGAGCACCTAGTGCCCTACGCCGACAACGATGAGCGCTCGGTCTTCTTCTGTAAAGGGGTGCTGGAGACAGTGAAGAAGCTCCGCTGGGCACCCGACATCATCCACTGCCACGGATGGATGTCGGCCTTTGCGCCCATCATGGTGAAGAAGGCTTTCGCCGATGACCCCCTGCTGGCCGGAGCCAAAATCGTCTACTCCATCTACGACGATGACTTCCGCGTGCTGATGTCGCCCAACACCAAGCGCAAGATAATCATGACGGGCATCAACAAAAAAGACGTAGAGCTGCTGAAAACCCCAAGCTACCTCAACCTGACCAAGCTCGCCATACAGTTCTCCGATGCGGTGGTCACCTGTAGCCGCCACATCAGCCCCGATGTGTGCGAGTTCCTAAGCGCAGCGAGGAGAAAAAACGTATACGACATAGAAAGCCAGGGCGACTACATAGATGCCTACAGCCGCCTGTACAACAAGCTGCTCATAGGCTCGGGCCGTAGGCGCCGCTTCCGCTCCACCCCACCGCCGCGCAAAACGGCCACGCGCCCATCGCCCGCCAAGGTGAGGGCCGTGCAGGCAGGCATCCCCCCAGCCCAGCCCATCTCCCCCACGGCGGAGGAACCCGAGATAACCCCCAACAATGCAGAGCCATGTGCGGAATAGTTGGATACATAGGCAGACAGGAGGCATACCCCATCATCATATCGGGCCTCAAGAGGCTGGAGTACAGAGGGTACGACTCGGCTGGCATCAGCATAGCCAACCCCAGCCCCACCACGGTGAAATGCCGCGGACGGGTGCGAGATCTTGAGCAGAAGGTGGGCGCACCCCTACACGGAAGCCTGGGAATAGGGCACACCCGCTGGGCCACCCACGGCGAGCCCAACGATGGCAATGCCCACCCACACACCTCGCAGCACGGCAAATTCACGCTGGTGCACAACGGCATTATAGAGAACTACGCCTCTCTCAAGCTGCGCCTCGAAAAGCGCGGCTACACCTTCGTCTCCGAGACCGACACCGAGGTGCTGGTGAACCTGATTGAGTACATCTACATGAAAGGGGACGTGAACCCCGAGGTGGCCGTCAGGCTGGCCCTGACCAAGGTGGTGGGTGCCTATGGGTTGGCCATCATCGCCCACGACACGCCCGACCGCCTCATAGCGGCCCGTAAGGGCAGCCCGCTGGTAATCGGCGTGGGCGATGGCGAGTTCTTCGTGGCCTCCGACTCCACCCCCATAGTGGAGTACACCAACAGGGTCATATTCCTGAATGACAATGACGTGGCCATACTCGGACGCAATCAGATGGTGCTCAAAACGGTGCACAACGATCTGCTGGAGCCCAACATCCAACAGATCGACCTCGACATAGAGGCCATAGAGAAGGGCGGGTTCGACCACTTCATGCTCAAGGAGATATTCGAGCAGCCACGCAGCATACACGATACCTTCAGGGGACGCCTATCGGCGGAGTACGACATCCATCTGGGCGGGCTGCTGGAGCACATCCCCGCGCTGAAGTCGGCCCACCGCATCATATTCGTGGCCTGCGGCACCTCGTGGCACGCCGCGCAGATGGGCAAATACCTCATAGAAGATCTGGCCCAGATAGCCGTAGAGGTGGAGTACGCCTCGGAGTTCCGCTACCGCAACCCCGTGCTGCGCCACAACGACGTGGTGATGGCCATAAGCCAAAGCGGTGAGACCGCCGACACGCTGGCCGCCATCAAGCTGGCCAAGAGCAAGGGTGCCCTAGTGCTGGGCATCTGCAACGTGGTGGGCTCTAGCATAGCCCGCGAGACCGTGGCGGGCGTATACACCCATGCTGGCCCCGAGATCGGCGTGGCCTCCACCAAGGCCTTCACCGCGCAGGTAACGGTGCTCATCATGATGGCCATACTGCTGGCTAAGAAGCGGCGCACCATCTCCGAGGAGGCCCGCAGGGAGCTGGTGGGGGAGCTGATGTTGGTGCCCAGCAAGATAGAGCGCATATTGGAGCTGAACCCACAGGTGCTGAAAATATCGAAACGCTTCGCCCAGGCCTCCAACTTCCTATACCTAGGCCGGGGCTGCAACTTCCCCGTGGCCCTAGAGGGGGCGCTCAAGCTCAAGGAGATCTCCTACATCCACGCCGAGGGCTACCCCGCCGCCGAAATGAAGCACGGCCCCATAGCCCTTATCGATGAGACGATGCCCGTGGTGGTGATAGCCATAAAGGATCACAGCTACGATAAGATCGTGAGCAACATACAGGAGGTGAAGGCCCGCAAGGGAATCATCATCGCCATAGTTACCGAGGGCGACACTACCATCAAGAGCATGGCCGACCACGTGAGAGAGATTCCCGCATCGAGCGAGGTGGTTGCAGGGCTGCTCACCGTGATACCGCTCCAGCTGCTGGCCTACCACATCGCACTGCTGCGCGGGTGCAACGTAGATCAGCCCCGCAACCTGGCCAAGTCGGTAACGGTGGAGTAATAATCCCCACCTAAGCCCCTAGAACCGAAGGCGCAGCATCAGCTTGAGCTCGCTGCGGGTGTTGCCCTGCACCAAATCGGCCCCTGCGCCCAGCTCCTCCACCTGGCTGAAGTAGGTCTGCGCGTAGCGCACGTACACATCGGCCCATCTAAGAGGGCTGTAGCGCAGCAGCACAAACATCCGCGTTCCCCTAGAATAGTAGGCCGGTACGCTGAAGGCGTACAGCATGTCGCTCTCGTAGGAGTATATGCGGGAGTTCCACGATGGGGTATCGAATATGGCGAACCGGGCGCTGAGCTGCATGGGCAGGCGCGATGGCCTGTACGACACATCCTGCGTCAGGGCGAAGCCCACCTCGCTGGTGCTGCTGTCCGATGATTGCGCATTGAGGTGGAGCCCCGATTTGAGGCTGAGCCCCCTCGACACGGCGCACGTGAGCTGCAGCCGGGCACTGTTGGCGGTGCGCATCAGCACGGGCGTCGCCCCCATGCTTACCGCCCCCGCGATGTTGGCCGCCCGCTGCTTGTGGCGCAGGCGCAGCTGTGCGCTCACCCTTGGGGTGAGCGTATGCTCGGAGAGCAGCAGCAGGTCGCGACCGCTCGATGGCGCATAGATGCCGTAGCGCATCCACGGGAATCGGAACAAATCGATGTAGGCCGACAGCCGCCAGCCCTTGGTGGGCAGCAGGCTTGTGCCCAGGTATATGCCATGCTCGTTGCTGTTGCCGCCCTCGGACAGACCAGCGGTATAGCGCGAATTGAACTCACGGGCGTAGGAGCGGCCCACCAGCGACACCTGCACCGTGTTGCTGATGTTGAACAGCCCGCCCACCAGGGCGGCCAGCTGGCCGTTGTTGCTCAGGTCGATGCTGGCCTCGCCGAAGAGGCTGTGCTGCCGCAGGTTGAGCCTAAAGTTGGAGCCCAGCGCGGTTTTGGAGCTGGGCCGTGGCCCCAGCTCATACACGGCGGGCGCCCTGTCGTACTTGCCGCCGACATGCTGGTGCACAAATGTTAGCCCCAGCTGGGCATTATTCAGGTTGTAGCGCACATGCCCACCCGCCACCACCTCGGGCAGGGTGTGGCGGGCGGACAGCTCCGAGGCGGTGCGGTGGTATCCCGACTCGAGCAGCGAGGTAAACGCCTGATCATCGGCGAATAGGGTGTCGGTTGAAAGCCGGGCATCGACCAGCCTGTACGAGCCGAATGCGATGAGATCCAAGCGTCTGCTTAGCTCTATGTTGATACCCACGCCCTGTAGGTATTGGGCCTCGTAGGCCGAGGCGTGGGGCCTAAGGCCCATGCTACGCTTGCTGCCACCTAGGGTGCTGCCCGACTTACCCATAGACAGGCCGCTCCAGAACGTCAGTCCCTCACCAAACCCAGCATCGAAGCTCCCCACCACCAGCGTTCTCACCCGCTTGTAGTCGCGCAGGGTGATGTGCCCGCCCAGATAGTCGAAGCCCGTTTTGAATGTGCCATTGAAGAATGGCTCACCAGCATCTTTTTCGCCCGTCAGCCCCAGCTCTATGTGCTTACCCGCCCGCAGCGAGTAGCGCATGAAGTATGAGTGCTTGTTGCCCAAGTACTTGCCGCTCCCAGTGTAGGCATCGGTGTACCCTGCGGGGGTCTCCAGCTGGGTGCGGAAGCGGAGCGCAAGCTGGCTACGCATTCGGCGTGGCGACAGACCGAGTGACTGGCTGTCAGTGCTGGGCTGGTTGCCAAATTTAAGGAACGGCCCGAGACGCAGCACATCGAGCTGGTTGAATCCGGGCAGGCACATCAGCTCGTAGATGCTGTACACTGGGCCCAGCGAGTCGCGGTAGTGCAACAGGCTGGCGAGCTGGAAATCGTTGAGGAAGACGAGGGCTCTTATCTGATCGGCGGTGGCCGTGTTGAGGTCAATGGGGGTCTCGGCCAGCTGCAGCAGCTGGTTGGTGATGTCGGAGTAGTCCTGCTCGGCCTCGTCCTGCTCGGCCAGATCCTCCACGATGTCGGCCACAATCTGCTGTACATCGGGCTGCTGCGCCGATAGCATCATGGGGCACAGCATGAGCGCAAAGGCCAGCATCATCGGCCCTATCGGAGAGGTGGTATGTTTGAACATGAAGCGCACGGCGGGGGCTGCATCATTCAAAACTGTACGACACCGCCACCGAGGAGGTGATGCCCAGCACACGGTGGTAGGCCACGCCCGCATCGAGGGCGATGCGTTTTATGGCCAGCCCAACACCAGCGGTAAGTCCCTCGGGACTCCCCGAGGCGTAGCCCATGCGGAGGGCGAGGGCACTGATGGGGCGGTATTCCATGCCGCCCCTGAGAGCGGTGCGGGTCTCGGTGGAGGCATCGGCCTGTAGGGTGATGGTGAACTCGTGGTGGGGCATAAAGGCCAACCCGATGGCCAGCGCTGGCGGCATGGTTTGCCGCTCGTCGAGCGAGGCGCGGGCGGGGTTGAATAGGTGGGCCCCTACGAGGAGCTGCCGCACGGGCCTGTACTGTATGCCCGCCGACACCGTGAGGGCGAAACGCGACTTGTGCTCGCCCGTGAACCGGGCGTAGTGCAGACCAAAGCCGATGCCCGCGCTTAGATGGGGCCCAAGTCTCATGCCGTAGGAAAGGTCGGCGCGGGAGAGGCCCATCTGGCTGTAGCCCATATGCGACAGGCTGATGCCAAAGGCACCGGGACGCACGGGGAGCACTCCTCCCACCAAGCTCACACCCAGCTGTTTGAGCATGTATCTGTTCTCGTACAGGGCGCCCACCCAAAGGGTGGAGTCCCATCCTAGGGCGGCCTGATTGCTCAGGGCGGCCCATTGCGAGGTCATGGCGGTGTGCGCTGCCCCCATGGCCCTAGCATCTCCGGCCATGGTTCTGTCGGAGATTTGGGCTTGGAGACCTATGGAGAACAGGGTCGCCAGCATGAGCAAGGCGATGCAGCGCATGGTGTCAGCCCACTTTGTGCTTGAACTTGATTGCGGCCAGCTGCTGGTTGGCTTTTACCACCTTGTCGCTCAGCGACTCCTTGAACCTGATCACCGCCTGCTGCACCTCGGGTTCGCCTGTGCCTATAATCTGGGCCGCAAGGATGGCGGCGTTTTTGGCACCGTCGAGGGCCACGGTGGCCACAGGGATGCCCGCGGGCATCTGCAGCATGGAGAGCACGGAATCCCATCCATCGATGGAGTTCGATGATTTTATGGGTACGCCCACCACCGGCAGAGGGGTGAGCGCGGCCACCACCCCTGGCAGGTGGGCGGCACCGCCCGCTCCCGCGATGATCACCTTGATGCCACGGGCGTGGGCGTTGCGGGCGAAGTCGAGCACCTGATCGGGAGTGCGGTGCGCCGATAGCGCGTTGAGTTCGAAATCGATGCCGAGCTCATCGAGGAGCTTTGCAGCCCCCTCCATGATGGGCAGATCCGAAGTGCTGCCCATGATTATGCTCACCTTTGGGGTCATAGCGTTGTGCGTGTTGTTTTCAGCAGATAGTGTTACAAAAATAGCATAAATGCGGATGCGGCCATCATTTTAACAAAGAAAACCCCAATGCGGGCATTGGGGTTCGGCTTTCTGGAGCAGGGAGGCTAGGCGTTGATTAGCGTCTTGTACTGCTCGGCGTTCAGCAGGCCGCTGAGCTCGGCGGGGTTGGTGAGCCTTACCTTAATCATCCAGCCCTCTCCGTAGGGGTCGGAGTTCACTAAGTCGCCATGCTCGTTGAGGTTTTCGTTGAGCTCGAGGATTTCGGCGGTAACGGGCATGAACAGATCCGATACGGTTTTCACGGCCTCGATGGTGCCGAACACCTCCTCGGCTCCGATGGTCTCGCCCACGGTGTTGATGTCCACGTACACGATTTCGCCCAGCTGGCTCTGGGCAAAGTCGGTGATGCCTATGGTGGCCATGTCGCCCTCCACCTTGATCCATTCGTGATCCTTGGTGTACTTCAGATTTTCAGGAATGTTCATTGCTTGCGATGTTTGGGGTTTATATCGGCCCCAAAGTTACATCTTTTTCTGAAAACGATCCATGGCGGGGCGTATTACTTCATGAGCTCGAAGTTCACGCTGAATCCCGCGCTGGTGTTGGATGTACGGAATGTGGTGGAGACGTGCGGGTTGTTGAGCATCCGATTGAAGTACATGGTGATGGTTACCTGCTGGCTGATTTTGTAGTCGGCCGAGAGCTTGATGGTGCTGGCCAGCTGGCCCGAGGTGATGTCGTTGCTGTTCTCGGTGAGCTTGCGCAGCACGATGCGGTAGTCGCGGATGGAGAAGTCGAGCGTCAGCCTGAGGTCGCTCTTGATTTGCTTTTTGCCACCGTCCTCGGCCTTGAAAATCAGCGGCAGGTCCTCGAATCGGTAGCCGAAGCCCACTACGTACTCGCGCGAGGCGGTCTCGGTGAGCTGGTTGTTGGCGAAGCTCATGGAGAGCAGCCGGTCGGTGCTCATCTCCAGCTTGGCCGTGAAGCTGTTCTGCATACCCATGTCGATGCCTATCAAGGGCGAAAAGCCCTCGGCTATGGTGGCGTTGGCCATGTCGTGCTGGGGGATGAAATCGCCGTTGAGGTTGGTGGTGTAGCTGAACCCATCGGCCTGGGGCTCATAGGCGGTGTTGGTGGCGTATGAGCCTATGGTGTAGGTGGAGCGGTAGGCATGCGACAGGGTGATGGTCCGGAAAAGGTTGCGCAGCGGGCGCAGCTTGGCCAGCCCGTTGTAGGTAACCTGCCAGTTGGGCAGCGGGATGGATGGGAACTCCTGCAGTATGGCCTTGTTGGCGGGCCTGCCAGTGTAGGCAGCCAGAAAGGCGGCGCGTAGCACATCCTGCTGCAGCTCGCTGTAGCCCACGGGGAATTGGCCTGGGGCCAACGAGTCGGAGGGCACGTGCTGGTAGCCCATGGTGGCGTTCGAGCGGCGGGTATCGTTCAGGCGGCGGGCTATCTGCTCGCGCATGGCCCTCATGTTGTTGAAAGCCTTGGTGCTGTTGCCCTCGGCCTTTTGGCCGAAGAATGAGCGTAAAGTGATTACCGATATGCTGAAGTTGCCCGTGGCCTGGGGGTTATAGCGGTTGTACGAGTCGACACCGTTGAATGTGTAGTGCTCGCTGCGATTGCCCGAAGTGGAGCGCTGCGCCTGTAGCATGATGGTGAGCCCTGGGATGGGCTCGATGTTGGCGCGTCCGTTCAGGGTGGTGGTGGTTGTGAACACCACGGGCGAGCTGAACGTGGTGTCGGTGGTGAGCCATCCGTTGCGCTGTGCCTGCAGCACGATGTCGGGATCCTGCCAGCCCAGCACGAAGGGCCACCCCGGGGCCAGCTGCCCGTTGTACTGCTCTAGGCCCATGAGCTTGGTGCGGGGGTGGTAGCCGGGCAGCATGGTGCCATTGCTCTGCCCATAGCTCACCGACACGTTCTTCACGCCCATGAGCAGGCGGAGCGAGCCCTCGGCGATGAACCTGATGGGGTTCATGCGGTCGGGCACACGGCCCTCCACCACCACCTTGCAGTTGTTGAGCTCCTGCTCCGAGCGTATGGTGAGGCGACGGTCGCTCTTGATGTCAATCTTTAGCCCGCGCACCTCGCGCCCGCGCTCATCGGTTACGCGTACCTTGACGTTGTCGGCCCTCAGGTTGTGCTCTATCGACTTAGCCACGCGGGGGCGCAGGCGCACGTTGCTCTCCTCGTGGGTCACGGTCTTCATCTTGGGGGCTGCGCCCTGGGCCATGCGGTCAAACTTGGCGTTCACGTCCTTTAGGTACTTCGACTTATTGTAGAGCGAGGTGAGGTTGAGCATGCCGTTGAGGCTGAGCTGGTTGCTATTTTGCAGGGTGTTGCCGTAGTCGAACTTGGCGGTATCGGCCAGTACGGCTCCTGCCTGCCAGCGGTAGGTGGCTGCGTATGATGCCGTAGAGCTCACCCAGTCGAGCATGGGCAGCTTGTTGATGGGTATTTGGTAGTCGAGCTTGAGCATGTGGTTGTACAGGGTGTTGCGCCCGAAGTTTTTGATGTTGGTGAGCACAGAGTCGCGCCATATCTGGTAGGCGTGCCTGTCGCGGCGGCGGTCCACTATGCCATCGGGCTCATCGATGCGGGCCGTGTTGTCGGCCTTGAACTCGAGCTTGAGCGACTTGGCCAGCTCCCAGCGCAGCCCGTAGTGCCGGTTCCACAGGAAGTCCTTGGAGTAGGTGGGCACCAGCATGAAGCTGGGGTTCTCCACATTGCGCAGCAGCTGCTCGTAGTACGAGCGGCCCAAGTCGGTCTGGAACGACAGGGCTGAGGGCAGCAGCGAGAAGTTGAAGTCGCGGATGAGTGCCAGAGCATTGTGGCTCAGCGCCTTCACCTTCTTAAATGGGCTGATGTGCTTGGTGGCGCGGTTGTAATTGTAGGTGAACGCGGCGCGCTCGCTCTGCTGAATGCGGTGGACTGTCTTGTAGTTGCTGGTGTAGTGATCGCTGAACGAATAGGTGATGGCGAAATTGGCGATGTTCCAGAAGTGGGGCTTCTTGGCGGGCAGGTCTATCTTCACGTTGGTGAAGTTCAGGCTCTTGGTGCGGGTATACTCCTGCACTAGTTTGCGCACCGAGTCGCGCTCGGTGCGCGACATGTCCCTGAGGCTCTCGCGCAGGGTGATGTCGGGGTCGAACGGGTTGTACTCGGGCGATGAGAACGACTCGCCGTAGGCGAAGTACAGGGGCAGGCGCACGTTGAGCTTGCGCGGGAAGAACCGGCCCATGTCGAGGGCCGAGCTGAGGTTGTACTGGTACATGTTGTTCAGGCTGCGCTCGCTCACCTTGGCGTCGAGCGCCCCAAAGCCAGCGGTGATGGCCGAGCCCGAGAGGGTGAGCGAGCCTAGATCGGCCAGCCGCGAGGTGAGGCTGGCATTGGCGGCCCAGCCGCTCTTATCCTCAAAGTTGCTCAGGCGCAGCTCGTTGAACCATACCACCACCGACTTGTCCAGCCCATCGTCGGCGGGATTGGCCCCCCGCGAGGGGTTGCGCACGCCCAGCATGATTACCTTTACCTGCCCTAGGTTGGGGTTGCCCGTAACCTTTATGCGGTGCGCTCCCAGGCTGGTGGTGTACACCGTGCTGTACGACACGCTCGTGTCCATCTGCCGCATGGCCTGGTTGCGCTGCTGCTTGAGGTTGGTCAGGTCATCGAGGTTGATGCTGAACGTGTTCTCCTCGGGCCACACCATCAGCCGGTCGGCCTCGCCGCTGGTATAGTTGATGCGATGGGGGGTGAGCCGCAGCGGGATTTCGTACTCATAGTAGTTGTCGGTGTAGTCGGAGCCCAGCCTGATGAACGCCGTAACGTCGCCATCGGCCAGAGGGTGCCCCTCCACCTGCTCGGCGTGGGCGAACATGCGCAGGGTGCGATAGTGGCGCATGTCGAGGTTCATGGTCTTGTAAGCGGCGCGAGCATCGCCATCGGGCAGGTTCATCACCTTGTACTCCATGGCCTGCTCGTTGATTTCGACCGACAGGTTGGTGCTGGCATCGGTCTCGCGCCTCACGCCCGGGGGCAGCACGTAGTTCACGGGGCTACGCTGGTCGTTCTCCTCGATGTTCACCGTGGCGATGTCGAACGTGGTCGAGGGCATGTCGGCCTGGGGCAGCCCCTCGCGGCCCTCAATCAGATTGTCCTTGTAGCGCCGCCAGTCGCCACGCACCAGATGCAGCGTGGCCAATCGTACCACGGTGGTATCGGCGAAGCCGCGCATCACCATGCGCATGAAGCGGATGGAGGTGAAGTCGTCCATGGCACCGAACACATCGGAGTACTCGCTTATGGGCACCTTGAACTGGTACCAATTCACGCTGGGACGCTGGCCGTTGGGCAGCTCCTCGCTGGTGGTAATCTTGTTGGTGATGAAGTTCTTGCCCACCACCATGTCATCGGGGCGGAGCGATATGCGGTACTGGTAGTAGGCCTCGTTCTCGTTCATGGTGTTGTCGGTGCCCAGCTCCTCCACATCGGGGGTGGAGTAGCTCTGGCGCGAGGTGGCCCCGGTGGCCACCGCCGAGTTACCCTCGGGATTGTTGTACTGCTTGTAGCGGTCGAGTATAGAGAGCTGGGCGTTGTCGAGGCGCTCGTCGAGGTAGTGCATGAAGTCATCGTTCGAGGGGTCGGCCTCTATGCGGGCTAGGGCCGATGGGCTGGTCACCGCGCCCTGCACGGCGCTCAGGTAGGGGGCGAAGAACGAGCGCTCATCGGGGATGCCATCGCCATCGAGATCCTGGCTGCTGAGGCCATCGAGGCCGATGTCCTGGAATGTGCGCATGTTGGGGTCGTTGTCGAAACCCACGTTGAGGTACTGCCCCGAGGGTACGCGCCCCCATGCGGTGGTGTCCACGCCCTGCATGTCGGACGAGGTGGGCAGGCCGTTCTCGAACGACTTGCGGCCATCGCGCAGGATGTCCTCCGAGATGTTGCCCAGGTGGAAGTACAGGTCGCCCCCGCTCGATGCGGGGTTGTACACAAAGGGATCCATCATCCAAAACTCGATGTACTCTATGTTCGAGGTCTCAAAGTCGGTGGTGGATAGGTTGCGCATGATGCCGCCCCAGCGGGTCTGCGGCGAGGTGAGGAAGCCGTTGGCATCGAGCTTGGTGTCGTAGTTGTAGGGGCCGCGCTCGCGGGGGTAGAAGGCTAGGTTGAGCACCGATATCTTGGTCTCCGAGCCGGGCACGGTTTGGCGGTTGGGGAACAGCTCGCGCTCGTACACCATGCGGGAGAAGTGGTCGCTCTGTAGCTCCTTGTTGCTGCGTATGTAGCTGGGGTTATTGGAGTTGCTGCTGAAGAACAGCGGATCCACGGTGTACCATGCCAGCAGGGCGCGGTTGTAGCCGTAGCTCAGGTCGTTGGTGCGCTCGCCCTCGGGGAACAGCTCGGGCTGTAGCTGCGGGGTGCTGGCCAGCCGCCAGTCCACCCACGAGTGTATGTCGATGGTGGACGAGCTGCCTTCGAAGTCATCGATGTACACCGAGCCCTCGGTAACGCTGGTGGTGCCGGGCAGCAGCTGGGCGAACTCGGCATCGAGCGCTATGCTCGACTTCTCCTTGGTCTGGATGAACGGCAGGGCATCGATGGCCTTGGTGAGCGCGGGCAGCTCGGTGCGATACGAGGTGTTGAGCCCCCAAATGGTGTTAGCTATGGCCTCGCTGCCGTAGTTCACCTTTTGGGTAAGCGGCAGCTCCCACAGGTGCATGGCCGTGGCGCCTATGTTGAAGTTGTCGGAGATGTTGTAGTTCATGTGCGTGCCCACCAGCCGCTTGGTCTGCATCTTGAAGGTGGAGTTGCTCTCCACCGACACGCGTATTTTTTGGCCCGATTCGAGCAGCCCCTCATCGATGATGCGCACCGAGCCCAGGTTGTAGTCCACCAGGTACTGCACGTCCTCCACCAGGGCCACGCCGCCGGCGGTCACCACCACCGAGCCCTTGGGGATGTTGGTGGCCGTCAGGAATATCTCCGAGCCGCCCTCCGAGGCGTAGGTGCCCTGTATGACGAACTTGTTCTTGTTGGCCACCTGGCGGGCGTTGGTCAGCGTCTGGTCGTACAGCTCCTGAAACACGTAGCGCTCGGCCACCTCGGGGTCGCCTATCTTGGCGGCTAGGTAACCGCCGAAGGGCTCCAGCACGGGGAATATCACCTTGCCGCTGGCCGATAGTATGGTGATGCCCTCCACGAAGTCGAACACGCCATCGGCCCCGGCATCGCGCTGCGCGTCCATGTTGTCAAGATTCAGCACGCCTATCAGCGGCTTGTTGGCGATGCGCCCCTCAGGCAGGTAGTTGATGGCCGAGCCCGTGGCGTCGTCCTGGTAGAGCACATCGAGGCGGAAGTCCTTGGGGCTGATCTGATAGGCGTTGAGCGAGTACACGTTCTTCATCATCAGATTCCATGTGGGCAGGCTGGGCGTGTGGTTGGTGCCCTTCAGGAGCTTGACCACCAGCGTTTGGGGCGAGTTGATGCCATCAGTCGACAGCTCGCCCACCTTGTAGGTTTGGCCGTTGAGGGTGTACTCGTAGGCCACGGCCAGCACCTCATCGGAGTTGAGGGCCGCGTGCAGCGATACGAAGCCCAGCTGCGGGTTGAAGCTGTACTCGTTGGGCGATAGCCTGCGGGCGCTCTCCACCTTCTCGTAGTCGTAGCCGCCGGCGAATAGGCCCGAGAGGGTGCCGTTCACCTGCGCCACATCGCGGATGCCATCGAGTGGCCCCTGCAGGTCGGAGTAGAGCGAGTTGAGGGCATTGTGGGGCGGGGCCGAGGCCGGGCCGCCTGCGGACACCTGCGTGGGGTTGTGCAGGTGGTTGGCCCCCTCGCCTAGGTCAATCATGGCCAGTATGTTGCGGGCGTTGCTCAGGTCCGACTGCTTGTTGGTCACCCACACCTCGAGCTTGGTCACCGTGATGCCCGACACTATCAGCGGCAGGCTACTCAGGTGCCGGTCGTAGTTGTCGCGGAAGTAGTGGGCCAGGAAGAAGTGCCGGTTGGCATCGTAGCTGTCGGCGCTCACCTCGAACTCGCGCACCTGCGCGCCTCCCTGTATCTCCACCGTTTGCGTTTCGCTCTCCTGCTGCGAGGCCACCAGCGTAACGTCGAGCCGCCCGAACTTGAGCTGCGTCTTGAGTCCGAACAGGCTCTGCCCGCCCGTGATGAGCGTGCCGGGCAGCGGCAGCGACACGTTGCCGGCCTCTATCTTCTGCACGATTTCGTCCTCGTAGCCCGTGTAGTCGAGCTTCACGTTGCGTTCAAAGTCGAACGTGCCCTTGGTGTCGAAGTTCAGGTTGAGCCCCACCTTGTCGCCTATCTTGCCCGTTACGTTCACCTGGAACTCGGCCTTGAAGTCGAACGCCGTGTTGCGCTGCTGCTCCACGGGCAGCGCCGCGTTGGCCGTGCGCGAGTGCGTTATGCCGAAGTTCAGGTCGACGTTGCCCTGCGGGATGATCTCGATGGTGTTGCTGCCGAATATGCGGTCGAAGCCCTCGCCGCCCACGTTGATCTTGGGTAGCAGCCCCTCGCCCTGCCCCGGGGCGACCTCGCCAGCCTGCTTCTGCCGCCAGTAGTCGCGCATCGACTGCTCCATGCGGTAGCTGCTGAACTCCTCGGCGCTCATCTGGCGGGGGAGCCCACGCGGCGGTTGCCCACCTTCTCGTACACCACGTAGCGGTTGGTCTGCGGATCGTACTCGGCCTCGTAGCTCAGGTTCGATGGGGGCTTAAGGTAAACAGGCTGCTGCGCCAGCAGCCCGCCGCCGCGTAGCATCAGCAACGCGGCGGTGGCGCAGGCGAGGGCGAAACGATGTATCATATCAGCCTGGACGGGTTCAATGCTTTTGTTTACAGTCGCTTAAGCGCGTGCTTTATGAGCTGCTCCACGCTTAGGTCGCCCTCCGTCTTGAGCACCTGGTCCAACGTCTTCTCGGCGGCGGGGCGGGCAAAACCTAGCATGGTCAATGCTGATAACGCCTCTTGGCGCGTTGTATTGTTTGCGGGGGCAAATATTTGGGCGCTGCCGCCGCCCATGCCGAGCATCTTGTCGCGCAGGTCTATCACTATGCGTTGGGCCGTTTTCAGGCCCACGCCCTTCACCTGCTTTATGACGTTCACGTTCTCGGTGGCCACGGCCTGCTGCAGCTCGTCCACCGTGAGCGACGATAGCACGAGCCGCGCCGTGCCCGCCCCCACGCCCGACACCGAGAGCAGCAGCTGGAACGCCTCGCGTTCGCGCTCTGTGCTGAACCCGAATAGCAGGTGCGCATCCTCCCTTATGGACTGGTGGATGTAGAGCTTGGTGCGCTCGGCCCCATCCAGGGCGGCGTAGGTTTGTAGCGATATGGCTATCAGGTAGCCCACGCCCCCGTTGTCTATCACCACGTGGGTGGGGCTTAGGCTGGCCACTGTGCCGGAGATGTAGTCGTACATGGCTAAGTTGTGTATTTATGCCCCGATGGCGGCGGTGCTCCGCCGTACAGCTGGGCCTTATGGGCTATTCGCCGCGTTCGCGTCGGCCCTGGTGATGGCGTAGCGGGTTGGCCATGAGCTCGGCCTGCAGCTTGCGGTTTCGGGCGATGTCGATGGCCGTGTACATGGCCTGCCTGAACGATTCTGGGTTGGCCAGGTTGCGCCCAGCAAGGTCGTAGGCTATGCCATGGGCGGGCGAGGTGCGCACTATGGGCAGCCCGGCGGTGTAGTTCACCCCCATGTCGAAGTTCAGCGCCTTGAACGGGGCCAAGCCCTGGTCGTGGTACATGGCCAGTATGGCATCGAAGCTGCCGAAGCGTTCGGAGCCGAATAGCCCATCGGCGGCATAGGGGCCGAGGGCCACCATGCCCTCGGCGTTGGCCTGCTCTATGGCGGGGACTATTACCTGCTGCTCCTCGAGGCCCAGCAGGCCGTTGTCGCCCGAATGGGGATTGAGGCCCAGCACCGCTATGCGCGGCTTGCGCACCCCGAAGTCCACGCGCAGCGATTGGTTGAGCACTCGTAGCTTGGAGAGCAGCAGCTCCTTGTGCAGGCTGTGGGCCACCTGCCCCAGTGGGATGTGCCCCGTAACCACGCCCACGCGCATGTTGCCGCTCACCATCAGCATGAGCGTATCGGGCGCACCGAACGCCTGAGCTAGGTACTCGGTATGCCCAGCGAAGCGGAACTCCTCGCCCTGTATGTTGTGCTTGTTGATGGGTGCGGTTACCAGCGCATCGATGCGCTGCTCCTTCAGGTCGGCCACGGCCATCTTCAGCGCGGACAGCGCACCAGCCCCGCCCGTTTCGGTGCTGCGGCCCAGCTCCACGCGAACCTCATCGTCCATGCAGTTCACCATGTTGGGCTTCGAGTCCGATGCCTCATCTGCCGTTTTTATGGGGTTGAACGAGAAGTTCTCCACGCTGAGGGCCTTGCGGTGGTAGGCAGCAACCTTGGGGGAGCCGTAAACTATGGGGGTGCACATTTCGAGCATACGGCTGTCCATGAGTGATTTGATTATGACCTCGTAGCCTATGCCGTTGACGTCGCCCTGGGTGATGCCCAGCCTAAGTTTTGTGCTCATGTATAGTAATTGTGGCTTATCGTTTGCAGCGCATTGTCCCGCCGCTGCTAGCGGCCAATGCGCACCAAGCCACAAAGGTAGCCCAAAATGCCCTAAGCTCCAAAAAAACTTTCCACACATCATTCAACATATTGATAATCAACAAAACCACACGACTCCCAATCCTCAAGCACCTCCCGCTGGGGTTTCGGCAGGCTCAACCACCAGCAGCGCGGAGCGCTGCGACAGATATTGCCTAGGGCATCGCCCTAGGCTCGGGGGTGGGGCCATGCGCGATGGACAACGCAGCCCGTAGGGCTGCAACACCGCCCCAATCCGACATTCGGTGAACCCTTTTGGGGAGGCGCATCCGCGCTGGCGGCCACATCATTACGCCGCAATGCGCCCTCACCTCGGCTCGCCGATGGGCCACCGATAGCCGCATAACACTCAGACACACAGCGTATTGAGTCAATACGCGGCATCGCGCTGACCAGCATCTTCCCGCACATGCCAGTAATTTAGTAAAAATCAACAACTTACACACCATGTCACTAGTTTTAAGTATTGCGTAGTGCCCAGCACCGACCTAACTTTGCCACAAAGCACCATCCATAGGGCCTAGGCGCATTGCCGCTGGGTCATGATATGCATTGAAATGTTCAACCCTTAAATTATAAACCATTATGAACTCGAACACGTTTACCCCCCCCCCAATTGGGCCTTAGCGGACTAGCCCGTGGCTACCTGCGGCGCACCCTGCTTGCGGTGCTGCTGCTGGCCAGCACCTGGGCCGCCAGCGCCCAGAACATCACCGTGTATGTAAACCACGAGGAGCAAAAAAATAAAGCCTCGTTGCAAGCGGCCATAGAGGCCAGCGGCGTAGCGCTGGCCAACATCACCCACATCGAGGTGACGGGCGGAGCGTTCTTTTCCTCCGACTGGGAGTACCTGCGTACCCAAAAGGATCAGCTGAGCACGCTGGCTACGTTCGTCATCACCGATGAGGTCGACTACGTGGCCGACTCGCACGATACGCAGAACGGCGGCTACTTCAGCGAGGCTCTCAGGATGGTGAGGATAGCCAAGATTAAAAGGATAGGCAAGAACACCTTCGACCGTTTCAAAGAAAAAACGAACCTCACCACGGTCGACCTGCCCGATGCCACCAGCATTGCCCAGTGGGCGTTCTATGAATGCAAAGCACTCTCTAGCGTGAGCCTGCCAAAGGCCACCAGCGTTGGCCCGATGGCGTTCTATGACTGCTTCTCGCTCTCCGCTCTACAGCTGGGTGCAACTCCGCCCGCTGTGGGTGATGATGCTTTCAAAAACTGCCCCAGCCCGCGCTACCTACAGCTGGTGGACGCCGATGGCAAAGCCCTCACGGGCGATGCGCTCACCGCCGCGCAGGCCCAGTACAGGGCCCATGCCGGCTGGGAGGCCAGCACCAACACCTGGTATGGCTGGAGCTTCTTCTCAATTAAGGTGAAGCTGAACGGCGGCAGTCCCATAACGGGCGGCTCGCTGGCCGATGCCATAGCTGCCAGCGGCATAGAGGTGGCCGACATCACCAGCGTCGAGGTGGAGGGCGGCCAGTTCCTTGCCGGCGACTGGGAGTACCTGAATGCCCAAAAGGATCAGCTGAGCAAACTGGCCACGTTCACCATCACCGATGGAGCCAGCCACGTGGCCGACTCACCCGACACCGACGATGGCGGCTACTTCGGCGCGAGCGTTATGCAAGTGAGCATAGCTAAGATTAAGGAGACCGGCGATAACACCTTCGACCGCTGGCTGCTACCAACGAACCTCACCTCAGTGAGCCTGCCCGATGCCAACAGCATTGGCAATTGGACGTTCTGTGCATGCAAAGCGCTCACCAGCGTGAGCCTGCCAAAGGCCACCAGCATTGGTGAGGAGGCGTTCTTATACTGCTCCGCGCTCACCAGCATCAGCCTGCCAAAGGCCACCAGCATTGGTGAGGATGCATTCAGAAGTTGTGCTTCGCTCTCCCTGTTACAGCTTGGCGCAACGCCCCCTACGGTGAAGGCCAACGCATTTAACAACTGCCCCAGCCCGCGCTACCTGCTGCTGGTGGATGCCGATGGCGAAGCTCTCGCGGGCGAAGCTCTCACCGAGGCGCAGGCTAAGTACAGGGCTCATGCGGGCTGGAATGTCATCGAAGAAAAATGGTACGGCTGGACGCTGGTCACACCGCGCATCATCACCCTTGATGCCCAGAACGGCCAGATAGCCATAGAGCAGGGCGCGCCAGCGGGGGAGAATGCTCACGCCGTGGTGCCCGAGCTGGCAAGCTCCGTCAGCTTTAAGCTGGTGCCCAGCAGCGGCTATGTGGCGGGCCAAGTGGTGGTGTTCGAGACGGGCAACGAGGCCAACAAAATCGAGGTTACCCAGTCGAGCGGCACCTACAGCTTCGCCATG
>JAFTDN010000092.1 GCA_017454165.1 Bacteroidales bacterium | reverse complement strand
TATATATACATATACACATACGCATAAACCTTCAAAAATGAGCAAAAAGATTGTCAAATAGAGCAGAAACAAATATCTTTGCAGCGGGTTGAAAGGATTGCCAAAACGGGACTTCGGCATCCTGACAACCCGAAAACAAGTAAATCGAGTATAATTAGAAGTCCCCTATAGAAATATGAATCAGAAAAAACTTGTCGAGGTTTTGACTAAAGGATATGAGGCGCACCACATGGGTATTTCGTTGCCTGCACCATACGTCGTGCCATTGCTTGCAGAACCGACTCAGGAGCAACTTGAACAGTTGAAAGCTGGTGATGGCAATCCGGTTGCTGAGATGTGCCGAATCAATTCCTCAGCGGGACTCGCATTCAACTATTACAAGTTGTATGAGGGCGAGGTTCAGAAGGTTCACAAAAGTTTTGAGGTAAGGTTCGAGGAAAAAGTGGGAAAACCTTTGAGCTTGAGTGGCGGGAAATGTGCCCATTTGGATGTGTCATATTCGCTGGACGGCACACAATACTATATCGAGAGCAAGTTCCTTGAGCCTTACTACTCAAAGCGCAAACACAACACTTGTTCCTATCGCAACAAAGACAAGCAAGACAACGAGGTTGACAATTACAAATTCTCCGAGGAAGAAACTAAAGTATGGTTAGAGTTGTTAGAAAATGAAACAAAATTCCAATATTATGACTTCCCGCAACTATATCGGCATTTGCTTGCAATCCGTCGTAAGCATGAAAAGCAGGGGAAAGTTGTACTGCAAAGCGTATCGTGGAAAATGACGGAATCTTTCAAAGCAGAGTATCTTCTTACAAAAGATGATGAAAGTAGGCTGAAAACATTGGATGAGGAACGACGGAATGCCTGTGGTTTATTCAACAACTTTTTGAACCAAATAGGTTGGGCTGACTGCAGTTTCGAAACGAAGTACTACAACGATATGCTTGATGATATTAGGGGAGCAGAAAAGTTCAACGATTTCTGCAAACAATACTTTTTGGATTATGCCACTGCGGCTGCGGAATAATTTCTATTCCCTAAAACATCCATCCCACATTGAACACCGCCGTGCGGTGCTTGGCGTTGGGCATTCCCTCGCCAACAAACAGCGGGTTGAGCTGGTAGCGCCATTCGCAGCCCATCCTGAGTCGCCCAAACTCCATGCCAACCGACCAAGCAAGTCCATACTGGTTGGTGTTGATGGCTGCCGTGGGCTGCCCGCTAATGCTGGCCTTCAGCACACGACCATAGTAACCGCCCAAGCCACAGTAGAGGTCGATACCAAACTCGTCGGCCATTCTGAGCAATAGGCCAGCGGGCACCATCACGGCCTCCTGATGCAAGGGCAGGTAGGAGTTGTAGAGGTTGTTGGCATTGGGCAGCTTAGCGTTGTGGTGCGCGTAGAGCACCTTCGCCTCAAGGCTCAAATGCTTGATTAGCCTGAGCTGCGCCACTATGCCCACCTCGAACCCGTAGCGGCTGCGGCCATCGAAAGCGGCATCGGGAAAGGCTATGCGCCCTTTCACAACCGATGCTGTTGGGCCTATGCTGAACGCCCTGCGGCTGTCGCTATGCACGGGGGCAATGCGCCCCGATGCCTGCAGGTCGGGCGCGTTGGCCAGCTGCTCGGTAACCTCGGCAAGGTAGTTGGTGATTTGGTCTAAACCCTCATAATCAATCAGTTCAGCATCGTCTTCGGGCTTGTGGTAGGGCGACTTCAAGCCCGTGGTTACGGCCAGCGTGGGCACATTCTTACGGGCGAAGCTGCGCGTGTCAGTGGCCGTTATGAGGCTTGTCTCAAAGTTGCGCACATCCACTTTTAGCTGCATGCGCCGGGCTGTTTGGTTGAGCAGTGTCTTGCCGTCCATGATTGTGGCCGCGCCGTTGAGCTGCAGCGCCTTGCCCTTGTGCAGCCAGCCCACCATGTCGATGCTCATCATCAACTTTACGTTGCTCACATCCAGCCGTTTGGCCAAAGCAACCGAGCCGTGTAGCCCCTTCTCCTCGGCATCGAAGGCCGCAATCATAACGCTGCGCTTGAGCGGTTTGTCTTTCAGAATACGCGCCATTTCGATGATTGTGGCCGTGCCAGACGCATTGTCGTCGGCGCCGTTGTAAATCTTGCCGTTCTTGCTAACGCCCAGATGGTCGTAGTGCGCCCCAATAACGATTAATTCATGCTTTAGCGCGGTGTCGGCACCGTGGATGATGCCCACCACGTTCTTGCAACTCCGCCCAGCATACTCAAAGCCTTGATACCAGCCGCCCTCAAAATAAGGCTCAATGCCAATTTCCTCGAACTGTTGCGCTATGTAGGCTGCGGCCTTGGCCGCATCGGTGCTGCCCGCATCGCGCCCTCGGAGCGAATCGCTGGCCAGGAAATAGACATGGTTGGTAAGCCTTTGCTGCTGAGCCGACTGCGCGTAGGCTGTGCCGCAAATCAGCATCAGCATGGCGGCGATAATTGTTGCGTTGATATTCTTCATTGTGGTTGATGTTTTTCTGCTAAACAAAAGACTGCCCTTGCGCTCTGCCTGTTGCCTAGCGTACAAAATAAACAGCAAACAGTTAAAATTCAATGTGTTACAATTACACTCCACGCTCTGCCCACCGCCGCCCCATGCGCTGGGGCAGCGGCATGAGTGGCGTTGAGATGATATTATTTCTTTTGGATTTCCTTGATCTGGGCAGTGATATTATCGCTTTCTGACAGCACATTGCCACGAATCATCCATGCAATCAAGCCGCCAATCAAGCCGCCAATCAAGCCGCCGACAAGCCCCCAAATTATCATCCCGAGATTGAATCTAAAATTCCATAGTATGAGCAAAACAATTATAGCCGCTGGCAGCAGTTCATATTTCCACATATTTGCATATATGTGCCTGAACTTGTCCATTTTTTTTGCTGTTTCTACTAGATTGTTGCCCATATCGGGGATACGCTGCCCTATCACTATAACGGTTATAATTGAAACTACCATATACACTCCGTATGCTATCGCAACTGGAGTAGAAAGACCAATTGTGGGTAGTATTGGCGTAATTAGCAGACCAAGCATCCCTGCAAAAATGGGTGAGTAGAAGTTGCGTTTTAACTTCCGTTCCGACTGCTTGATAACCTGTCGAAGTATACGATCGCTGATTATCTGTTGTCTATCGAGTTGTGAGCGTAATTGCTGCAGCTGTAGCTGCATTTCTTGCTGGATGTTGTCGATTGTCTCCATTTCAGTGCATTTTTTTGAGTTGTTCCTTGATGCGTACCAGGCGTACCGACACATTGGAGGTGCTGATGCCTACAATTTGGCCAATGTCCTCGTAGCTGATGTTCTCGAGCCAGAGCAGCACAATGGCGCGGTCGAAGGGGTTGAGACGGGCTATTCGCTCGCGCAGCAGGTTGGCCTGCCGCGTGTTCTCGGCGCTGCTGTCGAACGGGTCGATGTCCATCGACAGGGGTTCGGTTTTCACGCGGCGCTTGTTCTTCCTGTCCCAGGTGATGCAGGTGTTCAGGGCCACCTTGTAGATCCAGGAGTTTAGCGCGCTATCGCCCCTGAAAGTGTCGACACCCCTCCAAAGGTTAATCAGAACCTCCTGGAACAGGTCGGCCACCTCGTCCCTGTTGGTGGAGAACATGTAGCACTCGGTGTAGATGGTACCGCGATGCTCCCTAACCATGGTTTCAAACTCTCGCTGTGTCATTATTGGTTTCATCTCTACACATTAGACGCGCCTATGCTCAAAAAAATACGGTTGTTGAAAAAAATTTGCCCATCCGCTTTTAGCCCCGATGATTACTGGAATAGCCACTAACTTATTGGAACATGCGTAAAAGCAGATGGCCATCGGAGTAGCGAAGCATCGTCGTTCCATAGCTTTTTTGCATCCTAATGCCAAAAGGATGTGGGATAACAAAAAAAGCGAGCCCCCACATGGGGACTCGCTCGCTTTGTTGCTTCGATTCGGAGCGGTATTAGATGGTACCCTGCTCGAGCATAGCCTGAGCAACCTTCATGAAGCCAGCGATGTTAGCACCATCAACGTAGTTGATGTAGCCGTCCTTCTTGGTGCCGAACTTCACGCAGGCCTCGTGGATGCTGTGCATGATTTGGTGCAGGTTCTTATCAACCTCCTCCTCGGTCCAGCTGATGTGCATGGCGTTCTGGGTCATCTCCAGACCCGAGGTGGCCACGCCGCCGGCGTTAACAGCCTTGCCAGGGGCGAACAGGATCTTGGCATCCTGGAAGGCCTTGATGGCCTCAGGCGTACAGCCCATGTTCGACACCTCGGCCACTGCCCAGCAGCCGTTCTTCAGCAGCTCCTTGGCGTCGTCGCCGTTGCACTCGTTCTGGAAAGCGCAGGGCAGTGCGATGTCGCACTTCACGCTCCATGCCTTCTTGCCAGCGGTGAATTTGGCCTTGCCAGGGAACTTGGTGGCCATGTCCTCAACCTTGTTGCGGTTCGAGGCGCGCATCTCGAGCATGTAGTCAATCATCTCGGGGGTGATGCCGTCGGGCATTTCACACACGCCATCGGGGCCAGAGATGGCCACTACCTTACCGCCCAGCTCGAGGGTCTTGAGGGCAGCACCCCAGGCCACGTTGCCGAAGCCCGACAGGGCCAGCTTTTTGCCCTTGATGTCCTTGCCAGCCTTCTCGAGCATGTGCTGCACGAAGTACAGAGCGCCGAAGCCGGTGGCCTCAGGACGGATCTTGGAGCCGCCCCAGGTCATACCCTTGCCGGTGAGCACACCTACGTTGTACTCGCGGGCCAGCTTGGTGTACATGCCGTACATGTAGCCAATCTCGCGGCCACCAACGCCCACATCGCCTGCGGGTACATCGGTGTCCTTGCCCACGATGCGCCACAGCTCAAGCATGAAAGCCTGGCAGAAACGCATGATCTCGGCATCTGACTTGCCCACGGGGTCGAAGTCGGAGCCACCCTTGCCGCCGCCCATGGGCAGCGTGGTGAGAGCGTTTTTGAAGGTCTGCTCGAAGCCCAGGAATTTGAGCATCGACACGTTCACGGCCTTGTGGAAGCGCAGGCCGCCCTTGTAGGGGCCAATGGCACCGTTGAACTGTACGCGGTAGCCGAGGTTGGTCTGCACCTCGCCCTTGTCGTCCACCCAGGTTACGCGGAAAGTGAACACGCGGTCGGGCTCAACCATACGCTCAATGATTTTGGCCTTGGCGAACTCGGGGTGCTGGTCGTAGATTTCGCTAACCGACTCTAGCACTTCGTGCACAGCCTGTAGGTACTCTTTTTCGCCTGGGTGCTTGGCTTCCAGGTCGCTCATCAGTTTTTTAACGTCCATCTCTATGGCTTTAAGTTAGAACAGTTTGCTGTGTTTGGGGGCGGACTTGGCCGTCCTGAAATCACATGCCAAAGTTCCGCTTTAATAATGACATTTCAAAAGGAAAACGCGCTTTTTTCGAGAAAAATTTTCGCAATTTTTGCTGTTTGCGTAATAGATTGGTATTCAATGTGCTGTGTTGGTGTTTTGGGGGGATATGCCTTGGGCTTCCTATGGGCACTTCGGGCGGTGGGGATTTTTGGGCCTTCCACGGGGGATACGCCGGATGCAGGTGCGCATGGGGCAGAGGCATAAAGGGCCGCATCTCGGATGCGGCCCTTTATGAGCTTTGCTGTGGTGGTGCGTGTGGTTACACCTCCCAGGTCTCGCCGCTGTTGAGCAGCTCCTGCACGGTGTGTATCTTGGCGGTTTTCATCACCTCGGCCACTTGGTCACGCACGCCGTCATCGTAGGTGGCATCCTTAACATTGCGTATAACGCCCAGCGCCACGGGGAAGTCGGGGCCCTCCATGTTCACCAGCATCATGTGTATGCCAGGGTCGGGGTTGGTGGCATCGTGCACCAGCACGTCGTCTAGCGTGTAGCCGTCCTGACCCACGGTGACCACCTTGAGGTGTATGCCGTCCAGCACTAGGCCCTTATCGTTGTCCTTGCCGAAGAGCATTTTCTCGCCGTGCCTCAGCACGATGGTGCGGTCGGCGCGGTGCTCGCGGTTGGTGATGAATTCGTGGGCTTTGTCGTTGAATATCACGCAGTTCTGTAGAACCTCTACCACCGAGTAGCCATCGTGCTTGGCGGCCTCCACCAGCACGTTGGTGGTCAGGTTGATGTCCACATCGATGGAGCGGGCGAAGAATTTTCCCTGGGCACCGATTACCAGCTCGCCGGGGTTGAACGGGTGCTCCACCGTGCCGAAGGGCGATGTTTTGGTGATTTTGCCCAGGGGCGAGGTGGGGGAGTACTGTCCCTTGGTCAGACCGTAAATCTGGTTGTTGAACAGTATCAGGTTCATGTCGATGTTGCGGCGGATGGCGTGTATGAAGTGGTTGCCGCCTATGGCCAGCGAGTCGCCATCGCCCGATATCTGCCACACGCTCAGGGTGGGGTTGGCCACCTTGACACCGGTGGCTATTGCGCCGCCACGTCCGTGTATGCCGTGGAAGCCGAAGGTGTCCACGTAGTAGGGGAAGCGGCTCGAGCAGCCGATGCCCGACACGAATACGTAGCGCTCCATGTTGTATTTGAGTGCTTTCGACACCTCGGGCAGGGCCTTGGTTACGGATGCCAAGATGGCGTGGTCGCCGCATCCAGGGCACCAGCGTACTTCTTGGTCGCTCTTAAAGCATTGCGCGGTGTAGGTTGTATATTCTTCGGCCATGATTATTTGCCCTCCAGTATTTGGTTAAACTTTTCTACCAGCTCCGATGCGGTGAAGGGCAGGCCCTGCACCTTGTTCATCTGTAAGTAGTTGAATTCGGGGAAGTTCATGCGCAGGTAGTTGGCGAACTGCCCCTCGTTGAGCTCGCATACCACAATCTTCTTGTAGCGGCTGAGCACCTCACGGGTGTTCTTGGGCAGCGGGTTGATGTAGTTGAAGTGGCACAGCGCCACGCTCTTGCCCTGCTGCTGTAGCTCGGTTACGGCGGTGAGCAGGTGCCCGTGGGTGCCGCCCCAGCCCACAACGAGCAGCTCGGCGTTGTCGGCACCTAGTACCTCCTGCTGGGGGATGAAGTCGGCCACGCGCTTCACCTTCTCGGCGCGTATGGTTACCATCTTTTGGTGGTTGGCCGGGTCGTGCGACACGCTACCCTTCAGGAAGTCCTTCTCAAGTCCGCCCAAACGGTGCTCAACGCCCTTGGTGCCAGGGTGCGCCCAGCGGCGGGCCAGCCGTTTCTCATCGCGGGCGTAGGGCATGTAGTCCTTGGTGCCCGCTGGTACTATGGGGGCGTTAATCTCAGGGTAGTCGGCAGTGTTGGGTATGCGCCAGGGTTCGGTGCCGTTGGCTATGAAGCCATCGGTGAGCAGTATTACGGGCACCATGTGCTCTAGGGCAATCTTACTGGCCCAGAATGCGTAGTGGAAGCAGTTGCTGGGTGAGCTGGCGGCGAGCACCACCATGGGGGCCTCGCCGTTGCGACCGTAGAGGGCCTGCATTAGGTCCGACTGCTCGGTTTTGGTGGGCAGTCCGGTGGATGGGCCGCCGCGCTGCACATCTACGACAACCAGCGGTAGCTCGGTCATCACGGCCAAGCCCATGGCCTCCGATTTGAGCGACAGGCCGGGGCCCGATGTGGTGGTCACGGCGAAGTTGCCCGCAAAGGCGGCGCCTATTGAGGTGCAGATGCCCGCAATCTCGTCTTCGGCCTGTAGAGTTTTAACGCCCAAATCTTTGCGCTTGGCCAGCTCTACCAGTATGTCGGTGGCAGGGGTGATGGGGTACGATCCGCAGAACAGCGGCAGTTTGGCCTTCTCGGCGGCCAGTATGAGGCCCCATGCGGTGGCCGTGTTGCCGTTGATGGAGCGGTAGCGCCCCTTGGGTAGCTCGGTGGCCGGGTTGATGCGGTAGGTGCTGGCTATGGCCTGAGCGTTCTCGGCGTAGTTGTAGCCATCGCGCAGCACCTTCTTGTTGGCCTCAACGATTTCGGGCTTCTTCTTGAACTTGTCCTCGTAGTACTTGTTGGTGAACTCGAGCGGGCGGTCGAATATGTAGTACACCATGCCCAGGGCGAACATGTTCTTGCAGCGGATGATGGACTTGTTGTCCAGCCCGCTGTCCTTCAGGCTCTCCTTGGTGAGCGAGGTGATGTTGGCGGGCACTAGGTTGTAGTCGTGCAGCTTGAGCTCCTCCACTGCATCGAGGGTTTTGTAGCCCGCTTTCTGATAGTTTTTCTCGGTGAATTCATCGGTGTCCATGATGATGATGCCGCCCTTTTTTACCCACTTCAGGGTCGATTTCAGGGCGGCGGGGTTCATGGCCACCAGCGCGTCGCAGTAGTCGCCAGGTGTGTTCACCTTCTTGTTGCCTAGGTGCACTTGGAAGCCCGATACGCCGCCGATGGTGCCCTGCGGGGCGCGAATCTCGGCGGGGTAGTCGGGAAAGGTGTTTACACCATTGCCGAATAGCGATGAGGCATCGGCGAACAGCGTGCCAACCAGCTGCATGCCGTCTCCAGAGTCTCCGGAGAATCGGATTACAACCTCGTCTAGCTCCTTTACTGTTCTCTGTTTGTCCATAGACAGAAAGTTTTGGGTTTTACTCCGTGGTTTGTTGTTGCTTGGCGCGGCCTTGCGGGCGTTGCCAATGTTGATTTGAAGATGCAAAGGTAGGTAAATTTACACACTACGCCTTGCGGCGCTATTTTTATTTTCGACATGCGCTGCGTTTTTGGGGCGGTGTGTGGGCATATGCCTCTTGTTTATAGATGTTTGCGGTGGGCCGATGTGGGCTATTTGAACGCCTTTTCTAGTAGACCATCGCCGCTCAGCGATAGACGGGCGAAGTAGTCGGGGACGGGCCTGCCCAGGTACGCGTCTACGTACATCTGGGCCAGCCCCATGCTGAGCATGAACCCGTGCCCGCGTAGGCCGGTGAGCAGGCCGTGCTGCGGGTCGCAGTACATGCGCGGCTCGCCGTAGTAGCCCGCCCAGAATGTCTGAAAGCCAATGTTTTCTAACTCAGGCAGCCATAGGCTGAACATCTCGGCGCAAATCTCCATAAAGTCTAACGAGTTAATTTTTAGCGCCTTACCACTCTCTGAGGGATCCGACATGGGTGAAGCACAGGCGATTATCTGCCCCGTTTCTGCCAGCTGCTGCCCATACACAGCCACAAACCCCCTGTAGTTGCGGCGATCTATGAGCATATCGAGCGGTCTACCATTGGGGCCGAGCATAGGCAGTCGACGTGTGATAAACGCCTGATGCTTAACTGGATATAGGCCGGTAAACATGCCCAATTGGCGATTGAACCGCTCGCCCGTGGGGCCCAGGGCATTCACAAAGTGGGGCGTATGGTACTCCACATATTGCCCCTCGTGGTTACGCGCCAAGGCCACATAGCCGTTGCTGCTGCGCTGTATGCTGAGCAGCTCGCAGTCCTCGGCCACCGTGCCGCCGTGCTCAATGCCAATGCGGCGCTGTAGGTCGATGGTAAGGCCCGGCGTGGCCTGCCAGCAATCGCGGGTGATGAGCGCACCTATATATGTGCTGCCCAGCTGCGGGTTGATGCTGGGCGCAATCTCCTTGGCAAAGTCCTTGGGTTCAATCATATAGGCATCGCTCCAGGCCTTCGAGGCTTCGAGCTGCCGATAGGTGGCCTCATCGTGGGCAAAGCCCACGTAGTTTATGGGGCGATAGTTGATGTTGCTCTTGGCCTGCAGCTCCTTGAAGTGGCCGTGCGAGCGCGTTGCGATGTCGGCAATCTCGGGGAGCGAGAAGGCGGGTCGCCCGCCGGCGATGTTGCGCCAGCTCGAGCCGCGTCCGTGGTTGAGCAGCACGGGCTGCTGGCCGGCCTCGGCCATAAATCGGAACGCCGATGTGCCGGCCATGCCGCCGCCTGCAATCAGCACGGGCGTGTCGATGCGCTGGGCTTTGCGGCTGGTGATGTAGCGCTCGGGCATCGGCTTGGGGAGCAGCTCGCCCAGCGTGATCTGGTTGCTGAGGGGGCCTCGCGGCGTGGCCTCGCCCACGACCTCGATGCCCAGGGGGGCCAGTGCGGTGCGCAGCCGCCTGATGCAGCGTTTGCCACGGCAGGTGCCCATGCCCAAGCGGGTGATGTGCTTCACCTCGTCGATGGATATGGTGCGGCGTGGGCCGATGGCGCGTAGCAGCGCATCGAGGTCGATGTCCTCGCAGTGGCATACGTATGCTTTGTCGGGTTCGCTCTGCACGGCGGGTTTTAAGGCGATGGGCGGGGGGAGCAGCTCCTTGGCTATGAAGCCGCGTGCGGTCAGCAGCGCATCGCCGTGTAGCGTGGTGGCCTTCACCCTGGCTACGTTGGTTTTGTTGGGCTTGAGGAGTATTTTCTCGATGATGCCCTCGCCTACGGGTTGTCCTTGATTGTCCACCAAGAACACCTCGGCCCCCTCGTGGGCCTCGTACTCTATGGGCAGGAATAGCTTGTTTTGTTGGGTGTTATATCCAAAAATGGCCAATCCTGGGCATTGGTGCACGCACTCCATGCATCCCACGCATTTGCCGTAGTCGATGGTGGGGGTGCTGCTGGTGGTGGGCTTGCTGATGGCACCGTGGGGGCAGGCAAACGTGCAGGGATTGCAGGCGAAGCCGTAGAGGCAGTCGGCCACCACGAAGGGGCGGCTGCGCCGTTCGGGAGCGGGCGTATTGGGCTGCTCGAGCACCCTAACGGGGTGCTGCTGGCTGTCGATATACTCGCGGCTAACGGCAAGATAGGCATCGTAGCTATGGCGTATGCCCATCGATTGGGCAATCTCGTAGGCCACCTGCTTGCCGCGTAGCACGGCGCTGGTGCCCTCGCCTATGCGTATGGCATCGCCCGCGCCGTGGCATCGTAGCCCGAACACCTCTCGCCCCTTGGCCAGCAGCTGGTTGTCGGGCACTAGGCCGGTGCAGATGTTTATGGCATCGATGCCCTCAATTAGCTGCTCGGTGCCCTTAATGGGTTTAAAGTTTTGGCAATCAGCTATTACTGCGCCAACAATGCCTGTGCGTTGTGCATTGGGTATGGCGCGTACAAGCGTCTTGCCAAGCATTATGGGTATGCCCAAACGCCTAACGCGGTTGGCCTGTACGGGGAAACCGCCCTCGTGGGGCATGGCCTCAATAATGGCCTTAACCCTCGCGCCAGCCTGCATAAGCTGGTAGCTGGTGAGGTAGCCTATGTTGCCCGCGCCCACGGTGAGCACATTGCGTCCGAGGAGCGTAAGTTCCTGATTCATCATCTTTTGCACCACGGCTGCGGTATAAACGCCGGGCAGGTCGTCGTTCTCGAATACGGGCATGAACGGCACCGCGCCCGTGGCTACCACTAAATGGTCGGCTTCGATGAAGTAAATTTCATCGGTGCTTATGTTCTTGACAGCCAGGCGTTTGCCCTCGAGTATATCCCATACGGTGCTGTTGAGCATTATGCCCTCGGCGCTGCTGCCCGCCAGCGTGCTGGCGATGTCGAACCCGCGCATACCGCCGAATTTGCGCCCCATCTCGAAGAAGAAGAATTGATGCGTTTGCATGTTGAACTGCCCGCCGATGCGCGGGTTGCTGTCCACCACCAGGCAGTCGATGCCGAGCTGCATCAGCGTTTCACGGGCGGCCAGCCCCGCTGGTCCTGCGCCTATGATGGCCACCGAGGTGCGGTAGACGTTATGGGCGGGCTGGGTGCCGCCCTGCGGGCTGCAGCTGGGGGTGTGGTTCTGCGGCACCTCGCGTACCTCGCGCACTCCGTCAACTGGTGTGATGCAGATGCGGCGCACCACGCCATCGACAAGCATCTCGCAGGCACCGCATTTGCCTATGCCGCACTCGAGGCTGCGTTCGCGCCCATCGAGGCTGTGGCTATGAATGGGGTAGCCCGCCCTGTGCAGGGCGGCGGCTATGCTAAGCGTTCGGGGAGCGCTGATGGGCTGCCCGTTAAAGGTGAATGTATGCTCGTTGCCCGTGGCAACCGCGATGATGGGGTGTGTGCTGATGGCCTGCATGGCTGTGGTTTCGGTTTATTGGCATATGGCATACCTTTATACTTTAAATGAGGTTGGTTTGTGGCAATCGGAGGTTTATTTAGAGGTTGTCTAAACAACACAACGGACACATCAAGCATAGCGCTACAATACTTAAACGTTTGCAATGCACAATAATTAATAAAGTGTAACTTTGCAGAACAATTGAAGAGAACAAAATCTTAATATATCAGACGGAGGACGGACAGACGCAGATTGATGTCCGCCTGGAGGATGAGACGGTGTGGCTTAACGTCTCACAGATGTCATCGCTGTTTGACAAGGAAGAGTCAAACGTGCGTAGACATATTCTTAATGTCTTCAAAGAGGGCGAACTCGAAAAAGATGAGAACAACGTGCATTTTTTACACGTTAATGGCGTTAAGAAGCCAGTTCCCTTTTATAACCTCGATGTCATCATCTCTATTGGCTACCGTGTTCATAGCAAGCGCGGTACTGCTTTCCGCATTTGGGCACGTAGGATCATCAAAGACTACCTTGTTAAAGGCTATGCCGTCAACGAGCGCATCCGAAAGGAGCAGATTGGAGAGCTACGCCAACTGGTGGGAATGTTGGGGCGCACAATCCAAAACCAACCACTGCTATCGAACGACGAGACAAACGCTTTGTTTGAGGTGGTTACAGACTATACCTATGCCCTCGACACCCTCGACAATTACGATTTCGAACGGCTAACAATCGATAAGACGACCAAAGAAGAGCCTTTCCACGCTACCTATGAGAATGCGATGGAGGCTATCAATGGCTTGCGCGAGAAATTTGGAGGTTCGGCTCTCTTTGGAACTGAGAAGGACGACTCGTTCAAAAGCAGCATTGGGCAAATCTATCAGACCTTTGGTGGCGAGGAGCTCTATCCGAGCGTGGAGGTCCACCTGAAGGAGATCCCCGTGACCCTGTTCCTCTGCCAGTGCGACGACGCTCAGGGCTGGCGTACGCTGCTCACCACCGACCTGTCGCTGAGCCTCGAACAGGCCTACGAGATCTACGCTAGGCGCTGGAACATAGAGGTCTTCTTCAAGGAGTGCAAGCAGCACCTGAACCTGGGCAGATGCCAGTCGTACACGTTCAACGCGCAGGTGGCGGCCACGACCATCAGCATGATGCAGTACAACCTGCTGGCCACCGTCAAGCGGTTCGAGTGCTACGAGACCCTGGGCGGTCTGTTCCAGGCGGCCGGCGTTGGCGTCGCCGAGGCCACCCCGACGCAGCGCATATGGCTGATAATCACAACGCTAATAGTCGAAATTGCCAATAATTTAAATTTGGATGAGGATTATTTAATGAAAAATTATCTATATGATACAGTGATGTTTACAAAATTAATAAATTTGGAAAAGCCTGATTTTGCTGCCTAAATTTGAACTTGCGAAACTTGAGAAATATACTTTCCTTTGACGTGGTAAAATTCCATTATTTAAGAATTCACCTCGATCCATATTTATTAATACTGTAGGCATAACGTATTGAAGTTTAAATTCATTTATTGTTCAATGGGACTTTCGAGGACAGAGGGAG
>JAFTDN010000091.1 GCA_017454165.1 Bacteroidales bacterium | reverse complement strand
TTAGTAATTAGCAAAGTTGTTACAAAGATACGGTGGGGGTTTGAGCCATGCAATACTTAAAACTAGTGACATGGTTAGCGGCGCAAACTATAAATATCTGTATATCAGTTA
The DNA here is from genome assembly GCA_017454165.1 of Bacteroidales bacterium. Taxonomy (GTDB): domain Bacteria; phylum Bacteroidota; class Bacteroidia; order Bacteroidales; family Tenuifilaceae; genus RGIG6076. The sequence goes on along the minus strand of JAFTDN010000091.1, from coordinate 16,069 downwards.
AAAGTTAAATATTAGACGGACGGCTCATCGTTACGTGGGCATGGTGAATGGCGGGTAAGGAGACGCAAATTTTTGCGCATCTACATGACCGATAACCAGCAATTACGTTGAATATCGGTATGTAGGGACGCGCCGAGCGCGTCCGCAACCGCTACAATGGCAACGGACACACACGGTGTGTCCCTACAGGGCACGTGGCCGTGGGGTTTGTCCACAGCTGTCCTGTTGCGCCCTTTTAGGGCGGCTCTGCGTCATCCCTCAACCGTTATCTGTAGCAGCTGGGCGGCTAGGCGTAGCCGGTTGGCCCAGTGCCCTGGGAGCAGCAGGTGGTGGTTGCCGTAGGCGCGGTTCATAAAGTAGTCGTAGGCTGGGGCCGATATGGCCACCTCCAGCTGGGTGCGGCAGGCGGTTTTGTGGTGGGGGCGGGCCAGCACCTCGCACTCGGCCACGAACATGCGGTCGAGCGCGCTGTTGAGGCGCACCACCGTGACCGCATCGCCGCTCAGATCGCCGGCGATGGCTTGCCCAGCGCTGGTCTCAAAGTGGGTGTCCACCTTGAAGCTGCTCAGCAGGTTGAGCGGCGCGGTGCAGTGGGCGAACAGGGCTTTGCCCTGCGCCACATGGGCGGTGTTGGCCATCCAGGGGGCGAGGCCGCACACCCGGTGTACGAGCATCATGCCCACGGCGCTCACGGGGTCGGCCTCGCAGGCCGTGGGGATGCCCTCGGCGTTGAGCTTGGCCAGGGCCAAGCAGGCGGTGTGGCCGCTTTGGCGCACCATGGGGAAGCACTCCACGGCCAAGGCGTCGAGGTTGTAGAACGGCACCAGCGAGGCCAGCCCCTCGTATATCCTGCTGCTGTGGTGCAGCTCGGTGGTGTCGGCCACGTTGTCGAATGCGTTGCAGAACTGCTCGTTGGGGGCGGTGATTTCATCGAAAACGATGTCGGCCCATTGCAGGTTCACCATCTCCACGCCCATTTTGTTGCGTAACACGTAGGGGCTGAGCCCCGAGGCCACGAGCCAATCGGATGGGGCTCCCACCACGCCGAGCCGCTGGCCGCGCAGGTGCTTCACTCCCATTAGGGCGTGGTAGAAGTCGCAGAGTAGCTGCGGGGCGGCGGGGTCATCGGTGTCCACCAGCATGGCGGATATGCGGTGCTGGGCCATCCAGGCCTTGACCTCAAGCGCCGAGGCCCAGGCGTTGGCTTCGCGGCTGGCCAGCAGCAGGTAGAACCGAAACTCCTGCACACACTCGATGGCGGCCCGCTCCGAGCCGCCGGTGAGGAACATCAGCACGTCGGGCTGGTCGTTCACGAACTCCACCTGGTCGGGGTTGAAAAGGTGGGTGCTCTTCTTTTTGGCGCGGTCGAATATGGCGGCCTCGGCCTGGGCGAAGGCCAGCTGCTTGATGCGTAGTCGGTTGGTGGGCAATGACATATAACGCTGTGCTTTTGTTTATTGGCGGATATGCGGTAGCGAATTTAGCAAAAAAAACGATGCGGGGCTGCTGCCCCTAGCGCGATTTTAGCTCGCTGTACCCCACTAGCTGCCAGTGCTGCGAGCTACGGGGCTTGTGGTACACGTATATTTGGTAGGAGTTCTCGGTGGCCGAGTGGTTGCCCTCAAGGAGGCTGTGTCCCACGCGCCCCGTGGAGCGGTCGATGTGCAGGTACCTATAGCTGTATATGCCCTGCTTCAGCCTGACACGGGTTTCATAGGCCCCGTCAATCGCACTGTAGCGCATGGCATGGGTGGGGATGAGCTGCCAGGCATCGGCCTCGCCTAGGTAGAGGTACACCTCGTCCTGCGGCAGCTCGGGCGAGGCCAGGGTGAAGTAGAACCATGCGTATTCGGCCTCAATGGAGGGGTCGTAGCAGTCATCGCGCAGGGGCAGGTAGCGCCCGTTGAGGTCGGTCTGCTCGGTGTAGGCGGGGTGCAGGTAGGGCCTATCGGGGGTTAGGCCTACGTGGGTTTCGCCGCCCAGACGGCGGGTATGTGCGATTTGCTGCGAGCGGTAGCTCGATGAGCGGTACACCAGGTTGCGGTGCTCGCATCCGCCCTCGAACACCAGCGAGTCGGGCGCGGAGTAGCGCGCCCTGCTGCCCCCCACGAATACGGGCTTGATGTTGTGGCGGGCGTTGTGGATCTGGTTGTTCTGGGCAATGCAGACCACGATTTCTCTGAACGGATCTACGCCCAGGCCCAGCGGGGCCAGGTCGAGCTCCAGCTCTATGCGTTGGCCCGTGGTGCGTTGTGCACCCGATGCTTGCACCACGCGGGCCTCGGGCTGCACCATTGGGTCGTGCACCCAGAACCGTCGCTGCAGCACTATGCGGTCGTGGTCGTGGCGATCCACCACCCGTAGCACATAGTTGCCCGACAGCGTCCAGCGGGTGTCATCGTTGGGCAGGCTGAGCGAGTGGTGGGTGTAGAGCGGATTGGTGCCCTGCGAGCTACGCCCAGGGGGCAGGCTGTTGAGCTCGAAGCCCGTGGCGTAGTCGTGGTGCAGCAGGTTTGAGGGTTCCCAATCGGGGGTGCAATGTATTATGGTGTAGTCGAGCTCCATGGGCACATCGGCCAGGTCATCGAAATCGAGGCGCAGGTGCTCATCGAGGTTCAGCCGTACCAATGGCGGGTTGAGCGGGCTGCCAGCGTGGTGCAGCTTCACCGTGCCGATGTCGGGATGGGTGTAGTTGGCGAGCACCTGTCCGTCCGCCGCGCTCGGGGGCAATGCCATTGCGCACAGCAAGACGATGCGGTGTATATGTATGTGCGCTAGCGCATTATGTATAGTTGCGGAGATGATATTCATCGGTGCTGGTAAATTAAACGCGGAGAGATGGGTGGTTGTTGCGGAAATTGCTATATTTGCTAGCTGGAACGCGCCCGTACCCCCTATGGGGCTTTGCGGGGGTGTACCGCACCAAACAAGCACACCCGATGCATTATGCCGAAAGTCATCAAGATTAGGAAAGGGCTGAACATCCCCCTTGTGGGCGATGCCGAAAAGATTCTCGTGCGGCCCAAACCATCGGCCTCCTACGCCGTTAAGCCCATCGATTTCTGGGGCATCACCCCCCGTCTATGCGTGGAGCCGGGCGACACGGTGCGGGCCGGTAGCCCGCTGTTTGTCGATAAGCAGCGCCCCCAGATAGCGTTTACCTCGCCGGTGAGCGGCACGGTGGCCGATGTGGTGCGCGGCGCGCGCCGCGCCCTACAGGAGGTGGTGGTTATCCCCGATGCCGAGATGGGCTACGAGCAGTTTGAGGCCGCCGACCCCGCCACGCTCAGCCGCGAGCAGGTGGTGGACATGATGCTCCGCTCGGGCCTGTGGCCCCACCTCACCCAGCGCCCATTCGGCGTGGTGGCCGACCCCGAGGCGCAGCCCAAGGGCATATACATCTCATGCTTCGACACCGCCCCGCTGGCCGTGGACATCGACTTCGCCCTGCAGGGCGATGACAAGACATTCCAGGCTGGCATTGAGGCCCTGCGCAAGCTCACGCCAGGCGAGGTACACCTCGGCATCAACGCCGAGTACCCCGAGTCGAAGCTGCTGGGCCGCATAAAAAACGTGCAGAAGCACTACTTTTCTGGGCCACACCCCGCAGGCAACGTGGGCGTACAGATAGCTCAGATTGACCCTATAAACAAGGGCGAGGTGGTGTGGACCATGCGCCCGCAGTCGGTGCTCATGCTGGGGCGGCTGTTCCTCAAGGGCATCTACGATGCCTCGTTGGTGGTGGCCACTGCGGGCAGCGGCGTGGCCAAGCCCCGCTACCACCAAACCATACAGGGGGCACGGGTAGATGGCCTGCTCGATTGGGCTGGTGGTGAGGGCGGCATCGAGCTGCGCATCATAAGCGGCAATGTGCTCACGGGCCGCAAGGTGGATAGCATGGGCCACCTCGGTTTTGGAGATAATCTGATTACGGTGATTCCCGAAGGCCGATACCATGAGTTTTTTGGCTGGCTGGCCCCAGGGTTTGGGAAGTACAGCGCCAGCCGTAGCTTCCTCTCTTCGTTGCGCTTTGGCAAGCGCTTCAACCTCGACACCAACTACCATGGCGAGGCGCGCGCCTATGTGGTTACGGGGCAGTACGAAAAGGTGAGGCCCTTCGACATCTACCCCGTCTACCTGATAAAGGCCATCATGGCCGGTGACATAGAGCGCATGGAGCAGCTGGGCATCTACGAGGTGATAGAGGAGGACATGGCCCTGTGCGAGTACGTCTGCACCTCCAAAATAGAGGTGCAGGAGGTGCTGCGCCGGGGCATCAACACCATGATGACCGAGCTGGCATAATGCATAAACATTTGATTATGAAATCATTAAGAAAACTCATCGACTCCATAAAGCCCCACTTTGAGCCAGGAGCAAAGCTGGGGGCGTTCCACTCCACCTTTGAGGCGTTTGAGAGCATGTTCTTTGTGCCCGACAAGGTTACAGACCGTGGCTGCCACATCCGCGATGCCATAGACCTCAAGCGCACCATGTTCACCATGATTATAGCCCTCGTGCCCGCTCTGCTGTTCGGCATGTGGAACGTGGGCTACCAGCATTCGCTGGCCATTGGCGAAAACTGGCCGCTGTGGCCAGCATTCTGGTTCGGCCTGCTCAAGGTGCTGCCCATCATAGTGGTGTCATACGCCGTGGGGCTGAGCATAGAGTTCGCCTTTGCTCAAAAGCGCAAGCATCAGGTGAACGAGGGCTTTTTGGTATCGGGCCTCATCATCCCGATGCTGATGCCCGTGAACGTCCCCCTATGGATGGTGGCCCTGGCCACGGCCTTCGCCGTGCTCATAGGCAAGGAGGCGTTTGGCGGCACGGGCATGAATATATTCAACCCCGCGTTGCTGGCCCGCGCATTCCTGTTCTTTGCCTACCCCTCGCGCATGTCAGGCGAGGCCGCATGGGTGGTGCCCTCCGAGGGCATGGCCGATGCGTTCACCGGCGCCACGCCGCTGGCCCACGCCGCTGCGGGCGCTATGGACAAGGTGGCCTCGGCCTACGACCTATTCATGGGCTTTGTGCCTGGCTCTATAGGAGAAACATCCACCTTGGCCATACTGATTGGAGCGGTGCTGCTCGTTGCTACGGGCGTGGCCAGCTGGAAGATTATGCTCTCCACCGTGGTGGGGGGCATGGCCGCCGGCTACCTGTTCAACGCCGTGGGCGGCAGTGCCTACATGACCATGCCCCCATGGCAGCACCTGCTGATGGGTGGCTTCGCCTTTGGCGCGGTGTTCATGGCCACCGACCCCGTAACATCGGCGCAGACTGAATGCGGCAAGTGGATCTACGGCTTCTTGGTGGGGTTCATGGCCCTGCTCATCAGGGTGCTCAACCCAGCCTACCCCGAGGGCATGATGCTCAGCATACTGCTGATGAACGCCTTTGCACCGCTAATCGACCACATAGTAGTGGGGACAAGCATACGCCGCCGCATGAGAAGACAACCCCTCTCCACCACTAAGAACTAGCGCACCATGGAAGGAAAGAAAATCAACCGCAACGGGAACCTCTACACGTTCATCTATGCCACCGTGCTGGTGGTGCTGGTGGCCACGCTGCTGGCCCTCTGCGCCACAGGGCTGAAACCGCGCCAGCAGCAGAACATAGAGGCAGAGGCCAAGCAGCAAATCCTCAATACTATAGGCATACAAACCACGGCTGACGAGGCGCAGGCCGCCTTTGAGCGTTATGTTGGCGAGCGCTACGCTGTGAGCCGCAGCGGTGCTGTGAACCAGCAGGCCGATGCCTTCTACCTCAACCTGAAGTCCGAGCTGGCCAAGTCCGAGCACGAGCAGCAGCTGCCAGTGTTTCAGGCCACCATGCCCGATGGGCAGCGCAAGTACATCGTGCCTGTGAGGGGCAACGGCCTTTGGGGAGAGATCTGGGGCTACGTGGCGCTGAACGACGACCTGAGCACCATCTACGGCATCGTATTCGACCACGAGTCGGAAACCCCTGGGCTTGGGGCCGAGATAACCGCCCCCGCATTCTGCAAGCAGTTCGAGGGCAAAACCATATTCGAGGGAGCGCAGCTCACCTCGGTGGCCGTGGTCAAGGGCGGTGCCCATCCCGATGACCCCCACGCCGTAGATGCCATATCGGGCGGCACCATCACCAGCAACGGGGTGCAGGACATGCTGCAGCGCAGTCTTGAGCGCTACAGCGCCTACTTTAGCAGCATACGCGAGCAGCAAGCCCGTGCGGCCATGGCCGCCGACACGCTGGCCGCCGCCGACAGCCTGCTACAGCCCGCCATTGAGCCCGGAGCCATGAGCAATCAGCACTAAACCCTACCTAAACACTTCAAAACCATGTCAGAAGCAAAGGGAAAACAATCGTGGTTTGGAGCAGCGCATCGCAAGCTGCTGGCCGAGCCGATCGGAATAAAGAACCCAGTTACGGTGCTGGTGCTGGGCATTTGCTCGGCGCTGGCCGTAACGGCCAAGCTACAGCCCGCCGTGGTGATGGCCGTGTCGGTTACGGCGGTTACCGCCGTGTCGAACTTGGTGCTGTCGCTGCTGCGCCGCACCATACCCAACCGCATACGTATCATTGTGCAGCTCATCATCGTGGCCGCGCTGGTTACCGTGGTGAGCGAGGTGCTCAAGGCATTTGCCTACGATGTGAGCAAGCAGCTATCGGTATTCGTGGGGCTTATCATCACCAACTGCATCATCATGGGGCGCATCGAGGCATTTGCGCTCGGCAATGGCCCCTGGGCCTCGTTCATCGATGGCATCGGCAACGGCTTGGGCTACGGCATGATACTGGTGATTGTGGCCTTCTTCCGCGAGCTGCTGGGCAGCGGTACGCTATGGGGCTATAGGGTGATACCCGAGGGCCTATACGCCGCCAATGGTGGGTTCTACGAGAACAACGGGCTGGTGATTATGCCCCCCATGGCGCTCATATTCGTGGGCGCGATTATATGGATCCAGCGCAAGCGCAATAAAAACCTGATGGAGGAATAGGCCATGGATAGCATTGTACAGATATTTTTCGACTCCATGTTCATCAAAAACATGGTGTTCTCCTACTTCTTGGGCATGTGCTCGTACCTAGCCGTGTCCAAAACGGTGAAAACAGCCACAGGGCTAGGCATCGCGGTGGTGTTCGTGATGGGCATCACGGTGCCGGTGAACTACCTGCTCAACCGCTACGTGCTCTCCGAGGGAGCGTTGGCCTGGCTCAGCCCCGACTTTGCGGGCATGGATCTGGGCTTCCTATCTTTCATCATCTTCATAGCCGTGATAGCCTCCATCGTGCAGCTGGTGGAGATGGTGGTGGAGAAGTTCGCCCCCGCCCTCTACAGCTCGCTGGGCATATTCCTGCCCCTGATAGCCGTGAACTGCGCCATTCTAGGTGCATCGCTGTTTATGCAGAAGGCCGATTACCAAACGCTTGGTCAGGCCACGGCCTACGGCTTGGGGTCGGGCTTGGGCTGGTTTGTGGCCATCGTGTGCATAGCCGCCATACGCGAGAAGATGAAATACTCCGATGTGCCCAAACCCCTGCGCGGGCTGGGCATCGCCTTTCTGCTCACGGGATTGCTTGGATTTGCATTTATGGCATTCACCGGCTTTAAGCTCTAACCACACGCATAAAACATTAGCCCTATGATCCCATTGACCATAACCAGCGGCACCGTCATAGCCGCCTCCATAGCCATATTCCTGTCGGTCATACTGCTGCTGGTGGCCCTGCTGCTGGTGGCCAAGGCCAAGCTTACCCCACAGGGGCAGGTAGAGCTCAATATCAACGATGACAGGCAGTTACGAGTGGAACCGGGCAGCTCGCTGCTGGCCACGCTCAGCAACAATGGCATATTTCTGCCATCGGCGTGCGGTGGCGGTGGCTCGTGCGGCATGTGCAAGTGCCGGGTGCTCGATGGCGCGGGCAGCATACTGCCCACCGAGGTGAACTTCTTCACCCGCAAGCAGCAGGCCGACCACTGGCGGCTTGGCTGCCAGGTGAAGGTACGCGGCGACCTCAAAATAGCCATCCCCGAGAGCATCATGGGCATCAAGAAGATGGAGTGCGAGGTGGTGTCGAACCGCAACGTGTCCACATTCATAAAGGAGTTCGTGGTGAAGCTCCCCGAGGGCGAAAACCTCAACTTCAAAAATGGCGGCTACATCCAAATCGACATACCAGCCTACACGCTGAGCTACAGCGATATAGATGTAGACGAGCGGTTCCGCGCCGACTGGGAGCAGATGCGCATGTTCGACCTCAGAGCCAGCAACCCCGAGCCCACGTTCCGCGCCTACTCCATGGCCAACCACCCCGCCGAGGGCAACATCGTCATGCTCAACGTGCGCATAGCCACCCCGCCGTTCGACCGCGCCAAGGGTGCATTCATGGATGTGCCCCCGGGCATCAGCTCGTCGTACATATTCACCCGCAAGCCCGGCGACAGGGTAACCATCTCGGGCCCCTACGGCGAGTTCTTCATCCCCGACGATGCCCCCGCCGAGCAGGAGTTCATCTTCGTGGGCGGCGGTGCGGGCATGGCCCCGCTGCGCAGCCACATCATGCACCTATTCAAGACCGAGCGCACCCAGCGCCCCGTGCACTTCTTCTACGGTGCGCGTAGCCTCAAGGAGGCCTTCTACCTCAACGATTTTGCGGGCATCGAACGGGAGTTCCCCAACTTCCACTTCCACCTGGCGCTCGACCGCCCCGACCCCGAGGCCGATGCCGCCGGCGCGGCCTACACCGTGGGCTTTGTGCACAACGTGATGTACGAAACCTACCTCAAGCAGCACAAGGCCCCCGAGGACGCGCTCTACCTCATGTGCGGCCCCCCCATGATGGTGGCCTCGGTGAACCAGCTGCTCGACAGCCTCGGCGTGGAGCCCTCGAGCATCCTCTACGACAACTTCGGCGGGTAGTCCGCATCATCGTTGAACGCGCATACGCCCTGGGAGAAAGCCCAGGGCGTTTTTTTACGGTGCGAGCGGCATGTTTTGAAGGTCTAGGTGCTCAACGCTATGATGCAGAGCGGATTGCGGTGCGCTGGCAATTTATGGAGTGCTCATCATGTCGTAATGTCATATTAATGAGCAAGTTGTCTAGCTCATATCACAGAGACATGGGTACACAAAGCCGCCCCGATATGGGCAACGGCACGGCTTCATGTTGATGTGTAAATCATTGATAATAAGATGATAATATGTATATACATGCAATATGTTACCCCATATGACATATTGTGGCATAAAAATTGCTACCTTTGCGGCGGCAAAAATTAGCCATAAAAACATAGAGGTACAATTTATGATTAACGTAGGATTAAAATCAAAGGTTGCAAAAAGGGGCCACAAAATATTGTCAATTGTGCTCATTGTGCTGGTCGCTTTTGGATGTAACAGTCAGCAACATGCTGTAAATAAAGATGATATATCGCACGATTTGAAAGATATACTCGCCAGCGGCAAGCTGGTGGCCGTTTCGGGGTTCAACTCCACGGGCTACTTCATCTACAAAGGCGAGCCCATGGGCTACCAGTACGACCTGCTGCGCGATTTCGCCTCCTCCCTGGGCGTTAAGCTCGAGCTGGTGGCCGAGAACGATGTAGAGAAGGCGCAGGCCATGCTGGAGCGCGGTGAGGTCGATCTGATAGCCAACGGGCTGACAATCACCGCAGAGCGGCGCAATGTTTATAGCTTCACCAAGCCGATAGGCCAAACCCGGCAGGTGCTCGTGCAGCGCAGGGCATCGACCCCCGATGCCCCAGAGCACGTGAGCTCAACGCTCGAACTGGCTGGCCGCATTGTGTACGTGCAGCAGCGCTCGGCCTCGGAGATGCGCCTCAGACACGTGGCCGAGGAGATTGGCGAGGAGATCAAGGTGGTGCCCCTCCCAGGGGTCGATGCCGACCGCCTGATGGAGCTGGTTGCCAGCGGCGAGATAGACTACGCCGTGTGCGATGAAATAGCGGCCAAGGTGAAGGGCGAGACCCTGCCGCAGCTCGACTGCACGGTACCCGTCAGCTTCATGCAGAACCTGGCCTGGGCCGTGCGGCCCAGCTCGCCCAAGCTCCTAGAGCGCATCAACGAGTGGCTCGATGGCTACCTGCCCACCGCCCACCACCGCCTGCTCAAGCATCGATACTTCGACAGCCCTTCGCAGCGGCGCAACATGAATAGCGACTACTTCTACGTCACCGAGGGTCGCGTGTCGCAGTGGGACGAGTACTTCAAGCAGTCGAGCCTGAAGATTGACTGGGACTGGCGGCTGGTGGCCTCCATGGTGTACCAGGAGTCGCGGTTCAAGGCCAACGCAGTGTCGCCCCGAGGGGCGAGCGGGCTGATGCAGCTCATGCCCTCCACCGCCGACTACTTTGGCCTCGACGAGGATGCCTCGCCCCGGCTACAGATAGATGCCGGAGTGCGCTACCTGCGCATACTCGACCGCAAGCTGGCCCGCGAAGGGGTGCCCGAGCACGACCGCAAGAAGTTCGTGCTGGCTGCATACAACGCTGGCTTCGGCCATGTGCTCGATGCCATAAAGCTGGCCCAGAAGTACGGACGCAACCCCAACGTGTGGGATGGCAACGTGGAGTACTTCATCGCCCACAAGTCGGAGTACGCTAACGACCCCGTGGTGAAGCACGGCCGTTTGGGCGGTGTGGAAACGCTCAACTACGTGCGCGAAATCATGGAGCGCTACCAGCACTATTGCAATATCGTTATGCAGTAATGCCTCCCCGTAGGGGGAGGGCAACCACTGGGGGCATGGGCTGTGTCTCCTGCTCCCCCCGATGGGCGGAGGTTGCGTGGGGCGGGGGAGGTCTTCCCTACAGCAGCTCCACCTCGTTGATGTCGTTGGGGTCGAAGTCGCGGTCGCAGTTCAGGTTCATCTGCCGCTGGCTCAGCGGTACTTCGAATTCCTGCATGGGCGACACCCCGAGCGAGGGGTCGGCGTACACCCGTTGTAGGAACTTGGCGAATATGGGCAGCGCCATGGTGGCACCCTGTCCCATGTTGATCCATTGAAAGTGCAGGGCCCTGTCTTCGCAGCCCACCCACGCCCCTGCGGCTAGGCTGGGCGTGACGGCCATGAACCACCCATCGGAGTGGTTGTTGCTGGTGCCCGTCTTGCCCCCTATGTGGCCGGGCAGGTTGTAGCGGTAGCGTATGCGGGCGCCGGTGCCGTGGTTCACCACGCCCTCGAGCAGGTTTACCATTAGGTGGGCCGTTTCGTGGCTGATGGCTTCCGTTTTCACGGTGTTGAAGTGGGCCAGCGCGCTGCCGTTGCGATCCTCTATGCGCGATACGAAGATGGGCTCTACGTGTACGCCCTTGTTGGCGTAGGTGGTGTAGGCCCCTACCATCTCGAATAGGCTGAAGTCGATGGTGCCTAGGAATAGCGACACCACCGGGGGAATCTGGGTGTGTATGCCCACCTGGTTTACCATGGCGGATACGGCCTCGGGGGTGAACTGCTTCATCACCCAGGCCGATATGTAGTTCGATGAGTTGGCCAGCCCCCATTTTAGGGTGACCATCTTGCCATCGAACTTCGACTTGCCCGAATTTTTGGGTGTCCATATGGTATCGCCCACTACGAATGTTTGCGGCACGTTGGGCACCTCGTAGCAGGGCGAGTAGCCCTCCTGCATGGCCAGGGTGTACACGAAGGGCTTTATGGTGGAGCCCACCTGCCGCTTGCCCTGCTTCACCATGTCGTACTTAAAATGCTTGAAGTTTGGCCCGCCCACGTAGGCGCGAATGTGCCCGTTGTGGGGATCCATGGCCATGAACCCGGCGCGCAGGAATTTCTTGTAGTGCTTGATGGAGTCGAGGGGCGACATGGTGGTGTCGCGTTCGCCTTTCCAGGTGAATATGGTCATCTTGCGGGGCGTGTTGAAGTTGGCGTAGATTTCCTCCTTGCTTTTGCCCGCGTTGTGCAGTAGCCTGTAGCGCTCGGTTTGCCGCATGGCGCGGTAGATGATGTCGTCCATCTGCGCCTGGTTGATGTCGGAGCGGGCGAATAATCGTCCGCCACGGGCCTTAATCTCCTTGTCCAGAGCAGGTTGTAGCTCCTCGCGCAGATGCTGCTGTAGCACATCTTCGGCTATGGCCTGCATCTTCGAGTTCAGCGTTACGTAAATCTTCAGGCCATCGCGGTATAGGTTGTAGGGGGTGCCATCGGGCTTAAGGTTCTTGTTACACCAGCCGTATAGGGGGTTGTTTGCCCATTGTAGGGAGTCCCCGCGGAACATCTCCCGTGAGTAGTAGTTCTTGGGGTTGGGCTCGGGGGCGGTCATCATGCGGCGCACCATCTCGCGGAAGTATGTGCCCAGCCCGGCGTTGTGGTTTTGCTCGCGGAACGTCAGGTTGATGGGCAGCTGCGATATGGAGTCGAACTGCTGATGGGTGAGGTAGCCGTACTTGGCCATCTGCCCGAGCACCACGTTGCGGCGCATGAGGGCCCGTTGCGGATGGCGCACGGGGCTGTAGCGCGATGGTGCGTTCACCACGCCCACCAGCAGGGCGGCTTGCTCCACGCTGAGCGAGTCGGGCGTGGTGTTGAAGAAGGTTTTGGCGGCGGCCCTGATGCCGAAGGCGTTGTTGCCATACTCCACTATGTTGAGGTACATGGCCAATATTTCGTTCTTGGTGTAGCTGCGCTCGAGCTTCACGGCGGTAATCCACTCCTTGAACTTGGTGATTACTAGCTTGGTGGTGCGGGCCAGCTTCGACCTATGCCTGACGGTGTCGCGAGGGAATAGGTTCTTGGCCAGCTGCTGGCTGATGGTGCTGCCGCCGCCCCCCCCACGGTCGCCCATGAGCACGGTCTTGAATCCCACGCGCATCAGCCCTCTGAAATCGATGCCGCTGTGCTGCCTGAAGCGGATGTCCTCGGTGGCCACCAGCGCGTTGTGTACGTTGGGCGAAATCTCATCGTAGTCCACGAATGTCCGGTTCTGTATGTAGTAGGTGCCCAGCGACACGTTGTCCTCCGAGATAATCTCTGAGGCCACGTTGCTCTTAGGGTTTTCAAGCTCCTCGAAGCTGGGCATCGGCCCGAAGAACTCATTGCCAATCAGCACGAATATGATCAGCACGAACAGGCAGGCGAATGCGAATAGCCCCCAAAAGCACCGCCTGAACTTTTGGGCGAAGGTGCCGCTTTTTACAGTCATAGCGCAGCGTACATTAAGGTTGCGAACCAACAAAGGTAGTCATTATTTGCGCATCCACATCAGGGCTGGCACATGTTCATAGCATTGACTGGTGCATAAGTGTATGTAATTTAGTATGTTGTGTATGATATTGGCGCAAAACTTGTTAATCTATTTGTGGAAGGAGCCCAAAATGCTTTACTTTGTGCCGCCGTTTCACTCGCTATAGTTAGTTAAGGTGTTATGACAGAGAATCTCGTGATAGTGGAGTCGCCCGCAAAGGCCAAAACCATAGAGAAGTTCTTGGGAGAGGGGTTCGAGGTGAGGTCGAGCATGGGCCACATCCGCGACCTATCGAAGCAGAAGCTCGGGGTCGATGTGGACAACAACTACAGCCCCATCTACGTGGTGAGCGCCGAGAAGAAGAAGGTGGTCGATGAGCTCAAGAGGGCCGCCAAGGGGGCCAAGACCGTGTGGCTGGCCTCCGATGAGGATCGCGAGGGCGAGGCCATCGCCTGGCACCTACAGCAGGTGCTCGGCCTCGACCCGGCCCGCACTAAGCGTATCGTGTTCCACGAAATCACGAAGGAGGCCATCATCAGCGCCATCAACAATCCCCGCGCCATCGACACCAACCTGGTGGACTCGCAGCAGGCCCGCCGTGTGCTCGACCGCATGGTGGGCTTCGAAATATCGCCCATACTATGGAAAAAGGTGCAGTCCTCGCTCTCGGCGGGTCGGGTGCAGTCGGTGGCCGTGCGCCTGATAGTGGAGCGCGAGCGTGAGATTCTGGCCCACAAGGCCAGCTCCTATTTCAAGGTACAGGGGATATTCGGCGGTGCTGGCCTGCGGGCCGAGCTGGCCGACAGGCTGAAGAGCCGCGCCGAGGCCCAAAAGTTCCTAGAGCACTGCCAAACCGCCACATTCCAGGTGGGCGATGTGGCCCAAAAGCCATCGAAAAAAAGCCCGCCGCCGCCATTCACCACCTCCACCCTGCAGCAGGAGGCTGGGCGCAAGTTCGGCCTCTCGGTGTCGCGAACCATGAGCATCGCCCAGCGGCTCTACGAATCGGGCTACATCACCTACATGCGTACCGACTCGCTCAACCTCTCCGAGCTCGCCATAAGCTCGGCCCAGCAGCTAATCGTCAGCAAGTACGGCAAGAAGTACCACCACGCCCGCCGCTTCAAAACCAGCAGCAAGGGTGCGCAGGAGGCCCACGAGGCCATCCGCCCCACCTACCTCGACCGCGAACGCATAGAGGGCACCCCCCAGGAGCAGAAGCTCTACGAGCTGATTTGGAAGCGCACCTTGGCCTCGCAGATGAGCGGAGCCGAGGTGGAGCGCACCACCGTGAACATAGCCGTGTCGGGCTCAAAGCACCGATTCGTGGCCTCGGGCGAGGTGCTCACCTTCGATGGCTTCCTGAAGGTATACTTCGAATCGACCGACGATGAGCCCGAAAACGCCGAGCGCAGCGGCATGCTGCCCCCCGTAAAAACGGGCGAAACCCTCACTCCAACCGAAATATCGGCCATAGAGCGCCACACCATGCACCCCCCGCGATACACCGAGCCCAGCTTGGTGAAGAAGATGGAGGAGCTGGGCATTGGCCGCCCCTCGACCTACGCCCCCACTATCTCTACCATCATCTCGAGGGGCTACGTGCTCAAAGAAGATCGGCCCGGTGTTGAGCGTCAATACATCGCCATCACCCTAGAGAACAATAAAATAGCCGAGGCCAAACGGACTGAAACCGTTGGGGCCGAAAAGGCGAAGCTCTTCCCCAGCAACATCGGCATGGTGGTGAACGACTTCCTGATGGAGCACTTCAAGGACATCATGAGCTTCGACTTCACGGCCAACGTAGAGAAGGACTTCGACAGAATAGCCGAGGGCAAAGAGCAGTGGGCCAGCATGATAGATAAATTCTACCGACCATTCCACGAGATGGTGGAGCGCACTACCAACGAAACGGGCTACACCAAGGGCGAGCGCTTGCTAGGCATCGACCCCGTATCGGGGCAGAACGTGGTGGTACGTATAGGGCGCTTCGGCCCTCTAGCCCAGATCGGCGAAAACGATGAAAAGACCGGCCAAAAGGCCCGTTTCGCCAGCCTGCTCAAGGAGCAGCTCATAGAGACCATCACCCTCGATGAGGCCCTCGCCCTCTTCCGATTCCCCAGGACGGTGGGCCAATACGAGGGCCACGATGTGCTAGTCAATACCGGACGATTTGGCCCCTACGTGAGGATCGAATCGAAATTCTACTCGCTCAAAAAGACCGATGACCCCGCAACCATCGACATCGACCGCGCCATAGAGCTCATAGAGGAGGGGCGGCGCAAGGAGCGGGAGCGCGTAATCAAAGTGTTCGAGCCCGATGACATCCAGGTGCTCAACGGGCGCTGGGGCCCCTACATCGTGCACGGCGGTGCCAACTACAAAATCCCCAAGGGCACCGATGCCCTCGCCCTCACCCTGGCCGACTGCCAGGCCCTCATCGCCAACCAAACCGATGTGAAACCCAAGCCCCGTAGGGCAGCAATGGGAAAAAAAGCTGCAGCCCCCCAGAAGGCCACAGCCAAGCCCAAGTCCTCCAAAGCGGGAGCCACCAAGGGAACCACAAAAAAAACGCCCTCACAGGCCACGGCCAAGAACAAAAAGAAGTAGGAACAGCCCATGCTCATCCAAACGCTCCAGCAGCTCCAGCTCACACCACCCGACCAGGCCCATGCACAGCGTACCGCTGCGCACGGACTAAGCCTAGGAGCACGTGTTGAGCTACCCCACAGCGCCCCGCAGGCCCTGCAGCTGTTGGAGGCTCAACGCGATAGTGCTGTCATGCTTAGCGAAAGCCCAGGCATGGCTATGCGTGAACACCTATATTCCTTGGCCGACATCCGTTCTGCCCCCCCCCGC
>JAFTDN010000090.1 GCA_017454165.1 Bacteroidales bacterium | reverse complement strand
GGGCCCAGCCGCTTAGGGTGAGCAGCGCGAGCAGCGCGGTGAGCGCGGCGCGGCTGATGGTGGTGAACATGCTGCGCAACATGCCGTTGCCTCTGAGTTGGTGGTTGGTGGGTATCATGGTGATAGCGATAGCGTATTGATTGTCAGTAATTGATGCTACTGAGTATGATACGGCAAAGGTACGGCGATGTTTTCGGCTGCGCAATACACAAAACTAGTGACATCGTATCACTAAAACTAGTGATATGGTGTGTATGTTGTTGATTTAAATGTATTTGTATTGAGAGTAGGCCATTTTTGGGGGATTGCGGAGGCGTGAATGTAGAAGGGAATTTTTCTGAGCAATCCTGTCTTATTGGAGTAATATTGCTACCTTTGCCCATGGGAACGATGTTTGGGCTGCTATGCCTATACGTAGATATATCAGAACCATAGGGTATTTGCTCACCGAAAGGCGGATGCTGATAGGGATTATGGTCGGCCTGCTGGTGCTTTTCATAGGCCTGCTGTTGCGCTCGGAGGGCTTCAGCTTCGCCGATGAGACATTGGAGCGGTATGCTCTGTCGCGATGGGCCTTTCAGCATCCAGAGAGGTTGCTCAATCTGCGCCATGGGCCCCTGTTCGTGCTGCTTAGCGCACCGTTTGCCCAGTTTGGGCTGCGCTCGTTTTTGCTGTTCAATATCATTGTAGGGGTGGCCTCGGGCTACATGGCCTACCGGGTGGCCCGAGAGCTACGGATGAAGGCCCCGCTGGTGGCCGTGGCCATCTGCTGCTTTAGCCCTATATACATGGCGGCCATGTTCTCTGGCCTAGTGGAGCTTCTCATGGGCTTTGTGGCCATAGTTGCCACGTTGCTCTATGTGCGCCAAAAGCCGCTGGCCGCCGCCATGATGGCCTCAATGCTGCCCCTGATACGTGTGGATGGCTACCTGCTGCTGCTGGCCTATGCCCTTTACCACGTAGTGGAGCGGCGCTACCGCCAGATGCCATTGCTGCTGCTGGGCTTGGGGTTATACTGTGCTGTAGGGCTGCTTGTGTGTGGGGGGGCGTTCACGCCGCCATGGGCCGAATTTGGTCTGGTGCACGATGGGCTGTATGGCACGGCCCGTCTGTGGCAGTTCGCCAAGCGTAGCCCTGGCTATTTCGGCATTGCCAACGAGATTTTCTTCGTGACGGGCTTTGTGGCGGCACTGGTGTACCTGCGTCGGGCTAGGCGCGAGCACATGCCCGAGGTGTTGCTGGTGATGCTGCCCTTTACGCTCTTCTTTGTGGGGCACTCGGTGGCAGGGAGCGTTGGCTTGTGCGGCTCGGGGGCGCACTCGCGCTACATGGTGGCGGCGGTACCGCTGATGGCGGTGATGGCCACACGCGGCCTGGTGCTGTTCTCGCTTATGTTCCAGATTATCACCAAGTCGCAGGGGGTGCGCCGCGTGGCCTTTGCCATGGCCTTTGTGTCGGTAATCATCATACCGCTCCACAACGACCATTACCCCGTGGAGGATGACGCGATGTGCGACATGCAGCGCCGCGCCGCTGCGCTCGCTATCGCCCATACGCCCACGGCGGGCCGGATATTCTACACCGACCCCGCGATGTCCTACTTCCTCGGGCTGAATCCGTTCGATACCGTGCAGGGCCGATACGGCCTGCGCTGCCCCCAGCAGCCTGAGCTGGAGATGGACATCGGCGACATGCTGCTGGTGGATTTCCACTCCGAGCTGCGGTCGGGCATCGGCCTGGCCGATGCGCTGGCCAACCCCAACCTGCTGCTCGTGGGCCTGGTGGAGCCAGCCGAGCCCATCAACGTGCTGGGGCATCGCGATGCCATAGGTGTGTTCCGCCGCACTGGGCCCGCGCCCGTCAATGTGGAGCACAACCAGCAGCAGATGCGGGCGCTGGCCATGGGCTTTGAGCCCTTGGTGGAGCGCAGCTTCGACACTGATGAGGGCCTCGCCCCGTCCGACCTCGTCTTGGTGGGCATCGAGCGCAGCTCGCCGAACCGCTATCTGCGTATTGACCGGCGCACACAATTCGCCCTCATCGACACCCTTCAGCTCCCCCCCGCGTCCGTAAGGCCCATCACCCTGCAGGTAGAGATGAAGCTCAGCCGCTGGGAGCCCGATGAGAACCTACGCTTTGTAGTGGAGCTGCTGCACAATGGGCGGCGCGTGGGGCGCAGGCAGACGGTTGAATTCGCCGAGCCCACCATGCCCCAGCGCAACGAGTGGGTGCAGGTGCAATTCCGCCTGAGGCTCAGGCCGGGTGAGGGACAGCAGCTGGTTGCAGGGCTGTGGAATAAGCGCAAGCGGGGCTTTCTGGTCGATGACTACAGCATAAGCATACGCACCGATGAGCAGGGCAATTAGGCACGGGCCGATGGGTTTCCGTCATTTTGTCTGTTTGTTGCTGATTGCTAGCTGTTTACATTTAAATGGGGCAGAGCCCCTTCGTGGGTACATGCTCTCGCGCCGCTATGCGCCCATCGATTACAACGGCGGCTTGCAGAACTGGTGGGCGCAGGAGGACGACCGGGGCGTGATGTACTTCGCCAATCTGAACGGTGTGCTGGAGTACGATGGCGAGCATTGGCGGTGCTTTAAAGTGGGGCACAATGCGGCGGTGCGCAGCTTGGCCAAGGATGCGCAAGGCCGTATCTACGTGGGGGCCTACGCCGAGCTGGGGTACCTGAAAGTGGATGGCAGCGGCAGCCTAGGCTACGAGTCGTTGATGGGGCTAGTGGATGGGGAACATGCTGACTTCAAGGATATTTGGTGTGTGCACTGCCTTGGCGATACCGTGCTGTTCCTCACCGACAGGTGCATTATGCGCCTCGTGGACGGTCGCATCGACTACTTCGACAGCCCCACGGAGGGCTTCTACCTGGCCTTCGAGCTCGCAGGGGTGTACTACGTGCAGGAGCGTGGGCGTGGCCTGCTGCGCCTGCGGGGCGACTCGCTGGAGATGGTGTCGGATCTACCGCTGTTCCGCAAATACCAGCTGCACGGCATCTTTGCCCGTGCCGATGGCTCCCTGCTGGTGGCCACCCGTGCCCACGGGTTGTTTGTATACAGCCCGCAATCCGACAGTGCCTGTCCTATTGATGCCATATCGGCCCAGGCCCGACGTATAAATAGCTACTTTAAGGAGCATGTGTACTACTACGGCATCGCGCTGCCCAACAACAGGCTGGCTCTGAGCGCGCTCACGGGCAACGTGCTGATTGTGGATGAGGATTGGAACATCGCCGATGTGATTGACCGCACCATCCGCCAGAACGACAGCGAGGTGCTCTTCCTGTACCTCACCAGCAACAACCTGCTGTGGCTGGGACTGGGCAATGGGCTGTGCCAGGTGGAGGCCCTCAGCGAGCTGCGCTACTGGGACGGCACGATGGGCATATACGGTCGCATAAGCGATGTGGCCTATCACGATGACCACCTGTACATATCCACCAAGCAGGGGCTGTTCCGCGCCCGCAGCCGCCCAGAGCCATTCGGCTTCACGCGGTTCGACAGGGTAGAGGGCCAGCTCGAATTGGCCCATACGTTCCTGAACTTTAGCCCGCCAGGCGGGCCGCCCATGCTGCTGCTGAGCTCCAGCGCGGGGATATACAGAGTCGATGGGTTAGCTGCGCACAGGGTGATGAACCTGCCCTACGTGGCTCAGCTCTATGCAACGCCCGCCGAGCCCCACAGCGTACTGGCGGCGGCTAGCTATGGGCTGCATCTGCTCCGGTACAGCGGAGGGCGATGGGCCCATCTGGGGCCGCAGTTCGGCATCACCGATGTGGTGCGCGGTGTGGCCCACGACAGCCTGAACAACATCTGGGTGGCCACCCAGATAGATGGCGCGTACCGCGTGGCGGGGTTTGGTACGGCTCGCGGCTGCACGGTAGATCGGTTCGATGCCACGCATGGCTACCCGCAGTTCGAGCGGGTGTACATCGCCGATGGCCCCAGGGTGGTGGTGGCGCGCGGAGAGCACTACGCGTTCGATCCCATCAGACAGTGCTTTTTGCGCACCCCCGCATCCCGTGCCATCGGCCCCGCCGACCCATTGGCTTCCAAATCGTTCGCACGATTTGTAAAGAGCGGGCGCTCATTCATGTTCTACCCCGACCAGCACCCCGAGCTGGGCCGATGGTACTCCTCCGATGATGGCTTGGTGCACTTCGACCCAGGGGCCTACGTGCCCCGCACCGGCGCTGTGCCACCAGCCATCATCCGTGAGGTGCACACCGAGGATTCGCTCCTGTTCGGTGGCACCAACTTTGAGCGGTGCGGTGCCGATGTGCTGCCGAGTGCCAAATCCAAGGTGGACCTGGGCATCGTGCTACCCCACAACCACAGCACCCTGACGCTCAACTACGCATGTCCCTACTTCGCCCGCGAACAGCATGTGGAGTACTCCACTAGGCTGCGGGGCTACGATGCCACGTGGAGCGAGTGGAGCTCCGAGAACAAACGGAACTACACCAACCTGCCCCCAGGGCGCTATGCGTTCGAGGTGAGGGCTAGGCATCTGGGGCAGTTTGAGGCCCAGCCAGCCGAGTTCGTATTCGAGGTGCGCCGCAACTGGATTATCGTCAATCTGGGCATAGCGGCCATTGCGATGTTCATGGGCTTTGTGCTGCTCAATCTGGTGCACAACGTTAGGCTAAAACGCGAGGTGACGGAGATGGCCACCGCCATCGTGCTGCATAGCAAGCAGATCGATAGCAAGGAGGAGGAAATTCAGGCCCAACACGAGGTGCTGAGCGAGCGCGAACGCGAGCTGGTGCACTCTCGCAACCTGCTGGTCGTGCAGCGCGAGTATCTCATCAAGGTAAAGAAAGAGCTGGAAGAGAGCAATATCGACAAAATGCGCATGCTGCGGGCCATAGCCCACGATTTGCGCAACCCCGTGGGCACCTGGGTGATGCTCTCGGACCACCTGCTGAGCGAGCACGAGCAGGGCCACCTGTCGTCCGATGAGCTGGGGGCCCACCTGATCAGCATCAGCCGCCACGCTCACAATACCTATGACCTGCTCGAGCGGCAGCTCGATTGGAGCGCTGTGCAGGCCTGCGACCTGCGTTTCGCCCCGCAGCCCATCGCGCTGCACGACTTGTGTCAGGCTTTGGTGCGGCACCTGCGTTTCAGGCTGACCGACAAAAAATTGGAGCTGAGCCTTGATGTGCCCCCATCCACCCGCGTTTGGGCCGATGAGTACATGCTCAACGCCGTGCTGCGCAACCTGCTCACCAACGCCATCAAGTTCAGCCATCGCGGTGGCACCATCGAGCTGAGGGTCTGGCAGGGGGCCTCGGGCAGCCATCATGTGGCCGTCTCCGACCACGGCGTGGGCATCCCCACCGATGCATTGCCCCATCTGTTCGATGGGGCCGTGCAGACCCATGGCACGGGCAACGAACGGGGGCGTGGTATAGGGCTGGGGCTGGTACGTGAGATGGTGGAGCGCATGGGTGGGCGTATCTACGTGAGCAGCGAGCTGGGCATGGGCAGCATCTTTGTGTTCAGCTTACCGCAGCTGCCAGGCGATATGCTGCGCGAGTAGAGTGGGGAAGCTCCAATTGGGCCATCTGTAATGGCTGTGTGTAGCGGCATGGTGGGGGTGCTAACGGGCGCATGTGTTACGGGGAAGAAAAACAGGCGCAGCCGCTGTGGCTGCGCCTGCCTGGATAGGTGCGAGAGGCCCTCTACCTGCCCAGCTGCTGGGCAACGAGCCGCTGCCACCGATTGGCTATGTCCATGGCCTGGCCTGGGTCGATGCCGCTACGGGTGGAGCTGTAGATGTTGAGCACCACCTCGTCCTTGCCGCTGTGCGGGGTGAGGCCGAGGCCGATGGTGTGCGCCCCACGCTCGGTGCTGCCGCTGCTCACCACGCGGCATTTGGCCATATCGGTCAGATGCACGGTCAGCAGTTGCGGGGAGTCGGCGGTGGCGGTGTAGTGCAGCAGCACCCTGCGCTCGGTGTCTAGCCCCATGCATTGTTGCTGATCCCACGCCTCGTGGGAGCTAAGGCTGAAGCCCTGTTGCTGCGCCAGCGCGATGAAATCGTTGAGCATGCGCTGCGCCCGTTTGCGCTGTGCCCGTTTGAATAGCACGATGGGCAGCACGAATGCCATCACTGCTAGAAGTCCTATCATTATTGTGGTTGTGTCCATTACGGTAAGTTTTGTTTGGGTGAGTGAAATTGGATGTAGCAATTGGCCCCGCTCCAGTACGGAGCGGGGGATTCCACCGTTATGGCGGTGGAATGCGCTGGGTGCGGGCGATGCGCAGCTACCAGAAGGCGTTGAATGGGAATATGAGCAGCCACGATGGGGCGCTCAGCGCGATGCGGGCCGCCCTTTGGCGGTAGTGGCGTATCAGCGCCGCGATGGTGCGCTCGGTGCTGGGCGGGCAGCACCATGCGGGAGGCATAAGGCGCGGGGGCAGCTCTGGCCCGCTGCGCTCCAGCTGGCCCATGCGCAGCTCGGCACCGCGCTCGAAGTCGATGTACACCAATACCTCAGCCTTGGTCTGCTGCAGGCAGTGCTCATGCGATTGGGGGGTGCTGGTATGTAGCATGGGGATCGCCATCGGCATCAGCATGCTGCTGATCAGCATCAGCAGGGCCAATGGCAGGGCCATTAGCCGCCGAGTGGTGCTATGTGGGCGTGTGTCCATGTGGGGCAAAGATAGGGAAAATCGGGGGGATGCCGTATCTTTGTGGTGCTTTTTGGGGCAGATTTTGCCATTCGGGGGAAAATGGCTAACTTTGCGGAAAGAGAACGAAGAATGACTAGGTCTATGTTGGCTGATGACAGGGAGGACTCCAGTACTATGTCGGTGGTCTCGCTCTTTGCAGGCTGCGGCGGCATGGTCTTGGGTTTTATCTGATGTTTCGATTTTTTGGGGAAGCATTTCACCAAAACAGGTTTTGATGTGGTGTGGGCCAACGAACTGAACCATGCCGCTTGCACAACGTATAGGTGTAACTTTACCCACGCCATAGTGGAAGGAGACATAAAGGACACCATTGAGGATATGCCCCCATATGCAGATGTGGTAATAGGCGGTTTTCCATGTCAAGATAT
>JAFTDN010000089.1 GCA_017454165.1 Bacteroidales bacterium | reverse complement strand
TCGCCTTAGGTGCAGCTGCGACCTTTACCTTGTCGGTCTTTGTGGCGGTAGCGGCTTTTTTCGAGGTGGCCTTTGTCTTATCTTCCTTATTTTCAGTAGCTTTTGCCTTAGAAGCAGCAGCGACCTTTGCCTTGTCGGTCTTTGTGGCGGCGGCAGCTTTTTTCGAGGTGGCCTTTGTCTTATCTGCCTTAGCCTCAGCAGCTTTGGACTTGGCAGGTATTGTGATTTCTGGCTCCTCGTTTCTATCTTTTCTTGTCAGGCCGCCCAAAAAGATGTCGAGGGCCTGGGGCATGCTTGAGCATTTGGTGGATGGGGCCGACACATCGAGGCGGAGCTTGGCCTCCTTCACCGCCTTGCTGGTGGCTGGGCCGAATGCCCCTATGGCCATGTCGCCCTGCACGAAATTGGGCCAGTTGTCGAACAGCGATTTTATGCCGTTGGGGCTGAAGAAGACCATCATGTCGTAGTCCTCCAGCTTGAGGTCGGACAGGTCGCTGCTGACGGTTTTGTATAATATGGCCTTGGTATGTTTTACATTGGCCTTGGCTAGGGCTTTGGGGATGTCGGCTTTGTGTCCATCGGGCAGCACTACAAGGAAGTTCTCGTCCCGGTGCTTTTTGATCTGATGGTCTATGAGCGAGGCGAAGGTGTTGTCGGGGCTGAAGAAGATTTTGCGCTTGCGGTATGTGATGTATTTCTGGAGGTACAGCGCAATTGACTCGCTGATGCAGAAGTATTTCATGGTGTCGGGCACGGTGACTCTCACCTCTTCGCAGATGCGGAAGAAGTGATCCACCCCCGTTTTTGTGGAGAATATTACCGCTGAGTGGTTGAGGATGTCGATCTTTTGTTTGCGGAAGTTGTTGGAGCTCAACCCTTCAACCTTTATGAACTTCCGGAAGTCGATTTTCACGCCGTACTTCTGTGCCACATCGGCGTAGGGCGATTTCTCGCTTTTGGGCTCAGGTTGAGATATGACTATCCTTTTGATTTTCAATTCTGTAGCTCGTTTGTGGTTATATGTTCAAATACGAGGTTAGCAGCTTGGCCACTATGAGCGCAGGGGCTATTTCCAGGGCGCAAAGGTACAAAATGAAGTACAGAAATGGAACTCCGTTGCGTAGAAATAGCGCGGCCATGTGTCTCCATCGGAGCATTATGCATATCGTAATTATCAGTATTATAGTGTAATATATGTATGGTACGATGTTGGGGTGTCCATAGTGGGCCGCGAAGGATAGTGGGATCAGGGCGATGGGGGCCAGCCGTAGGGGAAGGAGCCCGCTGAATCGGAGATGTGCTATGAGGCGTGAGCCCTGTGTGATGAGCTCCACGGCCTTGTGAAGCGTCCAAGAGTAGGCGCGGTACGCTCCGAACAGCCCCATCCCCGTGGAGAACAGCAGCAGCTCGGCGATGTGGTTGGAGGTGGTGGTGCTCAGCGCGTGGGACAGGTTGATGGTCAGCAACCCTGCGGATATGACCGTCAGCACGTCGAGCAGGGCCAGCAGGCGGAAGATGAGGGCGTTGGTGTCGTTGGCAAGGCGGTCGGTGATGAAGCTGTAGACCAGCCCTCTCGTCAGCTCGGAGAGCTGCTGCCCGAAGCGTACTGTAGCTAGCCCCACTGCGGCCAGCCCCACCGCGAAGGGGAGTAGGATGTAGTCGGGCGAGGGGTCAAGGGCTATGGGCTGGGGCTGCAGGGTGGAGGTTCGCAGCGGGCAGGTTCCGCTCCTGCTCAGGGCTATCTTGGCCCCGTGCAGGGCTTGGTAGTGCGGGTACTCCAGCACATGCAGCCGTCCAGCATGGCTGTGGGCCTCCATGGCGGGTTCGGCCTGGTGGTGGGGTAGCAGGCGATGGGGTAGTCCGCTGGGTGGGCCGGGTTGGGTCGGTGCTGAAGGGATGGGCATAGGTTATACTTTTAGGCCCCACACCAGCACGTCGTCGAGCTGTTCGTTTGGGCCCTTCCACAGCTCAAACTCCTGCATGATGGCCTGCTGCTGCCTGCTGCCATCGAGGTCTAGCATCTGCGCTATGATGCTCTTGAAGCGGGTGCGCTGGAACTTTTGCTGTTTGGTTCCCCCAATCTGATCGAATAGGCCATCGGAGGAGATGTACACCCACGTGCCTGGCTCTAGCGTGATGTGCTCGGCGCGGAATGCTGTGGGCTCCGCCCTGAGGTCCGATCCTAGCGAGCAGGTGTTGGGCTTGATTTCGCGTAGTTGCCCGTTGTTCACCACCATGATGGGGATGAGCGCACCGGCGTATGTGAGCTGGCGCGACTGCGGGGCGTACAGGCATATGGCGATGTCCATGCTGTCGAGCCGCACGGTGTTGCTGCTCGAGGGGGGGGGGCCTTGTTGTAGCTCGGTGTGCACGAAGCTCAGCAGCTGCGCTGGCTCCACTATGCCTTGTTGGGTGCCCTTGCCGAGCATGTTGGTGCCTATAATGCTCATGAAGGCACCCGGTACACCGTGCCCCGTGCAGTCGGCCAGGGCGAATAGCACCCGTCCGTCGGGTAGAACCTGCATGTAGTAGAAGTCGCCGCTCACGATGTTCTTTGGGAGGTTCACCACCATGGTGTCGGCGAAGGCGGCGCGGATGGCGGGTATCGCGGGCCGCATCGACTCCTGTATGCGCTCGGCATAGCGCAGGCTGTCGGTCATGCTCTGCACGTGGCGCTCTATGGTGCGGTAGGCGTTTTTGAGGCTAGAGTTCTGCTGCGCGATGAGCTCCTTCTGGTTGATGATGTCCTCTTTTTGGGCGGCGATTTCCTCCTTTTGCTCGGCCAGCTTGATATTGCTGCGCTTGATTTCGGATATCTGCGCGGAGAGCTGCTGATTGGTGCGCCGCTTGTTGCGTAGCAGGGTGTATATCCAGCCCAGTATGCCCAGCATGATGGCGACTGCGGCGAGCAAGGCGTACAGCGTTGTGCGTTGCCTGGCGTGGCGCAGCTCGTGTAGTTCCTGCTCTTGACGTAGCAGGCTCAGCTCTTGCTCGTGTTTCTCTGCCTCGTAGAGCGATTGCAGCGAGGCGATGGTGCGCGAGGTGGTTTGGTTGATAAGGCTGTCGCGGTAGCGGTTGGCCTGTAGCGTGTGTGGGTAGGCCTCGCGGTACTGTCCCAGCTGCACGTGCCGGTCGCGGTGCAGCTCGTGGGCCTGCTGGAGGAGCAGGGGGCTTCCCACCTCGTGGGCTATGTCCATGGCCTGGTCGGTGTAGCGCAGGGCCTCGTTGGGCCGTCTGAGGCTCAGCGAGGCGCGGGCCAGATTGATGTAGGTGGAACCCAGCACCTGCCTGTCGGGCTGCTGTTTGTCGATGTCGAGGGCGGCCCTGAAGTGGTTGAACGCGGTGGCCGCGTTGCCCTCGCGCAGGGCCACCTTGCCCAGGCAGCTGTAGCAGATGGATATGCCCTGGGGGTTCCTGATTTCCTTGTTCAGCTGTAACGATTTGAGGTACAGCTCCCCTGCCCGTTCTAGGTCACCCTTCAGCTCGTATACCTCTCCTATGTTGTTGTAGTTGATGGCCATGCCGCGCAGGTTGTGCTGGGCGATGGATATTTCGAGCCCCTTGTTGAAGTACACCAGGGCCTTGTCGAACTGCCCGTTGGCGGAGAAAATGTTGCCTAGGCTGTTGCTGGCCACCGATACTCCATGCTGGTAGTTTATGCGCTCGGCTATGCGTAGGGCTGCCATGTGGTGCTGCGTGGCCATGGCGTAGTTGTCCACCCGCCTGTACACCACGCCCAGCCCATTATGGCTCTGCGCCATGAGCAAGGAGTCGTTCAGGGAGTGCGCGATTTCCAGCGCACGGTTGTGGTAGCTTCGGGCCTCGCTGAACTGCGATTGCCGCCGGTAGTACGAGCCTATCTGGTTGTACACGTTGCCCCGCAGCAGGAGCTGCTGTGTGTGCTCGGCCAGCCGTTCAGCCTCAAGCACGTAGTCATTGGCCAGCTGGAGGTTGCGCTCCTCCGAGCTGTAGAAGTCGGCCACCTTGAGCAGCAGGGCTATTTTGGCCGAGTCGCTCTTTTGCCGGTGCAGGTCGAAGAGCAGGCTGTCGGGGGGCTGCCCCAGCGCGGCGATGGCCGCAAGGCCCATCAGTGCAAGGCTTGTGATGGTTCGGAGGGGTGCTCGCATGGCGACGTGTCTAAGCAGCGCAAAGGTACGAATAAATACAGTGCGGCGTTATTGGGGTGGGGGGATTTGGAGCGCTGGGGCTGGGGGTTGGGCCTGAGGGCATGGGGTGATTTGTTCCTCCTTGACGGGGGAGCACCAGTGGGGCCATCGTCCTACGGTGCTTTTGGGGTGTAGAGGGTTTGGGTGATGAGCGCTGCTACTTGTTCCAAGAATTTTTGATCGGTTGCGTCGAATGCGCTCGGGTGCTGGCTGTCGATGTCGAGCACGCCCACTACCGATGGGCAGCTCTGCATGGGATTTGCCCCATTGTAGATGGGCACCACGATTTCGGAGCGCGATGCCGAAGAGCAGGCTATGTGGCCGGGGAAGTGCTTCACATCGGGTACTACGATGGTTTGCCCCCGATCCCAGCTGGCGCCG
This sequence comes from Bacteroidales bacterium, assembly GCA_017454165.1. GTDB lineage: Bacteria > Bacteroidota > Bacteroidia > Bacteroidales > Tenuifilaceae > RGIG6076. Next base: position 24,297 of record JAFTDN010000089.1, on the reverse strand, counting down.
CACACACCTCTGCCCCGGGCTATGCGCATACAGGCCGTGGGGCCTTGGAAAGGCCCCAGCCGCAACTCCCCGTGCCGCACTAGGTAGAAGCCCGTCCACCAAAAACCGAACGTTTCGTGTATTGCGGAGGCCACGTTGGCCAGTACGCTCATCTCCTCGGTCTCTCCATCCACCAGTGCGGCCAGCTGGGGTAGCAGTTGCTCGTATAGCGTTCGCTTGTCCGTTTGTGTCATGCTTTCTTGTGGTGTTCGTCCGATTGTAAATATACTCATTTCCTGCTGACAACGCGCTGGCGCAAATAAAAGGCCACCCCAATGGGGTGGCCTTTTGTGGGGCCGAAACGCCTACTTTTGCTGGTGCAGGTGCACATCGAGCTGGGGGAATGGGATGTTGAGCCCCTTGTGGGCGAAGGTCTTGTACACCTGCTCGTTCATGTCGAAGAACACGCTCCAGTAGTCGGCGGCGTTCACCCATGCGCGCACATAGATGTTCACCGAGCTGGCTCCCAGCTCGCCCACGGCGATGAGCACGCTGGGATCCTTCAGGATGCGCTGGTCGGCATCGCATAGCGACTGTATGTGGGACTTAGCAGCTTCAAGGTCATCGCCGTAGGCGATACCGAAGCTCCAGTCCACGCGCCGCTGCGGCTGGGTCGAGTAGTTGGTCATGGTGGCGGTGGCTAGCTGCCCGTTGGGCACTATGATGGTCTTGTTGTCGAGGGTGGTGAGCACGGTGCTGAAGATTTGGATCTCCTTCACCGTGCCAGCATGCCCTTGGGCATCGATGTAATCGCCCACCTTGAAGGGCTTGAATATCAGGATGACCACCCCGCCTGCGAAGTTCTGCAGCATGCCCGAAAGGGCCATACCTATGGCCAGGCCGGCGGCGCCTAGGATGGCGATGAACGAGGTCATCTCCACGCCCACCATGCTCAGCACGCTGATTACGAGTAGCACTTTGAGGGCGATGTTCACCAGGCTTTTCAGGAATGTGGTGAGCGATGGGTCGTTGCTGTGCTTATCCAGCCGTCTTTTCATGAGCCTGTCGACGAGCCTGATGATGTAGATGCCCACCATCAGGATGATGATTGCGCCGATTAGCCTGGGGCCGTACTCCACGGCCATTTCGAGCAGCTTGCTCCAGATGTCGTTAACGTTGAAATCCATGGGTGTAAGGTAAAATTGAGTGGTTAGAGTTCTCCTATCATCGTGCCCTGCGCTGCTGCGCGGTGCTGAGCCACGAGCTGGTCGTAGGTTGTGCGTACTTGGGCTAGGTGTGCTACGGGCGGCTCTATGGTGAGCCCGTGGTTGTCGAGTTTGGCCTCTACGTAGTCGAGCGTGAGCCTGCGTATATCGATGGCGGGCTGGTAGGCAATGCTCTTGTTCTCATCGGTGAGCACCTCCGACAGCAGTCCGCACTCCACCATGTTGGAGAGCAGGTTGCGCAGCAGGCGTTGGGGGATGTGCAGATCGGTCGATAGCTCCTTGCTCTTCTGCGGGGGCTGGCCGCGTTTGAACCGTTTCACTATGTGGTCGAGCAGCAGGATTGACAGCAGCTGCCTGTTGTGGTGGCTCATGTGCTCGGTCTCGTGCTCGTACTCGTACATGTCGATATTTTGGTAGGCGAACGACACCTCGGCCCCGAAGAGCATTATGAGCCAGCTGGTTTGCAGCCACACCAGCAGCAGCGGGATGGCTGCAAAGCTGCCGTATATGGCGTTGTAGCGCGACACGCCAACTTGTAGGTACACGTAGAACCACTGCACCACCAGGAATAGCGTACCCGCTATGATGCCCGCTATGATGCCCGCTGGGAGCGATACCTTGGTGTTGGGCATGGCTATGAACACGAAGCTGAACACAATCCAGATGAGCAGTAGCGGTAGCAGCTTGAGCAGCACCTTGATGAATGGGCTGGCTATGCTCAGCAGGCTACCGCTTTGGGCTAGGTCGTTCACCTGCCCCGTGATGTAGATGTTGAGGCTGCTGGAGGCTATTAGCAGCACGGGCACCACCAGGATGATGGATAGGTAGTCGGTGAACTTGCGCACCAGCGAGCGCTGCTTCTCCACCTGCCATATGTCGTTGAGGGCGTGCTCTATGTTGGTCAGGATTTTTGCCACCGACCATAGGAGCATCACTATGCCCACCACGGCCATCAGACCGCCCGTGGTGTTGTTGAGCATGTTGTGCGAAAAGCTGATGAGCGTGTTCACGATCTGCTCCTGCCCCTCGAAGTGCGACATCACCTGACGCTCCACGAACTGCTCTAGCCCGAAGCCCTTGGCGATGGCGAATATCATGGCCAGCACGGGCACTATCGACATCACGGTGTAGTACGTCAGGGCCGAGGCCTTGGTCTGCACCCGGTCCTCGCTGAATCCGCGCAGCGATAGGATGAGCACACGCAGGTACTTGAACAGCCGCTTGAGCTTGGGCGGCATCTGGCTGAGGTCCGTGCTCCATAGGTCGTGGAACACGAAGCGTTGCCCCCGCTCCAGCAGTGCTATCAGGCGGACGATGAGGTTCCTTTTCTGCTTGCTCATGGCTCTTGGTGCTAGTTGAGTTTGAAAACCTTGCCCGGCCTGCCCACCACCAGCCCTGCGAACTCCAGATTGAGCAGCGAGGGCAGCACCGAGGCCACCGGCAGCCCGGTGTGGATGGCAATCAGGTCGATGGTGTCCTCACCCCGGTTGCGCAGGTGCTCCACTATCTTCCGCTCGTTCTCGGAGAGCCCCTCGAAGCTCAGCTCGGCCTGCACGGGTTGTCGCTGCGGGCCTACGTCCCAGTTCATACCTCGCTCTAGGTCGGCGGCATCTTCAATCAGGCCAGCGCGTTGCGTTTTTATGAGGTCGAGGCAGCCCTTGGAGTAGGGGGCCCCCACGTTGCCTGGCACGGCGAACACCTCGCGGTTATACGAGTTGGCTATTTCGGCGGTTACCAGCGCTCCTCCCTTGGCGGCGCTCTCCACCACCACGGTGGCATCGGCCAGCCCCGCTATGATGCGGTTGCGCTTCAGGAAGTGCTTACGGTCGAAATGGGCGTTCGAGGTGAAGTCGGTCACCAATGCGCCCGTGGCCGCTATCTCTTGCGCCGTGCCCCTGTGCGCCGAGGGGTATATGGTGTTAAGGCCATGGGCCAGCACGGCCACGGTGGGCAGCCCGCAATGCAGGGCTGCGCGGTGCGCCGCGATGTCGATGCCGTAGGCCAGCCCGCTCACCACCACGGGGGTGTGCCCCAGTGCCGCCATCCCCTCTACGAGCTGTTTGCACAGCTCTATCCCGTAGCTAGTGGCCTTGCGGGTGCCCACAATGCTTACCACCTTGTTGGTGTTCAGGATGGCGGGCGAGCCCTTCACGTAGAGCATAAGCGGGCCATCATCGCACTGGCGCAGGCGCTCGGGATATTCAGGGTCGAGGTAGAATAGCGCCCTGATGCCGTGCCGCGCTATGAACTCCACCTCGGCTTGGGCATCGGTTAGTACCTGCTGGTTGGCTATCTCGTGGGCCATAATGGGGCCGATGCCTGGGATGCGTTCTAGGGCCTGTTTGCGCTCGCGGAATATGGCCTCGGCGCTGCCGAAGTGGGCGATCAGGCGTTTGGCGCTCAGGCTGCCCACTTTGGGTATCTGCTCTAGGGCTATGCGGTATGTCAGCTCCTCTGTGCTCAATGGGACTGCAGGTCGGTTTTTAGCGGGAGCTCCGCGATTTGGTTGAGGGCCGCAATCAGCCCATCGCGCTGCGCTTTGGTGGTGGCCGATAGCGATAGTGGTGGGTATTTCGACACCTTGGTGCCGCTGCGGGTGTAAATGGTGAGCTCTTCGCGCAGCCCCACCTTTTCGAGGCCGAGCTTGTAAACGCTCTGCTTGGGGATTTCGTAGAGCACCTTTTTCTGCTTGTGGTTGGCGGGATAGCTCTTTATCACTATCTTGCTGCCCTCATCGTTGTACGAGATGTAGTCCGCGTGGCGCAGCCTGAAGTATAGCAGCATCAGCAGGTATAGCAGTGCCAGCAGTGCCATGGCCCATGGCCACGGCAGCCCGGTGGTGCGCTGCACGAGGTCGCCCAGCCGGGTGGTGAGCAGCAGCGTGAGCACCAAGAGCAGCAGCACGGTGGCTATGAGCTTCACCGCGTGTATGCTGTAAATGGTGGCCTCATTGGTGAATTTCATGGGCGGTGGGGTGTGGTTTTGAGCTCCTCCAGTAGGTGGCGTAGTATGTTGCGGTTGCCGCCCACTACTACGGCATTGCCGCGTTCCTCCACCCATAGGAATATCCCGAAGCAGCGGTTGATGGCGCGATGCGCCCAGCTGGTGCGTTGGTAGGAGGTGCGCGGTGGCTGCTGCGAGGCGTGGGGGGTGTTGCCGTGCTGCTTGGCCCAGAGGGCTATGGTGTTGAGCGTATGCTGGGGGCTATCCAGCTGGGTGAGCGTGGCCTCGGTGGGCCTCGATGTGGTGGCGTGCACAAGCCCATACGCCACTGGGAAGGCCCACATCCATACCCACCGTTGGCGCAGGGCCAGCGTGTAGGGTGTCGTGCCGATGAGGCCCAGCACTACCCCCGCCAGATGCATGGCCCCCAGTCCGAATAGGGTGGCCCCCACCAGCCCGCGCCATGATATTGGCCCCTCTTTGATGTCTACATGCATGTGTGATAGCAGGTTATCTCCTGTACACGAATAGCTTGCTGTTGCCTATCTGGTCGAACGAGTGCAGCGTGCCCTCGGCGGCGGGGGCCTTTATGCCCGTGCCGAAGAACTTGTTGCCCACAAAGATGCGGGCCTCATCCCATAGGTTCTTTTTCACGAAGCTCGACAGAAATGCGCCGCCGCCCTCCACCAGTATGGAGCTGATCTGCCGGCTCGATAGCTCCTTCAGGATCTGCCCCTCCACCTCCTTGGCGAAGTCCAATGATATTACCTCGAGCTTCTCGATGCCCGCGAACTCGTTGCGGCGCGTCAGGGCGTTGCTGTTGTTGCCAGTGAACAGCAGCGTGGGCTGAGAGCCGTCGAACACATGGGCCTTGGCGCTGAGCCGCAGCCTGCGGTCTATGACTACCCGCGTGGGGTTCTTACCATGCCAATAGCGCACGTTCAGCTGGGGGTTATCGGCCTCCACGGTGTTGGTGCCCACCATGATGGCCTGATGCTCGCTGCGCCATTTGTGCACCATCATGCGGGCCTGCTCGTTGGTAATCCACTCGGCGGGCTGGTCGGCACCATCGCGTATGCGGTCGATGAAGCCATCGAGCGTTTGGGCCCACTTGAGCACCACGTAGGGCCGCTGCTTGGTTTGGTGGACGATGTACTGCCGGTTGAGCTCTCTGGCCCGCTCCTCGAGCACACCCACCGTTACCTCTACGCCGTGCTGGCGCAGCATCTCCACGCCGCGCCCGTTCACCACGGGGTTGGGGTCGGGCATGGCCACCACCACGCGGGGGATGCCCTCCTCCACAATCCGGTCGGCGCAGGGGGGCGTTTTGCCGAAGTGCGTGCACGGCTCCAGCGATACGTAGAGCGTTGACTCCTTGAGCAACGATTTGTCCTTCACCGAGTTTATGGCGTTCACCTCGGCGTGGGCCTCGCCGTAGCGGGCGTGGTAGCCCTCGCCTATTATGCGGTTGTTGTGCACGATTACCGCCCCCACCATGGGGTTGGGAGCCACGCTCCCAATGCCGTTGAGCGCAAGGTCCAGGCAACGCCCCATGAGCTCCTCGTGTCTTTCGCTTCCCATTTTTATGCCTAAATTTGTACCAAAAGTAGCGAAATATATGGCAGGTTATACCATAAGGTCGATTTTTGATTTGGCCGTTGAGGCGTTGTCGGCTGAATATCAAAGCGATGAGGCCATTTCGGCGGTTCGCATCCTGCTTGAGCACCACCTGCAGGCCGAGCGCTATGCCGAGCTCCTGCGGCCCCAGGCCCCTGTGGCCCGCCCCGATGCCGATGCCCTGCTGCTCTCGTTGCGCCGGCTGTGCGCCCACGAGCCCTTGCAGTATGTGCTGGGCTGCGCCCACTTCATGGGGATGGAGCTGGAGGTTGATGCCCGAGCGCTCATCCCCCGCCCTGAGACCGAGGAGCTCGTGCTATGGGCGCAGCAGAGCGCCCATGGGCTGCCTTGCTCCAGCCTGCTCGATGTGGGCACGGGCAGCGGCTGCATAGCGGTGGCTCTGGCGCGGCTGCTCCCCGGCATGGAGGTGCACGCGCTCGATGTTTCGCCGTCCGCGCTTGCGTTGGCGGAGCGCAACGCCCGCCGCTGCGATGTGGCGGTGCAGCTCCACCATCACGACATCCTTGCCGCCGAGCCGTTTGCAGCTGGGCCGTTCGGGATGCTGGTGAGCAATCCGCCCTACGTGCTCGAACGCGAGCGGGCGCTGATGCGCCCCAACGTGCTGCTGCACGAGCCCGCCGTGGCCCTCTTTGTGCCCGATGCCGACCCGCTCCTCTTCTACCGGGCCATAGCTCACCGGGCCCGCAGCGGCCTGCTGGTAGGGGGGGGGGCGATGCTGTTTGAGATTAACGAGGCACAGGGCCAGGCCGTATGCGACCTGCTGCGGGGCTGTGGTTTCGTGCGTGTGGAGCTGCGTCGCGACCTGTTCGGCAAGGAGCGCATGGTGCGCTGTTTCGCCCCTCCAGCATGGGCATGATTATTCACACATCGGCGCGTGGAGCTGTGTAATTTATTACCTTTGCTCCAAACTGGGGCCGTTAGCCCCCTCGTTTATCTGCTTATGACCACCCACGCTGCGCTTTTTAGGGCTTTTTTCAAGATAGGCATGTTCACCCTGGGCGGGGGCTATGCCATGATTCCGCTCATGGAGCGGGAGGTGGTGGACAGGGCGCATTGGCTCGGCAGGCAGGAGTTCCTCGATGCCATGGCCGTGGCGCAGTCGATGCCTGGCATATTTGCCGTCAATATGGCCACCCACGTGGGCTACCAGCAGCGTGGGGTGGGAGGGGCGCTGGCGGCGGTGCTGGGCAACATCGCCGCGCCCATAGGCATCATGGTGCTGCTGGCCATGTTTTTCCGCTCGTTTGCTGGCAACCATTTGGTAGATAGCGTCTTTAAGGGCATTAGACCTGCGGTGGTGGCGCTCATAGCCTCTCCTGTGGTGGGCATGGCCCGCACGGCGCGGGTACGCTGGAGCAACGCCGTGGTGCCCGTGGGTGCGGCCTTGCTAGTGTGGCTGCTCGGCGTATCGCCCATCGTGGTGGTGCTGCTGGCCGCTGCTGGCGGATTGGTGCACGGGCTGCTCTCCCACCGAAAAACCTCTGAGCGATGATATTCTGGCAGCTGCTCTACACATTCTGCAAGATAGGCCTATTCAATTTTGGTGGGGGGTACGCCATGATTGCCCTCATCCACAGCGAGGTGGTGGAGCGCTGGGGCTGGCTCAGCTCGCAGGAGTTCACCGACATTGTGGCCGTATCGCAGGCCACGCCGGGGCCTATCGGCATCAACGTGGCCACCTACGCGGGCTACACCGCCGTGGTGAACGCGGGCTATGCCCCATGGGCAGGGGCGCTGGGCGCAGCGCTAGCCTCGGGGGCGGTGGTGTTGCTGCCCGTGGTGCTCATGCTGCTGGTGAGCCGACTGCTGCAGCGCCACAGGGGCAACCGCTACGTGGCCTCCATGCTAGGCACCCTAAGGCTGGCCGTGGTGGGGATCATAGCAGCGGCGGCCCTGCTGTTGGTGTCGCCCGCCAACTTTGGCTCCCTCTCGGGCGATGTAAGGCAGCTTGCTGTCAGCATAGTGATATTCGTAGGGGTGTTTGTGGCGGCCCGTCTCAAGGTGAGCCCCATCGCGCTGCTGCTCATCAGCGGGGCGGTGGGGCTGCTGGTGTACCTCTGAGCTGCCCCTTTGCTTACATCGTTATAATAGGTTCATAATTATGCCGCGATGCTTTTTGGTGTTCGATTTGAAAATTGATGGCATTTGGTATTGATTTTGCACATGGAAGCGTTAACTTTGCAATCCGCTTGTTGCGGGGTGGGCTCGTGATTCAGCTATGGACAGAAAGAAAAAGTATAAACACCTGATAATTAACAAAGATAGTAGCACTCCGCGCTGGGTCATCTTTTCGATAGATCTTATTGTCTGTGCTGTTGCACTGGTGCTGGCGTACATGCTGCGGTTCAACTTCGCCCTGCCCGTATGGGAGGTGGAGGTGCTGCCCGAGAAGGTGCTGTACGTGCTCATTGTAAAGGGGGCGATGTTCATACTCTTCCGCACGTATTTAGGGCTCATACGCTATACCAGCATTTACGATGCTTGGCGTATATTCGTAGTAACCAGCGCGGGGTCGTTGATTTTGCTGCTGATAAACCTTATGTGGTTCGCCTTTGCCAAGCAGTACATCATCCCCACCTCGGTGCTCTTCATCGATTTCTTGGGCTCCATGATAGGTCTAATCGGCACTCGTGTTGTGTACAAGATGGCCTACCACAGCATTGTGGACATGGGTGATGATGGCGACAGGGTGCTCGTAGTGGGCAATGGTGATTTCATTTCTTCCGTAAAGGCATTAACTTTAGAAGGAGGAATGTTCCAAGGGGTAAGGGTGGTGGCTATGATCGACATCTCTGACAAGCTGGTGGGGCAGAGGATAGGGCCCATAAACATAGGCTCCTTACGCGATGCTGACTCCATGATAGCGAACTGTGGCGTGGTTCGGATGATTATCGACAGTGCCGTTTCGATTGAGCAGAAACAGCAGCTGATAGATGTATGCGTGAAAGCCCATGTGAAAATTCAGCAGGTGCCCAATCTGAAATTGTGGTTGGAAGGAGATCGAACGATTCTAGTGCAGGACGTACAGATAGAGGATTTGCTCGAACGGGATGTGATTAAAATGGATTTACAGATCGTTTCGGAATACATCTCGAACAAAGTAGTGCTCATCACAGGTGCCGCGGGTTCTATTGGAAGAGAGCTGGTGATGCAGCTCTCTAGGCTCAATGCCCACATGTTGGTGCTGCTCGACCAAGCCGAAACCCCCCTCTACGAGCTGGACTTGGACCTCCGCGAACGGCAGGGCTTCTTCTCCTTCGAGCTGGTGATAGGCAACGTCACCAATCCCAGCCGTGTGCGCAAGGTGTTCGAGGTGTTCCACCCGCAGGTGGTGTTCCACGCAGCGGCCTACAAGCATGTGCCCATGATGGAGGAGAACCCCTCGGAAGCTGTATTCAACAACGTGCTGGGAACCAAAATAATGGCCGACATGGCCGTGGAGTTCGGCGTGGAAAAGTTCGTGATGATCTCCACCGACAAGGCCGTGAACCCCACCAACGTGATGGGGGCCAGCAAGCGCATAGCCGAGATTTACACACAGACGCTCGGCTCCCAGGAGAAGACCAAAACGCAGTTCATCACCACCCGATTCGGCAACGTGCTGGGTTCCAACGGCTCTGTGATACCACGCTTCAGGCAGCAGATTAGCTGTGGCGGGCCGCTTACCATCACCCACCCCGAGATAACCCGTTTCTTTATGACCATCCCCGAGGCCTGCCAGCTGGTGCTAGAGGCAGGGGCCATGGGCGGCGGTGGCGAAATATTCATATTCGACATGGGCGAGCCCGTGAAGATTGTCGACTTGGCCAAGCGCATGGTGCAGCTTTCGGGCCTCACCATCGGGCGCGACATCCAAATCTCGTTCACAGGCCTACGATCTGGCGAGAAGCTATACGAGGAGCTGCTCTCCAGCAAAGAGCTCACCAAGCCCACCTACCACCCGAAGATCATGATTGCCAATGTGCGTACCTACGAACAGGAGGTGCTGTCGCAGATTGCCGAGTTGATGTCCATGCTGGACGGTAACAACTTTGCGTTGGTGCGTAAAATGAAGGACATTGTGCCTGAGTTCATCAGCCAAAACTCGGTGTTCCAAAACATCGATAGGCAGCAACAATTCATACCCCATGGTAAGCCCCAGCCCGCCCAGTAGCACCCCATTGGGGTTCCGCCACAGCACGCCGGTGCAAATCCGGTTCACCGACATCGACCAGCTCGAGCATGTTACCAACTCGGTGTACCAGCAGTACTACGACATGGGCCGCATGGCCTACTTCGATCAGGTGCTGGGCGAGCCTATGGACTGGAAGCGGGAGGGCCTAGTGCTGGTGAGCCTCAGCTTGGACTTCCTGAGCCCCATCCGTCTGCACCACCGCGTGGAGGTGTGCACCCGTGTGGTGTCTATCGGGCGCAGGAGCGTGCGCATGGAGCAGGAAATCTACAACCACACCACGGGCTGCGTGTGCTCGCGCAGCCGCTCGGTGATGGCGGCCTGCGTGGAGCATGGCAGCCGCTCGGTGCCCGTGCCGGCGCGATGGGTGGAGCGCATGGCCGCCCACGAGCCTCAGGGGATGCCCATCGAGCCCTGCGAGAGAGGATAATTGTCTGTAAACGTTTTGTTTATAGGTCGAGCAGCCCCTCGGGCAGCTCCATGAGCAGGCGCTGCTCCTCTACATCCACCTCTACGATTAGCTCATCGGTGGCGGGTATCAGCGCATCGGGGAGGCCCCCGTGGGGGCGCAGCACGAACACGGCGTTGGGGCCGTAGTCCTCAAAGCCCACGATGGTGCCCATGGCGCCATGCTGCGGGGTGCACAGGGTGTAGCCCACCAGGTCGGCTAGGGCAATCTCATCGTCGTTGGGCTGGGGGAACAGGCCGCAGGGCACCAGCAGGCTCAGCCCCAGCAGGGGCTGTGTGCTCTCGATGCTGTCGATGTCGCGCAGCTTGACGATGGTGCTGCGGGCCGACTTTTGCCGTGCCTGCTCGGCAAAAAAGGGGGTGGGTATCCCATCGATGTTGAGGAATACCCACCCAGGTTGCTCAGGCAGCTCGTGGGCAGTGCCGTTGTGCACCACGTGGAGCTCGCCTTTTATGCCGTGCGCCCGCTGTATGCGGCCAATCTCGACCAGCTTGTCGGTATCGTTGTGGGGCATAGGGACGCAGGCGGTTGAGGTTTTGTGCGCTGCTTATGCCTCGGTGCTGGGCTCCTCGGCGTTGGCCTCGGTGCCCTCGGCGGCGGCGTTGGCAGCCTCGGCCTCGGCCTTGGCTGCAGCTTCGGCGGCGGCCCGCTCGGCGTTGCGCTTGGCGATGGCCTCGGCGCGGGCCTCACGGATTTTCGACTCGGCCTCAACGCGTTTCTTGTTGACATCGCGCTCGTTGGTGCGCAGCGCATCGATTTTGGCCTTGATCTTGGAGTCCTTCTCGGCGGCCCAAGCGTTGAACTTGGCATCGGCCTGGTCTTGGGTCAGGGCCCCTTTGTTCACCCCCAGCTGGAGGTGCTTCTTGAGCAGCACACCTTTGTACGACAGGATAGCCCTACAGGTGTCGGTAGGTTGAGCGCCTTTTTGTAGCCAGTCCAATGCTTTATCGAAGTTCAGGTCGATAGTAGCAGGATTTGTGTTCGGATTGTACGAGCCAATCCGCTCAATGAACTTGCCATCACGTGGCGCCCTGCTATCCGCTACAACAATGTGGTAGTAGGCGTAACGCTTTCTACCAAAGCGGCTTAGTCTAATCTTTACGGACATAAAAATACGCTTAGTGTTTAACCTACGTGGAAAAATTTTGCGGGGCAAAGGTAGTAAAATTTTGAACGTGCCGCCCAATGGTGTGCATATTTTTATGCGTATGCGGCTATGGGGGCGGTACCATGGGGTGGAGAGGGGGCTGTGGGTTTGGTCAATTTTCCCCAATTGTCTATATTTGTGGCCATGAAGGGTTTTAACGAGCTGGAGGGTTGGCTGAACCGTGTGGCCTCGGGCATGATGCGCATCTGGGCCGAGCACAGGGTGGGCATATTGGCCACGGTGGCCTTCCACCTGCTGGTGCTGGTGGTGCTGCTGGCCTGCAAGCTGGAGTCGAGTCAGCGGTTCTACGGCTCCGAGATAGAGCTGGCCTTTGAGCCCGATGAGCCCGAGCCCGAGGAGGTGCCTGAGCCCGAACGTTCGCTGTTGCCCGCCGATGCGCTGGAGGCGCAGCGCGAGGTGGAGGCCGTGCGCAACTTCGCCGTTGATGCCACCGAGCGCGACCTGAACGCCGGCCTGAAGGATGAGAAGAACATCGACGCCGACGAGCTGTACCGCGAGGCCGAGCGGGTGAAGGCGCAGATGGAGCAGAACCGCGAGCTGTACGAATCGGTGCCCGATGAGGTGGCCAACATCCCCAACACTCCGCAGACGGATGTGTCAGAGGCGCAAAAGGCCGTTATTGACGCGCCAACGGTGGTGTCGTACAACCTGAAAGGTCGCAAAGCGATAGCCATGCCGAAGCCCGCCTATATGTGTCAAGGGGGCGGGCAGGTGGTGGTGAACATCACGGTCAATGCAGCGGGCAAGGTTATCAAGGCTGAGATTGATGCGAAAGGCTCGGTAATTGAGGCGTGCATCAATTCTAAGGCGGTGGAGGCCGCGAATAATAGCCTATTTACGCCGAGCGATAGGGCTTCGCAGAGCGGCAGCATCACCTACTTGTTCGTGGCGCAGTAGTGCTACACCGCAGCAAAGCCGATGGCGTCGTTGCTCCACGGGGGTGTGGCGGCGATGGCGGGGAGCACCTGCTGCGGTGTGTCCACGAAGGCCCACATGGCGCGGTGCTCGGCGCGCATAAAGCACTGCTCCACCATCTGCTCGAGCAGGGCCTGCAGGTGGCGGTAGAACCCGTTGGTGTTCACGATGACGATAGGGCCGCAGAATAGCCCGAGCCGTTTCAGGGTGATGGCCTCGGCCAGCTCGTCGAGCGTACCGCATCCGCCGGGGAGGGCCACCACGGCGTGGGCGCGCTCGAGCATGAGCCGTTTGCGCTCGCGCATGTCGTCCACCAGCACCAGCTCGGTGAGGCCCCTGTGCGCCCACTCCACGCGCTCCATAAATCGAGGGATGATGCCCACCACCGGTGCGCCGTGCTCAAGCGCGGCGTTGGCCACGCAGCCCATCAGGCCATTGGCCCCACCGCCGTACACCAGCGTGTGCCCCCCCTGGGCCAGCTCCTGCCCCAGCTGCTGGGCGGTGGCGAAATGCTCGGGGGCCACCTTCTGGCTCGATGCGCAGTAAACGCAGATATTCATGGCAGTATGGTTTTGCCGCAAAGGTAGCCATAAACGGCGAATTGCGGGCGCAATATCTAGGATATGTGATATTTGCGCCGTTTGTTGGCGTGTCGGTATCCATGGCCGTTGGGTGTGTATTGGTGTGCAATCTTTTGTGTATCATTATGTTGCTGTCGATATAGAAAAAATTTCTATATTTTTGACTCATGGTAGGGTGAATGTCTGTGTTTTGGGTTGGATGTTATTGCGCCATTCTAAATATATCATTGTTACACAGTATTTTACTTACATGCCTTGCTAGGTGCAATTTATTCGGTAAATTGCCATGCGTTCAATGTTTAACTTAGACACAAGGCGTATGAGAAAACAATTCTACCTAACAATGCTTATCCTGTATGTGCTCGCGCTCACAGCGTATGGGCAGCAGCAGGTGCGCATAGGGCGGCACACGTTTGTGCCCGAGCAGAATGTCGGCAGAACGCCCACTAGGGCTGTTATTTTGCCTGACAATCAGTTTGTAAATAATAGCACCAATGCGCTGGTGCAGTTTCGCACATTGCCCACCAAGGCCCAGCGGCAGCAATTGCGGGCGGTTGGGGTAAAGCTCTCCAGCTATCTGGGCGGCAACGCGTACTTTGCGCAGGTGCCCAAGGGCCTTGAGCCGCATCGCATAGGCGGGCTCAGCTCGCTGATGACCATCAAGGGCGAGTGGAAGTTCGACCGACGGCTCGACGAGTGGGACATCCCCGCCCACGCCCGCGAAGGGCTGGATGCCGCACGGGTGCTGCTGTACCACTTTGGCAATGTGAGCACTCACTGGGTGGCCAGCTACCTGCGTGGCAATGGGTTCCAAGCGGTAGAGGCGCATCCCCGCCTGGGCATAGTGAGCCTTAGGCTACCGCAGGGAAGGCTCCGCGAGCTGGCCGAGCTGAGCTGGGTAGCCTCCATTAGGCTCGTCCCTATGCCCGAGGAGCTCTACAACGCCTCGGGGGCCACGCTCGGACGCGCCAACGTGCTGCGCCATAGCGGCCTGCTGGGCGGGCGTGGCCTGACGGGCAAAGGCGTGAGGGTAGGGGTTTGGGATGGCAACGCCGAGCCGCACTTCGACTACGGCAACCGCCTGCACCAGCAGGAGTTCGAGATGGATGTGGTGTCGAGCGAGGGGCACGGTATGCACGTGGCCGGCACCGTGGGCGGCGCGGGACTGCTCGACCCCAAGGCCATGGGCATGGCCCCAGGGGTTGAGCTGTACAGCTACAACTTCAACACCCAGAGCAATGGGCTGTCGGCCCCAGTGGAGATGTACGATGCCCGCGAGCAGTTTGGCATTCAGCTCACGCAGAACTCCTACGGCCTCTACCTATCGAACCTGTGTGCCTACTACGACATGTTCTCGTACAGCGCGCAGGCCAACAACTTCAACCTCGACCTGCTGGTGAACTACATGCCCGAGCTCACCCACGTGTTTGCCTCGGGCAACGACCAAGGAGCGTGCGGCTATACCTACGGCGCGAGCTTGCATAGGGCCAAAAACGTGATATACGTGGGCGCGGTGGACGAGCTGGGCAACCCCACCACATTCAGCAGCTGGGGGCCCATGGACGATGGCCGCGTGGTGCCCACCGTGTCGGCCAAGGGCGAGGATGTGTACTCCACCATGCCCAGCGATGGCTACGGCCTGATGGACGGCACATCGATGGCCACGCCCACGGTTACCGGTCAGCTGGCCCTGCTAGTTGAGCGCTACATGCAGCTGAACCGGGGCGAGGAGCCCATAGCCGCGCTGGTACGCGGACTGGCCGCCAACACCGCCACCGATATGAACGAGCCTGGACCCTGCTATGTGTATGGCTACGGTGTGCTGAACAGCGAGGCCGCTGTGCGGGCCGTAGAGGGTAAGCAGTACCGTGTGGCCACATTTACGCAGGGCGATGCCCCGCACATCTTCACCATCTCGGCCCCCGCAGGGGCTACGCGCCTCAAGGTTGCCCTTGCTTGGAGCGATACGTTGAGCATCAAGGAGTACGACTACGGCGAGCCAGCGCTGGTGAACGACCTCGACCTCGAGGTTGATGCGGGCGGGAAAACCCACATGCCCTGGGTGCTCGACAAGAACAACCCGCAGGCCGCGCCCACCAGGGGGCGCGACACGCTGAACAACCTGGAGCAGGTAACGGTGGACAACCCGCAGGGCGCAATCACCATCAGGGTGCATAGCGCGGGTATACCCTCGGCACAGCAGCAGTACGCCGTTACGTGGTGGTTCGAAACCGAGCAGCTTGAGCTAAGCTACCCCCTTGGTGGCGAGCTGATGGAGCCAGGCGAGCGCTTTGCGCTGCGCTGCCAGAACGGCGGCAGGGACTACACCGTTGAGCTGTCATACGATGGCGGCAGCACGTATGAGCTGCTGGGCAAATCGAGCGCGAGCGAGTGGACGCTCACCGTCCCGCCCGATGCTCCCGCCACCGACAGGGCCATGGTTAGGCTGATAGACCAGCAGGGGGCTGTGAGGACATCGGGCGTATTTACCATCATGCCCCGCCCCGCCAACCTCACCTGCCGCGAGCAGAATGGCGGTGCGGTGCTGAGCTGGAACCCCGTATCTGGGGCCGAGCGCTACGAGATTATGCGTGCTACGCAAGATGGTGGTAGCTTTGAGGTGGTAGCTTCCACCACCGTGGAGTCGTTCCGGCTGCTGCCCGACCATTTTGTGAAAGGTCAGCGTAATGCATTTACCATTAGAGCGATAGCCCCCAATGGGGCAAAATCGCAACGCGCTATAGCACAGGTTGTCAATATGCCATCGGGAGTGCCAGTGAAACTCGCCCTGCCGTTCGTTGAGGAGTTCTCCATAACGCCATCGCCCTATCTGCACGAAGAGCATGGTGGTGGCATGTCGGTGCGGTACATCGATTCGCCGGCAGGCCTGGGCTCGCCTGGGGCGCATGTGTTCGTGTCGGCGGCGGCTGGCGATGTCAGTGCTGATTACGATTTTGACACCCAGACGCAGTACACCCTGCTCGGGTTCGATGAGCTTGACCTCACCGAGGTGAGCGGTAGCGTGTTCATGCGCGTGTATGGTCTGATGTATAAAGAGGGCGCATCGGATATGAACCAATTGCGGCTTGAGGCCAATGGTACACCGCTGCCTATGGTCGATGGTGCTGTGGTGGCGCAGGGCGATGATATTGAGAGGTTGTGGGTTTGGAATCTATCGGACTACGCGGGTCAGCGGGTAAGCTTGATGCTTCGCCACGTGTCGGCCCGCACGGGTGGTATGCTGGTAATAAGCAACATCATGCTGCTACCCGAGCAGCCCGAGCCCGATGTGGCCGTGGGCTATATAGCCATGGACCGCAAGGTGGGGCGCTACGGCAACGCCGAGCTGGTGGAGGTGGCAGTGCGCAACCTCAGCTCCACCGTCGTGCCCAGGCTACCGCTCACCATCGAGGCCAATGGCACCGTACGTGGGGGTATGTTGGTTGAAAATTTGACCCCGTTTGAGCAACGCACTGTTCAAGTCCCTGCCGACCTAAGTACCAGCAACTTTCTAGGAGAGTTGATGCTGGTACGCGCTAAGCTACACCATGAACACGATGCCGACATTAGCAACAACGCCGATTCCATGCTTGTGTCGAACTTGGGCGATGTGCTCCCCATGCCCAAGGGGCAATGGTTCGATATGCTGGGGATGCCTATATACACTGCCATGCGCGAGCAGCACACCGTTTACGACTCGCTCTACGTGAGCGATAGCGAGGGCCCGCACTTCGGCTACTCTGGAGGGCGCGACGATGTGATGAAACTCGTACCCAGCAACCCCGATAACATGCTGCAAATCACATTTATAGATTTACAGATGGGGAGCAACGACATTTTAGAGGTGTTCACCTGCGACATCCCCGCTTCGCTCTACACCTCGAACTATGTGCCCGAGCGCACCCTCACTGCTTCGCATGTTGGCCCTGTAAGCTTCATATCGCATGCCGCCGATGGGGCCATCACTCTGCATCATAACGCCAAAAGTAGCGGTGGCGATGGAGAGGGCTGGCTGGCCGTGGTGCGTGAGGTGCCCAAAGTGGGCAATATGCTCACCCTGAGTGATATGAGTGTAAACCTCGATGAGAAGAGAGCTGAGGCCAATGTAACCATAACGGTGGACAATGTGGGAAGCGTGCATCAGCACGATGTGCGCCTGCTGCTGCGGCAGGGATTGGTGCCTACGCGGCGCACCACGGTGGCCGAGGAGGCGATAGCCAGCATTGCTCCGGGAGCATCGGTTTCTTATACATTCAGGGTTAAGCCATCGTTGGTCGTGCCCTCGTTCGACTCGCTTGAGGTGAAGGTGTTAGGCTACGACACCTACGCACAAGACAATAGTAAAACCCTGAGCGTATGTGCCGATACCTACGCCCCCTCGCCCTCGTTGCCCTACTCGCGGGCCTCGCGTATCGATTGGGTGAGCATGTACGGCAAGCAGTTGAGCGGCACATCGCCCCAGAGCGACAATCAAGGGTTTGTAACCCGCGATACGCTGTCCCTATACGCAGAGGCCAACACCAATGAGTTGGAGGTCCGTCTTATCACCAGGGAAGCACTAGCGTTGGCTCTTTGGGTCGATTGGCACGATGAGGGCACGTTTGTGGCTAGCCCTTATACCATGGATATTAGCACCAGCGGCACGTATAGCTTTAATCTAACGCCGCCACCTGGAACAGAACCCGGAGCCAAGCGTATGCGCTTGATGCTGGCCCCCGCCGATGAGCTGGAGCCTCACGTAGGCACGCTGTCCGCGCTGAGCCTTGGCGATATTGAGGATTTTGTGCTCAACGTGCTGCCAGGTAATTATCCTCTGCTCAATGATTTGGGTATAGTACGGGTACTGAGCGGACGGCCCAGCTCGACGCTCGGCCTCGACACGGTGTTCGTTACGGTGAGCAACAACGCCAATCATGATGTGAGTGGCTTTGAGCTCACGCTGAGTGCCGATGGAGGTAACCCGATGACTGAGCACTTCGACTCGTTGGTGCCCGCCTTTGGCGGGCAAGCCACCGTGCAGTGGCCTCATCTAGTCGATCTATCGACTATCGGACACCATGTGCTGGAAGCTAGGCTTCCCAACGACGATGACCCCAGCAACAACCATGGCAGCTATGCCACAAGCAGAGTAGTACCAGCTGTGCCGCAACGCGATTATTATTTGCACATGGGCCTCGATACGCTACAGGAGGCCATAGCCCTTTCCAATGTGGGAGCGGCTCGCACGGGCCATCATTTGGGGATAGATATGTGGGTGCGCCTCGATGAGCCCCAAACGGCCCCGCTGCTATCGGGTAGCGACTACTTGCTGATGGCCCTGCATGGCGAGGCGGGATTGCCCGATAATGCTTTGCTCGTGGTGTACGCAGGCGGCGGCGGTCAGCAGTTATTTGCCACCATGCCCAACACCTTCATGCCCGGCCAGTGGTATCACATTGCCGTGGCCAACAACGTGTGGGGGCCGAGTCAGGCTACGGTGTATATCAATGGGGTGGAGCAGGAGTTGCTTCAGAACAACGCTGAGGCCATGTCATCGTTCGCAAACATGCGGGCTCTCCGCGCTGTGCGCGGTTCCATCGATAATCTGCGTTTCTGGAATAAGGAACTGCGGAAGTCCGATGTGCTCACTTACATGTTTACCAGTGCCCGCAACGCAGATGGTAAGCTTCAAAATGGCTGTGTGGCCGAGTTTACCATGAACGAAGGGCCTGGCAACACGGCCATTCTGTCGGACAGTTCCCACTATGCTCTGCTGAGCACCCAGCGTGCAGCTGAGGGAGAAAATTCGGTGTGGCAGTCCAAACGGCAGCTATTCGGCAATATAGCCGTCGATGGTGCTATCGAGGCCGTCCGCAACGGCTCGCAGCTGCTCGTCACATTCCCCAAGGGAGCCCGCCTTACCGATGTTAGATGTACGGTGGATAAGCATTTCGGAGCTGTGGCATCGTACAACGGGAATCCGTTCGGCACCGATCTGACGCTCGACCTATCGCAGGGCGAGGCCGTGCTGCTGGCCCGCCTCGATATGTTCGGCTCTTCGCACCGCGACACACTGGTTATAGTGCCGCAGCTCGACCTTTCTGATGAGGCCAGCATAACCGAGCTCACGCTGCCCGCAGCTAACAACCCAGGCCTGCTGGCCGACATCGCCATCGCGCCCGTGCCGCAGTCCATCGCCATCAACCTGCCTGCGGGCATCGATGTGCAGCGCATCAGTATCGATTTCGTGCTAAGTCAGGGCGCAGCCCTGTACATGGGTGGTCAGCAGCAGGCATCGCCCCTAACCCTCGATCTGAGCCGCCCATGCCTGCTCTCCGTGATGGCCGAGAACGGGCGAAATCAACGCATCTACACCATCACGCAGGGGCTGCCCAACAGTATCGGCATTGCCCCCGCCCCGCTACAGCTGGCCTACGGCGATACCCTGAAGGGATTGCCCACCGCCTCAACCGCTGGCCTACCCATAACCTACAGCTCATCGGACAACGCCGTGGTATGCAACATCGATGGGCACTTGGTGGCTACTGGATTGGGAGAAGCCACGGTGATGGCTTCGCAGCAGGGCGATGATCATCATGCCGCCGCTGCGCCCGTAACGTTCATCGTGGAGGTGCTGCCCCGCCCTGCTACCGTACAGCCGCAGCCTATAAACATAGAGTTTGGCATGATGCCGATAGTCCCGATGCAGCTTACTTACAGCGGGCTGATAAATGGTGATAAACTTCCCCCCACACATCCAGTACCATATCGCTACATGCGCGGCGGCGTGGAGTGGACCGCTGCCCAAGGATTGCCCCCTGTGGGTAGCTACACGCTGCAAACCGATGCCCAGCCATTCGTCATTGGCAACTACCTCGTAACGCCTACCGATGGAGCGTTTGAAGTGTTACACAGCAACGCTCCGATGGTTACATTCCAGATTACGGATGGTAGCTTACCGCTACCCAATGCTTCTGTGGAGGCGAACGGGCTGGTGCTGAGCGCCAACGCTGCTGGTGAGGCCAACACGCACCTGCTCCCTGGTAGGTGGAGCTACACCGCCATGCTCGATGGCTATGCCCCCGTGCAGGGCATAGCCACGGTAACCGATGCCGATGTAACCGAACAGGTGGTATTGCTCCCTGCGAATATCAAATTGAGCTACACCGCTGCGGCCAACGGCTCGTTGGCGGGGCTCGCCGAGCAATTTGTGCCTGCGCATGGCACTGGGCAACCCGTTTCGGCAATCGCCGCCGATGGTTACCGTTTTGTGGGTTGGAGCGATGGTCGCCCCGACAATCCCCGTATCGATGCCGATGTGATGATGCCCGTGTCCGTTGAGGCGCAGTTCGAGAGCACCACGCCAAGCTACACGCTCACCTATTCGGCAGGTCAGTTTGGCAGCATCAGCGGGGCAGCCACGCAAACAGTGAAGCAGGGGCAGAACGCCACCCAGGTGGAGGCCA
Source organism: Bacteroidales bacterium (assembly GCA_017454165.1). GTDB lineage: Bacteria > Bacteroidota > Bacteroidia > Bacteroidales > Tenuifilaceae > RGIG6076. The sequence continues at coordinate 3,762 of JAFTDN010000089.1, read as the reverse complement.
TACCCGATGCAGGGGCGGCATTCATAGGATGGAGCGATGGACTTGCTACGCCCCAGCGCATCGATACCAACGTGCAGGCCGATGCGCACTATAAGGCCAACTTTGCCAAGGTGCTCGACCTGCCATACTCCCAAAATTTCGATGCTGCTGCCGATATGCCATTATCGTGGCGCGTAAGCACTGTATCTGGAGTAAGTTGGGGAGTCCGCCCATTGGCGGCATTGGGCAAATACGGCATAAACGGATCTGGCAATGTGGCCACGGCGGTGTCCGATGAGATGAGGGGGCAGACCACCACCACGCTGCTCTCTCCGCAGTTCAACATCGGCAACGTGAATGGCGATATTGCGGTGGCATTCGAATGCGCGCACCGTGGTTCACTCTACGGCAGCAAAGGTTCGTTCCTGGTTAAGTTTGACGATGGTGATTGGGAGGAACGGTTTGCGCTGCCCGCTAAATCCTCCAACGTAACGTTCGACATCTATCGCGACACCATCCGTATCAGCCAGCTTGTAGGTCATAGTACAATTACTTTTGGATGGAAGTACGCAGCCAATTGGCAGTACTACATGGCCATCGACAATGTGAACATCGAGGCTATGGCCATGAGCGGCACCGTGCAGCTCATATACATCGCTGGCGAAGGCGGTTTGGTGAACGGCAAACCCGTAGAGGAGCTATCCACCTCCGCTGGCACTGCTGGTGCCGAGGTGTATGCCCAGCCCAATGCTGGCTATCGCTTTACGGGCTGGAGCGATGGCCGCACCGATAATCCCCGCTCCGATACGCAGGGCACCATGGTGTATGCCATGTTCGAGTTCGACAATAGTCTGCTCACCTACTACAGCCTAGCATACAGCGTTGATGCCCCCGAACATGCCAAGCTGATAGGCGGCATTGTGCAGCCCAAGGTGGGAGCTGGTGCCGATGGCATTGAGGTGGTGGTGCAGCCGTTAACTGAGGGTTACCGTTTTGTGCGCTGGAGCGATGGCCGTACCGACAACCCCCGCTCCGACCGCAACGTGCAGGCCAATGTCGATGTAACGGCGCAGGTATCGAATATCTACGATGTGCGCTATAGCGTAGCCGATGTCTCCACTGGCCGCATTAGCGGCGAGGCCAACCAGCAGGTGGTCTACGGCGATTTTGCCTCCGAGGTGTTGGCTGTGCCTGCCGCTGGCTACCACTTCGTATGCTGGAGCGATGGCCGCACCGACAACCCCCGTACCGATATGGTGTTGGGTTCAATAAGCCTAACCGCGCATTTCGACAACATGTACACCATCAGCTACGCAGCTACCGATGGGGGCCAGCTGCGCGGTGATGCCAGACAAAAGGTGGCCAGCGGGGCCGATGGCACTGAAATTACGGCACTGCCCTATAACGGCTACGTTTTTGCGGGCTGGAGCGATGGTGAAAGCTCTGCTACTCGAAAAGAGCTTGACGTTCAGTCCGATATGAGCCTTACGGCCTCCTTCGAGCCCAAATCATTCAGCCTGACCTACACCGCCGCTGACGGTGGGCGCATCGATGGTGCTACTCAGCAGCAGGTGACCCATGGCCACAATGGCACCGAGGTGCTGGCCGCTCCCGCTATGGGCTACATATTTACGGGCTGGAGCGATGGCCGCACCGATAACCCCCGCACCGATTGCAACGTGGTGCGCAGCGTGAGCGTGCAGGCGCAGTTCGCCAATCAGCTCATGCTGACCTACACCGCCAGTGCTGGTGGCAGCATAGCGGGCGATGCCAGCCAAACCATCACCCCCGGCACCGATGCGCAGCCCGTGGAGGCCCTGCCCTCCGCAGGTTACCACTTTGTGTGCTGGAGCGATGGCCGCACCGACAATCCCCGTACCGATTGCAGCGTGCGGGCCAATATTAACGTGCAGGCCATATTCAGCAACCTGTGGAGCGTGAGCTATACCGTGCAGCCTGGCGGTAGCATCGTGGGCAATGCCGCCCAGCAGGTGCCCCACGCCGCCGATGCCACAGCCGTAGAGGCCATCCCCGCCACGGGCTACACCTTTGCGGGCTGGAGCGATGGCCGCACCGATAATCCCCGCACCGATCTCAACGTACAGGCCGACATGAGCATAGAAGCACTATTTGCTCCGCAGATGTTCAGCCTCAGCGTTACCACCAACCTAGGCGTTAAGTATAGCTCTTTCGGCATTCCTACCCTCCAAGTACCCTATGCCACCATCGATAACGCCGAACAAACGCTGCCTTACGGCAGCAACTCGCAGCCAGTGTTGGTGAGGCCCGAACCTGGCGTTGAGTTTCTACGCTGGAGCGATGGCAATACTGACAATCCCCGCGTGTTCAATATCGTTGGCGATACCACACCGCAGGCTGTGTTGCAGGCATCTAAGGTGTATTTGTATGTGGAGTGGCCCTCTGCTGCCATGGGCAATCGGCTTGCAGTGATGGACGGTATCCAAGGTACACTATTGGATAGCGGGAAAGTCCATGAGATGGAAGCACTCGATTTGGTGGGAGTGAACTACACCTTCAATCCCGTTGTGGAGGGCAAAGCCGTGGTCGTTGAGGTACAGGGTATGCGCCCATCGGAGTTCAAAAATCCGAATGCCCCCAATGCGCATTATTACAATCTGACTGCCCCCATGGCCACAATAAGGGTAACGCTGGTAGATTACAGCTACGATGTGTTCAACCTGACCTACGCTGCCAGCGCTGGGGGCCATGTGGTGGGTAACACCCAGCAGCAGGTGGAGCATGGCCACAGCGGCACTACTGTAGAAGCAATCTCCATTGTTGGACACCACTTTGTGCGATGGAGCGATGGACTAACCACCGCTCGCCGTACCGATGCCCTCGTGTTCGGCAACATCGACGTTGTTGCCGAGTTCGCTCCCAATGACTACACCGTGCACCTAAGCCCTAACGGAGCTCAAGGAGCTGCGTTCGACATGCCGTTGTCCTACAATCAGGCCAACAGGCTCCCCGCTGCGCTGTTCGCCCGACAGGGCTACACTTTTGCGGGCTGGGGAACATCTCATAGCGACACTCTGCCATCCTACCTTGATGGCCAACAGGTGCTCAATCTGAGCACCGAGCATGGCGGGGTGGTGGTGCTGTTCGCCCTGTGGCGGCCCAATGGCTACACCGTGGCGTTCGACCCCAACGGCGGTCAGGGCCGCATGGACACCATGGCCTTTGTGTACGATGAGGCGCAGCCGCTTGTCGCTAATGCTTTCGTTCGAGAGGGGTACGTGTTTGAGGGGTGGGCCGCTACGGCCACCGCCGAACAACCTCTGTACCCCGATGGGCAGGCGGTGCTCAACCTCACCGCCGTGGCCGACGCCCAGGTGGTGCTCTATGCCGTTTGGCGCAGCGTGGCCACTACGGGCCTCGCCCCCATTGGCGAACGGCCCGCCGTGCGGGCCTACCCCAACCCCTTCGCCGACCGCCTAGTGCTCGATGGCGTGGCGCATGTGCACCGCGTGGTGGTGGTGAGCATCGCCGGCCAGCTCCTGCTAGATCAGCCCCACGATGGCTCGCCCACGCTCACGCTCAGTACATCCCGGCTGCTGCCCGGCGTGTACCGCGTGGTGCTGCGCACCGATACGGGGCATCATGTGCTCAGGGTGGTGAAGCAGTAGTACGACCCAAAAGCTAGTAAAACAGGGGCATCGCATGGCGATGCCCCTGTTTTTTTGAAAAAAGTTGCCCCAAAGGTTTGTGATGTCAAATAAAAGCGCTATCTTTGTCCCATAATCAATACGGTATGCACCTGCC
>JAFTDN010000088.1 GCA_017454165.1 Bacteroidales bacterium | reverse complement strand
CGTGGCGGGTTCGCCGTGGCGAGCCGTCTGGGCCGCGATGGCGGGGACGGCAACATGTTCGTGGTGACGCCCGACAGCACCCGCGTGTACGTGGATGCCGACGGCTCGCGCAGCCCCCGGGGCGGCTTCGCGGTGGCGGGCAGGCTGGGGCGGGCCGGCGAGAGCAAGTACATGGACATCACCCGCGACAACTACATCATTGGCCACGGGGCGGGCACCACGCTGATGGGCGGCACTTCCACGGGCAAGCACAACTCCATCATGGGCACCGATGCGGGGGCGGCCATGGGCAGCGGCACCAGCAGCAACGTGGCCATAGGCCATGAGGCGGGCAAGGGCCTCACCGAGGGTAGCTACAACGTGTTCGTGGGGGCCAATACGGCCCGACTGTCGAAGAAGACGAGCCGGACCGTGGCCATAGGCTATCGGGCTGGCGATGGCAATGAGCATGAGTCGAACTACGAAAATGGTGTGTTCGTGGGATATGGAGCTGGAAGTTGGAACGAGACAGGGAACGACAATGTATTTATTGGGGTGACTGCGGGTGGAGAAAATAGGGATGGCTCTGATAACGTGTATATAGGGGCATATGCAGGTAGAGGTGCTAACGGTAGTAAAAATGTGTTCTTGGGGAGATTTGCAGGCTATAATACAGGGGGCGATTCCAATGTGTACATAGGCGAAAAGGCGGGGGAATGGAACAAAACAGGGGAGAAAAATATTTCTATTGGTGTGGAGGCGGGTTGCAACAACATGTCATCAGAGAATGTTTTAATAGGTCATCAAGCGGGATATAAAAATGGTGCAGATAAAAATGTGCTTATTGGAACACGGACTGGATACTATAATATGAGTGGTAAAGGCAATGTGTTTTTGGGCGACGAGGCGGGGTTTAATCATCGAAAGGGTGATCATAATGTGTACCTTGGATTCAAAGCGGGCTACTGCAATCCTGGGGTTTCTGTTAAAGCGAACCAATTCAATGTATTTTTAGGAGACGAGGCGGGATACAATGCCAATGGGGCGGAGTATAATGTATTCGTTGGCTATAAAGCGGGCACAAAGTGTGAATCTGCAAAGGATAATGTATTTATTGGAGACAATGCAGGATATGCCATTACTACGGGCTCAAAAAATGTATGCCTTGGTAGCGCAGCGGGTTCAAAAATCACAACTACTTCTGGCAATGTATTCTTGGGCAGTAATGCTGGCGAATACTGTAGGGGCAGCGGCAATGTGTTTATTGGGAACAAGGCGGGTATGACACAGGAGGGTGTGTCCAACTGTCTTTTCATAGCCAATAACGAGGAGATTCCCCTTATTTTTGGTCAGTTTGAGAACAAGCAGGTTGGTATCAATACAACAAATACCTTTGCTAAACATTTCTATGTGCAGGGCGAGGCGGGTGGCTCTTCGGGTTGGAGCTCCGCCAGCGACCGCCGTCTGAAGACCGACATCCGCCCGCTGGAAGGTGCGCTGGCCAAGGTGCTCAAGCTCAACGGCGTGAGCTTCCGCTGGAAAGATGAGACAAATCATCGCCCAGGCAACAAAGTAGGCTTCATCGCCCAGGAGGTGCTCGAGGTGCTGCCCGAGGTGGTGAGCGGCGGCGGCAAAGACGAGCAGGGCAACGAGCTGCACTACAGCATCGAGTACGGCTCGGTGGTACCCGTGCTGGTGGAGGCTATCAAGGAGCTGAAAACCGAGAACGACATGCTGCGGGCCGGGCTGGAGGCCCAGCAGCACAAAATCGATGAGCTAAAAAGGCTGATGCAGCAGCTGTTGGAAAGGTAATGGCCTAATCTGCAACGTGTGTTAAGCATGGCGCGGGCTGCAAGGTGCAACCCGCGCCATTTTTGTGGCAGGCCCTGCGTGGCACAGCCGTTTTGGCCCCAGCCAAGAGATGCCCAAATGGCAAAAAAAATTGGTATCTTTGCACGCCCAAAGTGCTATTTGTCGATACATATATTATACTGTTTGTCAGCATGTTATGTAATATATAAAAGTTGTATCGAGATGTAGCAATATGGGATAAGTATCTGTAAATAAACACAATATCACTTATACGCAACATGCAGGCCATACGCAACATCGCCATCATAGCCCACGTGGATCACGGCAAAACCACGTTGGTGGACAAGATGATACTCCAGGGCAAGCTTCTCCGCGACCACGAGAAGCACGGCGAGCTCATACTTGACAACAACGATCTTGAGCGCGAACGCGGCATCACCATATTGGCCAAAAACGTGTCGGTTGAGTATAATGGAGTGAAAATCAATATTATAGACACCCCTGGTCACTCCGATTTTGGAGGCGAAGTGGAGCGCGTACTCAACATGGCCGATGGCGTGCTGCTGCTGGTTGATGCCTTTGAGGGCACCATGCCACAAACCCGATTTGTGCTAGAAAAAGCCTTGGCGCTGGGCTTGCGCCCCATTGTGGTGATAAATAAGGTGGATAAGCCCAACTGTAGGCCCGAAAACGTGCAGGAGCAGGTGTTCGAGCTGATGTTCAACCTGAACGCCACCGAGGAGCAGCTCGATTTTCCTACCATCTACGGCAGCGCCAAGCAGAATTGGATGTCCGACGATTGGCGCAAGCCCTCCACCGACATCACCCCGCTGCTCGACAAGATTATCGAATATGTGCCTGCCCCAAAGCAGCTTGACGGTACGCCCCAGATGCTCGTAACCTCGCTCGACTACTCGAACTATGTGGGTCGCATAGCCATTGGCCGTTTGCACAGGGGGAGCCTCACCACGGGGCAGCAGGTGGCGCTGGCCAAGCGCGATGGCCGAATCATACGTACCCGCATCAAGGAGCTGCTCACCTTTGAGGGGCTACAGAAACGCACCGTGGAACGTGTCGATTGCGGCGACATCTGCGCCCTGGTAGGCATTGAGGGCTTTGAGATTGGCGACACCATCACCGACATCGAAAACCCCGAGCCGCTGCCCACCATAGCGGTGGATGAGCCCACCATGAGCATGCTGTTCACCATCAACGACTCTCCTTTCTTCGGCAGGGAGGGCAAATTTGTAACCTCGCGCCATATCAAAGAGCGCCTGCAGCGCGAACTGGAGAAAAACCTTGCTCTGCGAGTTGAGGACACCGACTCTGCCGACACGTTCACCGTGTATGGGCGCGGCGTGCTGCATCTGTCGGTGCTCATCGAAACCATGCGCCGTGAGGGCTACGAGCTGCAGGTGGGTCAGCCCCGCGTAATCATCAAGCACATCGATGGCCAGCGCTGCGAGCCCATTGAGTACCTAACGGTGGATTTGCCCGAAGACGTGTCGGGACGCGCCATTGAGCAGGTTACGCGCCGCAAGGGCGCCATGACCCTCATGGAGCGCCGCGCCGACCGCATACATCTTGAGTTTGAGATACCCTCGCGGGGCATCATCGGGCTGCGCAACATGCTGCTCACGGCCACCGCCGGCGAGGCCATCATGGCGCACCGCTTCAAGGGCTTTGAGCCCTACAAGGGCGAGATTGAAACCCGCACCAACGGCTCCATTATAGCCTTGGAGAGTGGCACGGCCTACGCTTACGCGCTCAATAAGTTGCAGGATAGGGGGCGCTTCTTCATAGAGGACCACGAGGAGGTGTACGCCGGCCAGGTGGTGGGCGAGAACACCCGCGCAGGCGACTTGGTGGTGAACGTTACCAAGTCGAAGAAGCTCACCAACATGCGTGCTGCTGGCTCCGATGAGAAAGCATTCCTGGCCCCGCCCGTGCGCTTCTCGCTCGAGGAGGCACTGGAGTATATTCAGGCCGATGAGTATGTTGAGGTTACGCCCAAATCGATGCGTATGCGCAAAATCTACCTCGATGAGAACGAGCGTAAACGCGCCGAGAAACGCATAGCTGAGAGCTAGGTAGGTGGTGAGCTTGCGGTTTGGCAGCAAATGTGTACATTTGTGGTCGAACCGCAAAATCGCTCACCCCATGCCCACCAATTCTATACTCACCGCCGAGCAGCTCACTGGCCTTGTAGAGCAGGGTCTACGCGCCCTGCCGATCCAGGGCGAACCCCATGGCCTGTACCAGCCCGTGGTCTATGCCATCGATGCGGGCGGCAAGCGCATCCGCCCCACGTTGGTGCTGGCCTCATGCAACCTATTCGCCGATGAGCTTCAGCCTGCCATGCCCGCCGCCATGGCCGTGGAGGTGTTCCACAATTTCACCCTGCTCCACGATGACATCATGGATCACGCCGACCTGCGGCGTGGACGGCCCACCGTGCACCGCCGGTGGGGTACCAACGCTGCCATCCTCTCGGGCGATGCCATGTCGGTGATGGCCTACGAGCTGCTCGCGCAGTCGCCAGAGCCCATGCTATCCGCGCTGCTAGGGGCGTTCAACCGCCTGGCCATGGGTGTGTGCCAGGGCCAGCAGCTCGACATGGACTTTGAGCAGCTCGCCGCCGTGAGCCAGGAGCAGTACGTCGGCATGATTGAGCTCAAGACCTCGGCCCTGCTCAGCGGAGCGCTCGAGCTGGGGGCCATCGTGGGCGGTGCCCCCCAGGCTGATGTTGATGCGCTGGTGGAGCTTGGCCGCCATATGGGCATCGCCTTCCAGCTGCAGGACGACCTGCTCGATGTGTATGGCGATGTGGCCGTGTTTGGCAAGCAAACGGGTGGCGACATCATGGCGCAGAAAAAGACCATGCTCACCGTGCTCACCCGCCAGCAGCTGGACGTGGCAGAGCGTGAGCAGTTCGATGCGTTGATGCGTAACGCCGACCTGCAACGCGAGCAAAAGGTGGAGCAGGTGATGGCCTTCTATGCCCGTTCACAGGCCCAGCGGGCTGTGGAGCAGCTGGTGGAGCAGCACTTTGATTTGGCCCGCCAAGCTCTCGCCAGCGTGGCCGTGCCCATAGAGCGCAAGGCCGTGTTGCAGGCCGTGCTCAACAAGATGGCCGGTCGCAAGCTGTAGCATGACGGGCTGAAGGAGCTCTGTGCCAGCCACCTGTCGCGGCATGGGATTGAGAGGTGCTCAACTATCTTATAATCACCTATTAAAGGTGTTGAGTTGGGCACATAGCAGGGAAGATGGGGGGATGGATAAACCCTCCCTGTTGCCCTCAATGCTACTCCTCTGCAATGGCGGTTTCGATGGCCTCGCCCACGGTCTTCATGTCGGCTGTGGGCTCAAAGCGGGCCACCACCTCGCCCTGACGGTTCACCAAGAACTTGGTGAAGTTCCACTTTATGTCGGGCTTGCCAGCGTAGTCCTTGTCCTTCGATTTCAGCATCTTATCCATGGCCGTGGCCATCACCCCCTTGCCGAAGCCCGCGAAGCCCTTTTTGCCATACAAGAATGGCCAGAGCGGATGGGCGTTGGGGCCGTTCACCTCAACCTTTTGCAGCTGCGCAAATGCGGTGTGATACTTGGTGGAGCAGAACTTGGTGATTTCCTCCATGGAGCCGGGGGCCTGCTCGCCGAACTGGTTGCAGGGGAAGTCTAGGATCACCAAGCCCTTGTCGGCCCAGCGGTCGTGTATGGCTTGCAGCTCCTTGTACTGGGGGGTGAAACCGCAGTGCGTGGCGGTGTTCACAATCAGCAGCACTTTGCCTTTGAATTGGGCTAGGGGAAGGTCGTTGCCTTTGGCATCGCTCACAGTGAAGTCGTAAACCGATGTTTGGGCCGACAGCCCCGATGCGATTGCGGTTGTCAAAGCAATGAGATAGAGCGGTTTGCGTTTCATGGCATCAAAGAATTATGGATGGTATATTTGCGTTTTAGAACTCCATGCCGCGCTTGGGTCTAGGGTAGTCGATGGAGTAGTGCAGGCCGCGGCTCTCATGCATGTTCTGGGCATCTTTTATGACGAGGTAGCCCACCTTGATCATGTTGCGCAGCTCGCACAGCTGCTGGGTGAGGATGGAGCGCTTGTAGAGCTCCTCGGTCTCGCGGAATATGATCTGGAGCCTGTCGAGGGCTCGCTGCAGGCGCAGATTCGAGCGCACGATGCCCACGTAGTTGCTCATGATTTGCTGCATCTCCTTGTAGCTCTGCGTGATGAGCACCATCTCCTCGTTGTGGGTGGTACCCTCGTAGTCCCACTCGGGCACCTGCTGGTTGATGCTGGTGCTGGGCAGCGTATCGACGCTGTGGCGGGCGGCGCGCTCGGCGAACACCACGGCTTCGGTGAGCGAGTTGGAGGCCAAGCGGTTGGCCCCATGCAGCCCCGTCGATGAGCATTCGCCCACGGCGTATAGGCGGTTGATGGAGGTTCGCCCGTCCATATCGACCTTTATGCCGCCGCATAGGTAGTGGGCGGCGGGCACCACGGGGATCATATCCTTGGTGATGTCGATGCCCAGCGAGAGGCATTTCTGATAGATGTTTGGGAAGTGGTTGATGAGCTCCACGGGGTCGCAGTGGGTGGCATCGAGGTACACGAACTCATCGCCCCTGATTTTCATCTCGTGGTCGATGGCGCGGGCCACCACGTCGCGGGGGGCGAGCGAGCCTCGGGGGTCGTACTTCTGCATCAGATCCTTACCATCGGTGGTGCGCAGCACCGCGCCAAAGCCGCGCATGGCCTCGGTTATCAGGAACGACGGGCGCTCGCCGGGGTGGAACAGGGTGGTGGGGTGGAACTGCACGAAGGCCATGTTCTCCACCATCCCCTTGGCGCGGTACACCATGGCTATGCCATCGCCGGTGGCCACCATGGGGTTCGAGGTGGTGTGGTAGATGTTGCCCGTGCCGCCGGTGGCCATCACCGTGTGGCGGCTCAGGAAGGTGTGCACCTGCTGCGTCTTGATGTCGAGCACGTAGGCTCCGTAGCAGGTGATGTTGGGGTAGCCCTTGCGCACCACCTCGCCTAGGTGGTGCTGGGTGATGATTTCGACAGCGAAGTGGTTCTCGAATACCCTGATGTTGCGGTGCTGCCGTACTTGGGCGGTGAGGGCGCGCTGGATTTCGGCGCCGGTGCGGTCCTTGTGGTGCAGTATGCGGTGCATAGAGTGGCCCCCTTCGCGGGCCAGGTCGTACTGCCCGCTGGGCTTACGGTCGAACAGCGCCCCCCAGCGTATGAGCTGTTTGATCTGCTGCGGGCCCTCGTTGCACACCATGCGTACCACATCCTCGTTGCATAGGCCATCGCCGCACACCAGCGTGTCGGCGATGTGCTGCTCCACGTTGTCGGGCTCGTAGGTAACGGCGGCTATGCCGCCCTGGGCGAACGAGGTGCTGGTGCAGTCGATGCCATCTTTCGATACCACTATTACCTGACCGTGCTCGGCCACCTTCAGGGCATAGCTCAAACCTCCTATGCCAGAGCCAATTACTAAAAAGTCGCACTCGAACTTGCTCATCTGTGGGGGCGGGGATATAATCTGCTGCAAAAGTACATCTTTTTCGGGGGCGATGTCCCTTGATGGCCCTTTTTTATGGGCTGTCCGTGTCGATGTCGGCTAGGGCGCGGTTCACCTGCTCCATCACCAGTGCTGGCGCGAAGCCCCTCGACAGGCCAAAGCGTATGAGCTTGGCCTTTAGGTCGTAGGTTGATTTGGCCTTCACCTGCCGCTGCTTGCGGGCCAGCAGCTCGGCCAGCGTCTGCGCGTCTTGGTTGGGGTCGAGCTGGTTTAGGGCTTCGGCGGCCATCTCTGGGTCTATGCCCTTGGCCCTGAGGGCCAGCGCGATCTTGTTTCGCCCCCAGCGGTTGAACTGGGCCTTGTCGCGCACGAAGTAGGCCGCGTAACGGGCGTCGTCCACAAAGCGGTCGGCCATCAGCTGCCGTAGCACCCACTCGGTCTCATCATCGGGCAGGCCCCACTGGGCCAGCTTGCGGCGCACATCGGCTGAGCAGCGCTCTGCGCGGGCGCACATGGCCTGTAGCTTGGCCAGGGCTTGCAGCTTGTTTACTGGGGCGCGTTGCGATGCCATGGGGCAAAGGTACTGTAAAATTCGTTTCGATGCGAAAAAAAATATGCCCCAAACATTTTGTGGTGTCAAACAAAAACGCTATCTTTGCGGTGCTCTTAAAACAATGAAGCACCTACTGCACCGCATAGCGAACTGGCTGGGCCTCT
>JAFTDN010000087.1 GCA_017454165.1 Bacteroidales bacterium | reverse complement strand
GGGTGGAACTGCGCGCATACCCGCCCTACGCCCAGCAAAAGCAAGGCTGATAAGGTGAGGAGGGCGTATATTATGCGGCGGCAGGGCATGTCCGTTTTTTTCGCGCAAAAGCTACGCGCAAAGATAGGGAAAAGTAAGGATATGATGTGGAATAAAATAGAAAAATAGCTCTATCGTAGTTTCTTACATGTAAGCGTTAGGAAAACATTCGCTTCGCAATGACGGGCGCATATTACGCTGGTTCAATGTGGACCACAAAAAAAGGTTCCATGATGCGTGGAACCTTTTGCGTATGCGGCAGTGCCAACTACTCTCGCACACCGCGCACGTCGATTATTTTTTCGTGCTTATAGATGTCGATTAGCAGTGGTTCGTAGCGTTCGTATATCACCTTGCGCTTGAGCTTTAGGGTGGGCGACAGCTCGCCAGTGGTGGGGCTCCACTGGTCGGCCACTAGGCGAAAACGCTTAATCTGCTCGTAGTCGCTCAGCTCCTTGTTCAGGCTGTTCACCTCGCGTTGGTATCGCGCCACCACCTCGGGCAGCGTAATCAACTCCTGGTTGTTCTGGAAGTGCACCTTGTGGCGAGCGCACCAGTCGTGCAGGAAGCTGAAGTTGGGAGATATGATGGTGCTGGCGAACTTCTCGTTCTCGCCCACCACCATGCACTGCTCGATGAAGAACGAGCCTTTAAGCTTATTCTCAATTATCTGCGGGGCAATGTATTTGCCGCTCGACAGCTTGAATATCTCTTTCTTGCGGTCGGTGATGGTCAGGAACTTGCCCTCGTCCATGAAGCCTATGTCGCCCGTGTGGAACCAGCCCTCGGCATCGATGGCCTGCGCCGTGAGCTCGGGGGCTTTGTAGTAGCCTTTCATCAGGCCAGGGCCTTTCATCAGGATTTCGCCATCGGCGGCAATTTTTACTTGGGTGTGGTGGAGCAGCGGTCCCACCGAGCCCACCTTGATGTTGCCCGGTGTGGCGGGGTGGTTCACCGATATTACGGGTGATGTTTCGGTGAGGCCGTAGCCCTCTATTAGCGGTACGCCAGCGGCCAGAAAGGCCCTATTTATCTTGGGTTGTAGCGCGGCGCTGCCGCTTATCACGTAGCGCAGCTGCCCGCCAAAGGCGGCGTTCCACTTGTCGAGCACCAGCTTGCGGGCCACGCGTAGTTTGAGCGTGTAGAACCAGCTGTTGTGCCGCTCGTTGTAGCGGTAGGCCAGATTGGCCGCCCAGAAGAAAATCTGCTTCTTGATGCCGCTCAGATCCTTGCCCGTGGCTATAATCTTGTCGTAGAACTTCTCGAGCATTCGCGGCACGGTTATGAATATGTACGGCTTGAGTTCGCGCAGCGTGGCGGGCAGCGAGGCCAGGTCGGAGTAGTATATGCTCATGCCGTAAAGCTGCATGCAGTAGTTCACCATGCGCTCGAATACGTGGCTCAGCGGCAGAAAGCTCACCGCTTTCTCTTTTGGGCGTAGCTCAATCACGCGCATACAGCCGTACACGTTGCTTAGGAAGTTGGCGTGGGTGAGCATCACACCCTTCGATGTGCCAGTAGTGCCCGAGGTGTACACCATCGACACCACATCGTCGGGCTTTACGGCGGCCTTCACGCGTTGCAGCTCATCGGCCAGCCGGGGGGCTGCAGCGCCCCCCCGGCCGAGTACCTGTTGCCAACAGGGCAGCTCGGGTTCATCGTTCAGCACGTACATGCCCATGATTTGTGGCATTTCCTGCACAATGGGTAGCAGCTTGGTGTATAGGCCCCTGTCGCCCACAAAGAGCACACGTATCTCGGCGTGGCTTAGTATGTGGCGGTACTCATCGATGCCTATGGTGGGGTATATCGGCACATGCACCAGCCCAGCCTGGGCTACGCCCATATCCACCATGTTCCATTCGGGACGGTTCGAGGCCACGGAGCCCACCTTGTCTCCGGGGCTCAGCCCCATGTCCATCAGGGCGTAGCTCAGGTTAGTGGCGTTCTCGGCGTATTGGGCCATGCTGTACTCCACCCAAACGCCGTTGCGTTTGGAGGCCAGCGCGGGCCACTCCCTGTATATCTGTAGGCCGTTGTCGAGCAGGTCGAATATGCGGGTTACTTCCATAATGTTGTTTGTTGTTGATTTTGTGTGTGTTCTGTAGGTTTGTGTGCACGTCATCTTTTGTGGGATGAGGCGGCGCAAAGGTATGAATTTATTTAGTCATGGATGTTCGGCTGGGATGGAACATTCGTTTAAATTGCATATATTATTTATATACAGTTGTTTATATCAGATGCTGTTGGGCAATTCCCTATTGAAGCTTGCCGCTTATGGCGGCTCTGGCCGACGCTATGGCTCTGCTCAGCCCATCGGCGTCCTTGCCCCCGGCCTGGGCGAAGAATGGCTGCCCGCCGCCGCCGCCTTGGATTTCCTTTGCGGCCTCGCGCGCTATGGACGAGGCGTTGAGGCCGATGGCCACAAGGTCATCGCTCAGGGCGATGGTGATAAGGGGCTTGCCCGCATCGGTAGTGCCCGCCACAAAGGCCATGCCCTGTGGCATCTCGCCGCGCAGCATGTGGGCCAAGGTTTTCACCATGTCGGCGGGCATCATGGTTTCAATGCTTATGACTTTGGCGTTGCCAATGGTCTCGGCGTTTTGTAGCAGTTGCTTTTTCAGGCTTATGGTCTTTTCGTGTATCAGGCTGTCGAGCTGCTTGCGCAGGTCGGCATTCTCATCGATGGCCTTGCGCACGGCGTTCACTAGGTTTGGGGCGTTGTGGAATATTCCGCTCAGCTCTTTGAGCGTGTCCTGTAGCTGCTGGATCAGCTCCTCGGCCCTGACTGCGGTGATGCCTTCGATGCGCCTCACGCCGGCGGCTATGGTGCTCTCCGACATGATTTTGAATAGCCCTATTTGTCCTGTTGCGGGTGCGTGTGTGCCGCCGCAGAGCTCCACCGAGCC